>JAGVGM010000349.1 GCA_020057065.1 Thermodesulfovibrionia bacterium
GGATGGAGTGACTGGGGCGTATGCTCGGCAGAATGCGGAGGCGGCACACAGGCAAGGACGTGTACTAATCCTGCTCCTGCGAATGGTGGCGCTGATTGTATAGGTTCAAATCAGCAGGCATGCAATGAACAGGCATGTCCTGTGGTGTGTTTGACCAATAATGATTGCGATAATGACTTTTATTGTCAAAAAGATGAAGGTAGCTGCAACAGTACCGGAGTGTGCATTGGAAAATCTACAGATTGTCCAATAAGTAGCGATCCTGTATGCGGATGTGATGGAGTGACCTATCTGAATCTATGTTACGCTGAGGCTGCAGGTATTTCTATAGCTAAAAGCGGCGAGTGTAATACTAAACCGGTTGCTGATGCAGGTTCTGATAAAAATGTAATAACCGGACAGCCGGTTACCCTGGATGGCAGTAACAGTTTTGATCCTGATCAGGACTTAATAACATTCTTATGGTCATTCATGGAAGTGCCTGCCGGAAGCGGTATCAATGATTTATCACTTTCTGATCCGGCAAGTCCTCAGCCGATGTTTACTCCGGATATTAATGGAACGTACAGATTGAAGCTGATCGTAAATGACGGGGCGCTTGACAGTGACCCGGATGAAGTAGAAATTATTTCCAGTATGCCTAATGTAGCGCCAAATGCCGACACAGGCACTGACCAGAATGCATTCACCGGAACAGCCGTGTATCTCGATGGCAGTGAGAGCAGTGACCCTGATAACGGGCCGCAGCCATTGTCTTATCTGTGGAGCTTTTTTGATATGCCATCGGGAAGTAATTTAAGTGACAATGATATAGCTGACAGAAATAAGGCTATAGCGAACTTTGTCCCGGATGCTGACGGGACATATGTTCTCAGACTTACAGTGAGCGACGGTGACGCTTCATCAAGTGATGACACAGCGGTCAAAGCCTCTGCTCGCAATGTGGCTCCAAATGCAAATGCCGGGGCTGATATTGAGATACTGTTAGGCCAGACTGCTGTCCTTGACGGTTCGGCAAGCAATGATCCTGATAACGGGCCCGGTGCGCTTAGTTATCTTTGGAGTTTTGTCGCAGTGGGAGGCGGCAGTTCTTTGACCAATGGAGACATTGTTTCTCCTGATACGGCAACACCTTCCTTTACACCGGATGCAGCCGGAACCTATGTGCTGGAATTAAAGGTAAACGACGGCGAGGCTTCGGCTTATGATAATGTTTCAGTGACAGCAAAAGATGATTGCCCGAATGATCCGAACAAGACAGAGCCTGGAATATGCGGCTGCGGTGTGGCAGATACAGATTCTGATAATGACGGTATAGCAGACTGTCAGGATGCATGTCCTGATACCCCTGCCAATGAAACAGCGGATGAGAATGGATGTTCTGCAAGGCAGATCGATAATGACAAAGATGGATACACAGAAATTCAGGGCGACTGCGATGACAATAATGAAGGGATCAATCCTGCTGCCTCTGACAATAATTGTAACGGAGTTGACGAAAATTGCAATGGAACATCTGACGAAGATTATGTATCAACACAGAATACCTGCGGAACAGGAGCTTGTCAGTCATCAGGCCAGTTGCTCTGTCAGGCCGGTGTTATAATTGATACCTGCGAGCCCGGCGCTCCTCAGCAGGAAGGACCAATTAACAGTCCTACCTGCAGTGACACCATAGACAATGACTGCGATGGTCTCACTGATAATAAAGACTCAGATTGTATGTCTGATATACAATTACCTGACCTTACAGGCAAATGGACTTTTCTGACATCAAAGAAACTTGAAACCAGGCATAACATTCGCTGGATCGTGCATGGAAAACTTAGAGTTACAAATCAGGGCAACAAACATGCAGTATCTTTTATGATCAAATATTATTTTGTGCCTCTTGGGGATGGAAGTCCTAAACTTCTCAAAAAGAGAGTTATCAAAAAACTTCACGCAGGTGATTCTGCCAATATAGTTTTCAATGACACGTTTATGAATAATTCATCAGAAGCTGGCTATATACTTGCTGTAATTGATGCTGGTAACGATGTAGTTGAAAGCAATGAAGACAACAATGATGTTTTAAGTGACTTGTTTTAAGTGATAGTGCAGAGGAAAGAACTGGCAAGTCCGGTTAGGCTATTGCAGTATTAGCCAAGACGATCCTCCTGGTGGCTTGAGGGTATGAGCCATCAGGAGGATAACATTTAGTGCTCATTGATCAGGGTTTCTTTTAAATGATTTTTGTCATTGACACGAAAATCCCCCTCTTTGGCAAAGAGGGGCCAAGGGAGATTTTTTGAATAATGTCATTCCCGCTTGTCGGGAATAGAGTCCCTTTTATCTTTTAGGTCTGTGGTTAACACCTATTGAGAGTGATTAGATGAGCTTCGGAAAATATAGACAGCGCTTTTCAGCGCTGCGGGTGGGAAAAAGATTACTATTTGAAGATATCGTAGTTGTAAATTTGATTATGATGTCCAATGAAACGGAGTTCCGAGAGGGATTCTCTTTTTGTAACACGTCCCTTTTTATGGTCTTCCTCCGAGAGATCAAGAAGTCTGAAGAATTCCTTTCTGTAAATGCCGGCTGCATCACAGAAAGTTTCAAAAGTCTCTTTGTTTATTTCCATGTAAATGCTTGTAGGAGTTTTTTTTGTTATTGTTGCTTTAAGTTTTGGTTTCATAAGAGTGATGCCTCTTTTTCAAATATGGTTAGACTTAATATAGCATAAATTCGCAGAGCTGTAAAAGCCTTGCGAATCCCCCCTCTTTGGAAAAGAGGCAAGGGGAAATTTTAAGAATAGGCCTTTTCGTGAGGGCCAATGGTGAGAAATATTATGGTGTTTGAATCTGATTCTTTACATATTTCCGGAGAGCAGTTTACAAACTTCCGGAACTTTCTTGCGCGGCATTCGCAGACTGAGAAGATGACTTTGACCCCTTTTTAAAAAGGTGGAGGCAAAAAGGACTTACTTGGAAATGAGTTTCAGACATTTATCAGCGGTTAAAACTTTAAAGGGCAAATTGGGATTGCGGCTCAGGAAGTGCCGGTTCTCGGTGACGAGTACATCAGCGCCTACCCATTCGGCGTATGCCGCGATAAAGGCATCAGCAGTTTTAAGCCCTTTGCGTTCGTATTTGAAAGCTATCTCAAAAGGTACAAAAAAATCTTCATCAATAGAGGCTGCTTCATTGATGAAGATTATGAATTCACAGAGAGATACTGGAAGTAAATTGCGTTTTACTTCTTCGAATATTGTTCGGGGAATATGGATGGTATACGCGTGTTTTGATTCAAACAGTTTTTCCAGTAACCTTAAAGATGAATCCGCCTTTGCCGGACCAAAGGCAAATATATATTCATTGGAATCAACGACGAGCCGCAAGTTTTTCTTCCCAGATTTCTTCCCTTGTTTTACGAAGTTGCTTGATGACTTCTTCTTTACTCATCGTAAAAATAGGGGAAGGATTTTTTGCGATGCTTTTTCTAAGCTTTTCAAGAAGCTTTTTTGCTCGTTTGGGATCAGCTTTTTTACTTTTCATAATTTATCACCTCAATTTAAATTTACAGGAGAATTGAGATATTGTCAAACATTAATTCCCCTCTATCAAGAGGGGGCAGGGGTGTGTTCCAATGAGTTCTCCGACGAGAAGCTCACTTTTGCAGTTTGTGTATGGGGCTATTGACAAGAGTTGTATCTTTTTAAGAAGAAGTTTTTTGAGATGGCGGTATTTTTTCGCCTGTTTAAGAAATTCAGGAGTGAAATATGGTTTATAAATTTTCAAATACCTCGTCAAGGGACAGCAAATTAGTCTTATGGCGCAATTGCTGCTTTGCCCGTTTGATGGACTGTGTTAATTCCTTGCTCGACATTATTTTTAAGGTCTCAGTTATGCGTTTCCAGTCTTCAAGGCTTACCACTACAGATTTTGGTTTGCCTTCCGGCGAGGTTATGTATTCAACTTTTGGCAGTTCAAGTGCTTTTAACATAATTAAATCTCCTTTTACTAAAATTTAGCATAAGGATATTCAGGCTGTCAAAGAAGTGGAAACGGTTGTCATTCCCACAAGCTTGTCCCCGAAGGCAGTAATCGGGGAACGGGAATATTTACGTAATGAATTCAAACTATATTAAACGATTGAGATGTGAGACATTTCTCATTTGAAGAATATCATCGCTGAGTTTGTGAGGAGGCTTCATATAGCTATCAAGTATTTTGCAGGCATCAGTAACAGACGCCTTTTTTATATGGAGGGAAGCCTTTAACTCAGCTAACTTTATTTTGTATTCAATGAATGAAGAAAAAGGGAGAAAAGAATGATCCAGGGTTTTTTTAGCAGTTTTCATAACATTACCTCTTTTTTAAAAGATTTTAGTTGTGTGCAAGATAACTTAAATTTAATGGAACAGTGCAATGATTGTCAAATTTATTAAGGAACTGGATTCCGCTGCTTTGACACTATACTTTAAGTGGATTAGCATGAAAAGGGAAATCACAATTTTCGTTGGTGTATTATTTTTCTTGGCTGCATCAACCGTTTTTGCCTCAGGGACGATCCAGCTTCCCCAGACCGGGCAGACCAAATGTTATGACACCGCGGGAACAGAGATCGATTGCGCCGGTACCGGGCAGGATGGTGAGATACGAGCCGGTGTCGCATGGCCTAACCCCAGATATCAGACAACATACTGCAACAACTTAGGCCCCTGTGCGGACCAGACCTCCGACTGTGACAACAGCCAGATTTCAGATATCATTACCGATAATCTTACAGGGTTGATATGGCCGCGATACCAGTTGATCATCAGCGGCATTGGATCGCTTAGTTGGGACTCAGCTATTGACGCGGCCAATAACCTGAACGTATGCGGCTACACGGATTGGATAATCCCGAACATCAATGAACTTGAAAGCAGATTAGACGCGGGTGCGCTGGCTGGCACTGGAGGCGGTGGATTATGGTCGTCTTCCAAAAATAATACAAAGGCTGTCCAGTCTATGTGGACTGCTAATCTCAATACGGGCCAGGTGGGGCGTTACACACGGATCGGCAGTGCATGGCCTGCTTTGCCGGTGCGTATAACGCGCGTAGCAGCTCCGGCAGAAGTATGGAAGACCGGGCATACTGTCAGCTATAAAGCAGGAGACGACGGGGATGTGAAAGCAGGCGTTGCATGGCCGGCGCCGAGATTCATCTACAACGGAAACGGAATAGTTACAGATGAGCTTACAGGCCTGGTTTGGCTCAAGGACGGCAACTGCATGAAGACAAAATATCCCGGATATGATAACGATGCCACTGCCGGAGACGGCAAGGTCACATGGCAGCATGGCCTGGATTTTATAAAGGACATAAACAACGGACTATACCCCGGCTGCGACGGAGGATACCATGATTGGCGGATGCCGAACAGAAAGGAGATAAGAAGCCTGATCGATTACTCAAGAGGCCTTCCTGCTTTACCATCAGGTAATCCCTTCATAAATGCATCATTCAATGTATATTGGACCTCAACTACAGCGGGTGACCGGAACAAGGCATTTGTGATTGATATGCTTGAAGGGTATTTGTATACTTTAGAAGAATCGACTTTCGTGCAAACTACAAAAGACAAAAGCTATGCAGTCTGGCCGGTGCGCACAGGCCCGGCGGTTACGTTAGTCGATTATGATTATTATTGTGATAATGACGCTGATGGATATTTCAGCAAAGTGATTTCCGGCACCTGCGGAGGCAGCGGCTGTGAGCCTGCCGGCTGCCAGTTAACTCCGGGAGATGACTGTAATAACACCGATGCGGGTATACATCCCGGCGCGGAAGATAAGAACTGCAATGGCATCGATGAAAACTGCTCAGGACGGGCAGATGAAGATTATCCTGCTGTGTATACCTCTTGCGGGACAGGTATGTGTGCAGCAGGTGGCTGGGTAATTTGCTATCAGGGTGCAGTTGTTGAACAGCAGTGCGTTCCCGGGACGCCGCAGGTCGAGGGTCCAATAGGAGATATCACATGTGAAGACCAATATGATAACGACTGTGATGGATTGTATGACACAGGCGACCCTGATTGTAATGCTGATATTGACTCTGATGGTATCCCAAGTGACGGCGACGGCAGCGGTATTGCAGGCGATTCCCCATGCTCAGTATGGAACAGTACTAACTGTGACGATAACTGTATGTATGTGCCGAACACCGATCAGGCAGACTCAGACTTTGACGCAGTTGGAGATGCGTGCGACAACTGTCCCGGTTACTCCAGTTGGAACCAGACTGACACAGACAATGACGGTATCGGCGATGTATGCGATACAGATGCAGACAATGACGGTCTGACAAATAGCGAGGAAACAGCTCTTGGTACAGACCCGTTGAAAGCTGATACAGACGGAGATGGATACACTGACAAAGTAGAAGTTGACGCAGGCAGTAACCCTCTCAATCCATTATCCAAACCAATAAGTATTCCCATCAATCTTAAGAAAGGCTTCAACCTTATCAGCTCTCCTGCAAATACAAATATAAATGCCTTCACATACTTAAGTGTAATAGACGCCAACGGGACAAAGGTGGAGAAGATAGAGAGATATAACAGGACAGGTGGGATCGTGCAGACAGCATTTTTTAATGAAAATGGAATTGCAAGCGGAGATAACTTTCCGCTGATCGCAGGTGAGGGGCTTGTAATTTATCTGAAAGAAGATATGGATATAGGACTCTCACAGAATAACTGCCCTGCATTTAATCTAAAGACAAGTGTTAACTGGGCAGGCACACCATGCCAGACAGCGAATGCATCAGCCTTCACATTGCTCAAGGCAATAGGTGATGAGACATTTGTTTCAAGCATTCAAAGGTACAATACCGGCACAGGCAAATTTGAAACAGCAGGTTATCTTAACGGTCAACCTGTTGGAGTTGACTTCCAGATCAAGGCAGGGGAGGGATATTTTATTTACATGAAGCAGGAGGTGACGGGGTTTCAGCCATGAGAATTCAAAAAAGACAGTTACGAGTTGCGAGTTGCGGGAAAGATGCAGGATGTAACAAGGTTGAAGCCGTAGCGATGAAGCGCGGAAGCGGGGAAGGTGTATGGAAAATGGGGTAAGGGGTATGGGAGCAACAGTGGCACAGAGCATAAGCTCAGAAGTTAGAAAAACAGAAACTGATATAAAAAGGCAAGTGAGTTTAAATAATTATGAGATTTGGTTCTGATATATTCGAGAAATAAAAATGTAAACAATTAAATCTAAGGAGGAGGTAAGAAAATGAAAACAAATACTTGGAAGAGAGGAATGGTTTTGATCTCAGTTGTAGCCGCGATAGTAATGGCTATGGCTGGAATAAGCATTGCAGCCACTATCTGTGTCAACAAGACAGGAGAAGGAGGTTGTTATACAGCTATTCAATCTGCAATTAATGCCGCAACTTATGGTGATACAGTTAAAGTAGCACAGGGTTCTTATTCCGGAAATTTAACAATCAGCGGGAAGAATATTAAATTGATTGGCGGTGACCCCTCAAGCACAACAATACAAGGGACAAGCAGTGTGATTACAATAAGCGGTGTGTATAGTAGCGGTTCAAACGAGGTGGAAATTGCAGGTTTTAGTATTATAGGAGGAGCCAATTATGGCATTTATCTTAATTCTGATTCAGTAAAAGCAAAAATACATAACAATTTAATTGTAAACAATACAATAGGTATTTATGCAACCTTGGATTCTCAAGCTGATATATATAATAATGTTATTGCTTATAATTCAGGCGATGGAATAGATACAACGTCAGGCGGTACTTCAAGCCCAATACTTACAGTATCTAACAACATAATTACAAGTAACGTTGGTTTCGGGATAGATGATAATTATGGGATAGTTACTGCTTTCAATAATAATTTATGTTGTAATACAGGTGGTACTTCTGACGGTATTGCAAGTGTAACCGGCACGATCACTGACCCCCCCGATTTTTTAAATGCAGGCAGCGGTAATTATCGTCTCGCTACGCTTTCCCCCAGTATAAATAAAGGACGCCCCATTGCGGCAGACAACGACCCGGATGGCACTCGCAACGATCAGGGCGCTTATGGCGGGCCGTTTGCCGCTGCCTTCTGGCCCTATCCCACAGGTGGGCCTGTTATCACAGAACTTTCAGTAACGCCAAGCTCTGTGCCTCAGGGCGGTACTATTACTATCAGGGCAACAGGAGAGATACGGTAACAAATAATTAAATATACCGAATCTGGTTTTCCAATTCTTCTGGAGAATAGGTCTGAATTATGTCTAATAAATTATTGACAGTTTTACTATTTACATTAATTCTGTATGGATTATGCTCTGCTGTTAATGCAGACACTATAAATCTTGCGGAATACTTCATTGACAATGACCCCGGTGAAGGGAATGGCATCCGCATTGATATTCCAATTGACGGCGGCTTTGACGGTTCAATAGAGACCGTTGAATTTTCCGTTAATACAACAGAACTCAGCGTTGGTTATCATACTGTCTATGTCCGGATGAGAAACTTCGACGGCACATGGGGTGTTGCAAGACCATTGACAAACGATGTCTATATCCCTTCCCCATATAACTTTGAGGTTGAAGGGACAAAAACAATTTCGGCAGCAGAGTATTTTATTGACAGCGACCCTGGTGAAGGAAATGGAAAGCCTTTACCTCTAATTACAGGTGAGAATGATATATTTGAGCTTTCTTCTGTTAGTACGTTAAATATTCCGGCGGGATTACACAATCTCTATGTGCGGGCAAAGGATAGTGACGGCAAATGGGGAATTCTGAGGCAATATACTTTTGAAGTGAGTTCACCTGATATAATCGCCGGCGCAGAATATTTTGTGGATAGTGATCCCGGTAATGATTGGAGTAAGATTGGCACATCTCTTTTATCACTTGATGGATTGTTTGACAGTAAATTGGAGACGGCAGAAGGTTCTTCTACAACTCTTACTACAGGAATACATACCATATACGTCAGAATGAAAGACATATATGGACGATATTCTCAGAAGCCTGTGAGCCAGGGGGTTGGGATTGGCGTACCTGTTATTTCCAATCTGATAACTCCTGTACAATCCGGCAATGGTGACGGGAAAGTTCCCCTCTCTGTAACGATCGCTGATTACAACGGAAGTCCTGTTAAAGTTAAAGTGGAATATTCAGTGAATGACGGAAGCCTATGGAATAAAGCAACAATTGATGAAACCAGTCTGATTGCTTCTTATGGAACCCCTGTTGTCAACAATACAACTGATTATCAAATAGACAATGTCCCCACAAACTCAGGACCAAATCAGTTGAATTTTAACTGGCTGTCGGGCTCTGACCTTTCAGGGGAAGAATATCCATCGGTGATAATACGATTCATCTTAGATAATGGCATTAATCCGGTTTCTGCATTGATCTCTGACCCTTTATCTATCGATAATAAATCGCCTCTTGTTCCTGTGTTAATTCCTTATAGCCCTGAACCTGCATGTGACGCAACTCCTTTGCTGGCATGGAATGCAGTCCGGGAAGCTGTTAAATATCATATTCAGATTTCGCATGGTCCTGATTTTACTTCTTTGGACACTGACCTTGTAAATATTGCTGCCAATTATTTTGTGCAATCCGTTAATCTGACTTCCGGAGTTATTTACTGGAAAGTATCTGCAATTGATGCAAAAGGAAATGAAAGTGTATTTTCATCTCCTGATTCATTTACATTAAATGCCGATATAACTGCCCCGACTGTATCCATAACCTATGGTTTATCACCTGCAACTGAGGGACAATTCCTGATAAGAGCTGTTTTCAGCGAATCCATCCAGAGTGTGCCGTTAATATCAATTGACCAACCCGGCGCTGTTGATATTGCAAATGTTCCGATGAGCGGCAGCGGGAATATGTGGACATATATGTATCAGATCCATAAGGCAGATGGCAGTGAATATATAGACGGAAGCGCTGTTGTAACTTTCACAAACGGATTTGATTGTGGCGGGAATACTAATCAGCCTGCGTTCAACAATACCTTTACGATTGATACTACTGCTCCATCCGGAACAATAATCGGTGCGGAATACTTTATCGACAATGACCCAGGAGAAGGGGCGGGGATATTTATTACCGTGCCTGATGATGGAGCTTATAACAGTACAAAAGAAAGCGTTACCTTTGAAATTGATACGACCTATTTAGGCATCGGCAGTCACACCGTCTATCTCAGATTCAAGAATTCTGACGGCACATGGGGTGTTGCGAGACCTTTAGCGAATGACATCGTTGCAGCATCACCGCCCAATTTTAGTATTACAGGCGATTTGTATATTTCCTCGGCGGAATATTTTATAGATGAAGATCCGGGGGAAGGGAATGGTTATCCTGTACCGGTTATAGATAACGACTTTGACGAATCTGTGGAAGATGTAGAGCTGACCGATATTGACACGTCTTATCTTGAAGCAGGTATTCATACCTTGTTTATGCGAATGAAGGATTCAAATGGTAATTGGGGAATAGTAAGGCAATACCCCTTTGAAGTCAGTGCGCCTAATAAAATAACAGGTGCAGAATATTTTGTGGATAACGATCCCGGTAATGATTGGAGCAAGGCTGGTACGGCCCTTACACCTGTTGACGGCATGTTTAACAGCATGTCAGAAACAGCAGAAGGCAGCACTACTACACTTACTACAGGACAGCACACAATTTATGTCCGGATGAAGGATCTTTATGGCCGCTACTCAACAAGAGCATCCAGTCATGCAGTTGGAGTTGGCGGACCTGCTTTCTCTTTTAAATCCCAGCCGCAACAGCCTTTTGGGTCAAATGGTGATATACCCATAACCGTTATTGTAGAGGACTATGCAGGCGGTGATACCTATCAGATGCGTGCAGAGTATTCTTTTGATGGCAGCACATGGTTTAAGGCAACAATAAAGCCTGGAAGTCTGACAGCAACTCAGGGGAATCCTGTCTTAAATAATAGCGCAGAGTACCAGATAGGAAGTAGTGGTGGTTATATACAGACCAGTAGTGGTACAAACCAAATTGGATTTATATGGAGTTCAGCAGTTGAGCTTGCAGGACTGGAGACGAACGTTCAACTCCGTGTAACACTCCGGGACGGGACAGTTATAAAGGCTCAGATTCAGAGCGGAATATTTTCCCTTGACAACAATGCCCCACCGACACCCGTCTTAATTCCTGTTTCACCTGACCCGACGTATGACCCAACGCCTTTTTTTAACTGGGCAGGCAGCTTTGATGCTGTAACATATGATTTTCAGCTTGATGACAATTCAGACCTTAGCTCGCCTGTAATCAACCAATCCTTGATAGTGGATAACTCTTATATACCATCTGTTCCTGTTACAAATGGGCTTTATTACTGGCATGTAAGGGCGGTAGACGATATCGGGAATAGCAGTGGATGGTCAAGTGCAGACAGCTTTACAGCTCAATTAAAAGGCACTAAACCCATTCCGACACTCAGCTATAGTGAAAATCCTGCACAGGCGGGTACTCTGGTCATTACAGCTACGTTCGACCAGGATATTGTTACCATCCCTCAAATATCAATTGATCAGCCGGGGTTAATTGATGTCAGTCCTTCAAATATGACAGGTTCAGACAGGATTTGGACGTATAATTATTATGTCTATCCATCAGATGGAAGTAATTATGCCGACGGCACAGCAGTTGAAACTATCGCGAATGCAAAGAACTTTGAAGGTATTGAAAATGGCCCTGCTCTTAATAATACCTTTATCATTGATACAAGCAAAGCAGGATTAAAGATTATAAACAGGGCAGAATATTTTATTGACAAAGACCCGGGTGAAGGGCAAGGTCTTTCCATTGATATTCCAATAGATGGAATATTTGACAGCGCAAAAGAGACGGTTGAGTTTTTTGCAGACACCACAGAACTCAGCATTGGTTATCACACTGTCTATCTTCGTATGTGCAATTCTGACGGCACATGGGGTGTTGCAAGACCTTTAGCGAATGATGTTTATATTCCGGCTCCGTATAACCTTGAAGTAACCGGAATAAAAACTATTCAAGCAGCCGAATATTTTATTGACAGCGATCCTGGTGAAGGAAATGGGAAGTCTTTACCTGCACAGGATGGTTTAATGGACAGCGGTATAGAAGTTATGGAGGTCGGCTCTATTGATACATCCAATCTTTCAAAAGGACTGCATACCCTTTATGTTCGAGCCAAAGATAGCGATGGTAAATGGGGGGGGGCACGGGAATATATTTTTGAAGTGGGAGAAGCGGACAGGATAACGAAGGCTGAGTATTATGTGGACAATAGCTCACCGATACAACTTATACCTGAGGATGGATTGTTTGATGAAGGAACAGAAACAGCATCAGGAGTAATTGATACTACTGCATTTACAATTGGTCCGCACAATTTGTGTGTACGGTTTTACAATTCTACAGGCTTAGATAATAATGAATGTACAATCTTTTCAGTGTTCGATCCAACAGGCGATTCAGACAACGACGGAATGCCTAACGGCTGGGAGATAGCGAACGGTCTTGACCCTGCTAACCCGGCCGATGCTTCTTACGACAAAGATTCTGACGGGTTAACTAATCTTGAGGAGTATCAAAACAATACGAACCCGAATAATCCTGACACTGATGGTGACGGTATGCAGGATGGCTGGGAAATTAATAATGGGCTTGATCCACGCAACCCCGGGGATACGAACGGTGACCCGGATAATGATGGCCTGACAAACATAGATGAATATCGCTATCAGACAGAGCCAAATAATCCCGACACTGATAATGATGGAATGACTGACGGGGATGAAATTAAATATGGAAGTGATCCACTCATCCCGGACAGTCTGGGGTTAACTGTACAAAATAAAAATGTTCTTGTCTCTCTTCAGGGCAATAATCGCATTATTGTTGGGATTCAAAACGCTATAGGCAGGAAGAAGGAAGTACAGATTTCTCTTGATGGACTCAATGCTTCCTGGTACACCATTGAGGAAAAATATCGCAGCTTTGAACTCATTCCTTTTGAATATAAGGAGATATATATTCAACTTCGTCTTCCGCTGAATTGCGATATCCTGATAGGGCAATATCCTTTTACAGTCAAAGCAGACTGGCTGACGAGGAAAAAGTCAGGAGAAATAGATCGTCAGGGAACGGTAAGCGATAGCGGTATGTTGAATGTTACGCCGAATCCTAATGTTTACCGCCTCGCTATCCCGGATGAGACCGTATTTGCCGGGAATACTATATTCACTGCCTGGAGAACCGATATTCCTGCTACAAGCTATCTTTATTACAGAAAACTCGGTGATACGGATTTCATCCAGGTTCCGGCAGGGACGGATGAACTGGAGCATAGGGTTATGGTCCCCGATCTCGAATATTTTACATATTATGAAGTTTATACTGAAAATTACTCTGCCTGTAATGGATTTACAGGATCCGAAATTCAGATGACCAAGACAGGAAAGGCGGTTAAATTTGTAAATAATGTTAATGAATTCTGGATCGACAGGGACTATAACCAGCAGGTTGAGCTAACTATAACGAATACGGACATGATCCCGCATAATTTCCAGTTGTCCATAGCCAACCCTTATGATGATATAGTTGTTGGATTTGTTGGAGATGGCAGCAACGGCCGTGAAGCAACCCTGCAGCCGGGTGAATCAACAATTGTACAGCTTGTAATAAACGCACCTGATGCGCAGAAGACCCAGTACGATCTGTATCTGAAAATGGTTTCTGATGAAGGGGAATTTGACTCGTTTGTTGATTATTCTTATGCCATTGTTCATGTAAGACCGTTCGTGCGCAATCTTGATATTCAGCCTGTTCAGTCAGACCCGGGAATGATGACAAGCAGATTCAGACTTATTAATTATGGTGATACGTTATCGGATATTAAGGTATATATTGATGAATACAATAGGGGAAAAACAATACTTAATCCAGCGATCAATTACATAAGATTGAAAAATGGCGAATTCATTGAATTTGATATTAAGTCCGGGGAATATGTAAGCGGTACTGTTTACGTGAGATCAGGGGACTACGTGGTCTCTGCGCCTTTTGAAATAGGATGTCCTTCAGGCACAAGTCTGAATACATATACCATAAATGATGTTGGGATTATGGCTGAAATCAAAGACTGGTACTGCACAAACAAAATGCATATTGATTTGCCGTTTGCTGTTCCGACGGGATTTGACAAATCAGATATTGCAGAAGCAGCGCTCGAAGTGAATTTTTCATTGCCCATGACGCGTGATAAATATGACCCTCATACAGTGAAGTTCTCAATTAACGGATATGAGATTGAAACAATGGAGAATACCATCCCTGAGGGCAATTATATTTTCCGTTTCCCGGCTTCTTTTATTAACCTCGGGTTTGATGGTCCGGCACAGAATATACTCTCGGTAGATGTTGAAGGTATTGGTGAAGGGCAGTATATAGTAGTGACCGACTTCAAGGTTTATCTGAACGTCAATCAGATGAGTGTAAATCTTTGTGTGCCGCCGCTAATAAAACTGCCGAAAAAATTACCAAAGCCTGAAACAAAGATTGCGAATGTAGAACCCAACAAAAAGTTTAGACCGGGTGATACAGTCAATATAACTTTTGAACTTAACAATAATGATAATCCTAATAATGAATATGGAGGTAATCATTCAGGACGTTTAACAGTATTGATTGAGAATAATTCATATAACGGTGTAATTTCACCTGTTCCATATGCTTGGAACATAACTGTTCCACTAGGCAATAAGAAATTTCCTCAGGATTTTAAGGGTCAAGTAAGTATTGAAAATCTTATCTATGCAATCCCTGACAATGCTGATGATATTGAGTATAAAATTAAAGTCACTTTTGAAAATATTACAATGAACTCAACTGATGCAGGATCAAGCGAATTCCGGGTTCGGACCCCTTTGATTATTGTGCATGGGATAATGGGGAGTAAACTGGAAAGAATCGATAGTAGTATAGACAGAGTTGTTTGGGGAGGCTTACTCGATTTCCTATTAGCAAGAGCTTCTTCAGTTTTTGGAAGTCTTTTTGATTATCTGGAATATTCTTTTGATTATCTAAGGTTCTATGAAAATGGAACTCCAGTATATCCTAATATAAAGGCTACTCGGGCTATTACAAAAATGCTAAAAATAGAAAGTATAGATATGGCAGTTGGAGTCGATACCTTTGATGGTTTGCATGATGAACTTCTGTCGCAGATATACATTTATCATCCAATAGGGGATGAAGAGGATTTTGATATTGATAATTTAAACCTCAGTGTAGATTACCCAGAAGATGTTTTTTATTTTGTTTATGATTGGAGACAAGATAACACGATAAGCGCTGAAATTTTAAAACGATTTATTGAAAAAATCACAAATAAGCAATTAACCGGAAAAAGCAACTCTAAAGTTAATATCGTTGCACATAGTATGGGAGGGTTAGTTGTTAAATCACTTATGTCTAATAATGCATTCCCTGGGATTAACGAGAAAATTAACAAAGTCATATTTGTTGGTACCCCCCACGTAGGTGCAGTTAAAGCGTTTTCTGGCATCAAATACGGAGATAATGATTTTCAGATTCAAGAGGATCGATATAAAGGAATCACTAAGAATTTACCAAGTGGCTATCAGCTCTTGCCGTCAGAAAGATATTTTGATAATGGAAATTATCCAGAAGGTTTCTATGATATAGATGGTAAAGTTATAACTTATACTTCAAATCCTACTTTTCAACAGGATGTGGCCAAGTTTGGCAATGAAAGTCTATTTGAACAAGCTGTAACATTTCATCAATTGTTAGATGATGACTCATATCTATATGAAGATAATACTTATTCTATTGTTGGATGTAAGAAGCCAACAAGTACTTTTATACAGGAAACAACAGATCCTTATTCGATTGATTACTTTAAGGGTGATGGTGACGAAACTGTTCCGTTAAAAAGCGCCCTTACTGTTAATGCCCATAAGAAATATATTGCTCAATATGCTGAGCATTCCAATCTCCCAAGCCACAATGGTGTTAAAAGATTAATTAGATCATTATTGAAAGGTTATGAAAATCGTCTTCCATCAGGAGTGAATGAATATAGTCCTGATTTCTGCGGATTGGATGACGGCATAAGAATTTTATTGCCTTCCTTTAACATCGGTTTTAAAATCCCACCTGTTTATTGGCCGAAAGTGAGCTTGCCAACAGGTGACTTCTCAGTATACACGGGCAATAAAGTTTATTTGGGTATTCTCGGCTCTGATTACCGAATAACCAACGAAGGGGTTGAAATATTTATACCTGAAGGCTCTGCGTACACACTTGAATTTCGTGGTGTTGATAAAGAATATCTTGATATAAAGTTTCAGTTAATGAGAGCGGGTGGTGTAATAAAGACCTATGTTTTTTCAAATATATCTTTAGACATTGAAGGCTGTGGTAAAGTCGTTTTTGACTTGACGAATATAATGACTGATCCGGTGCTCGAACTTGACTATACATGTGATGGCGTAACTGATAATACACTCCCACCATCAGACATCCTTGATGAATCTCAGAGCAAAGACATGACCGCTCCTATAACGGCTGCAAATATTACAGGGACATTAGGACTGAATGATTGGTACGTATCAAATGTATCTATTGATCTAACCGCAACGGACAACGCCAGCGGAAGCGGGATACTTAAGACTAAATATAGACTGCAGGATGACATGGGCTACAAAGATTACAACGGGACAATAGAAATCAGCCAACCCGGCAATTACACACTTACCTACTATTCTATAGACAGGAACTTGAATAAAGAGATAGAAAAAGTTGTTGAATTCAAAATTGACAATATTCCGCCTCAAATAACGAGCGTTAAAGATGAGGGCTATTATAGTTTGGACAAAACCAGACTCTCGGCTACTGTGACAGGGCAGTGGTTTTCCGGCCTGAAGGATGTATGTTATTCGGCAGGGACTGCTGCCGGATCAACAGATATTGCGGATTGGACATGTTCAGGCGCAGATCTTGATGTTTCTATAGCAGGATTGTATCTGCCAGACGCATGCAGTCAGAAATATTTTATAAATATCCGGGGAACAAACAATGCAGGAGTGCAGAGCAGTATTGTTTCTTCTAACGGAATAACGGTACTTGAGCCAACAGTTGATGGCGACGGCGATGGTTTTGACAATCAGAACGAAACAGGGGCCGGAAGCGATCCATGTAACAACGCTTCATATCCTGCCTCAACTAATATTGTTCTCAGGAAAGGATTCAACCTCCTCAGTTTCCCTACTGAGACACTGTATTATGAAAATGTATATAACTTAATGGAAGCACTTGGCGGAGGCAGTGTCATTGATCGTTTTCTAATATTCAATTCAGCAGATAAGAACTATGCTGAAGCCGGTTATGACGGAGCTTTGAAGTTCTATGGAACTAATATAATGCTCCCGGCAGGAGAGGGACTTCCCGGTCTGATCGTTTATGCAAAACAGGACTCAGCGTTTACGTTTACATCAAAATACTGTCCAACCTGGGATCTTAGGGCAGGGACAAATTTAGTCGGCACTCCATGCGCATCAGCGAATTTAACAGCATTCGATCTGTTTAACAGTCTCGGTGGCAAAGATTATGTCTCAAGCATCCAGCGCTTCAACACCGATAGAGGCAAATTCGAGACCGCAGGCCACATCAATAGTCAGCCTGCAGGCATGAACTTCCCGATCAAGGCAGGGGAGGGATATTTTATTTATATGAAAAAGGATGTGACGGGGTTTAAGCCATGAGAATTTATAAAAGACAGTTGCGGGTTGCGGGTTACGAGTTACGGGAAAAGATGCAGGATGCAAGAGTTTGGCAAGAAAATACTCAGATATTGTCATTCCCGCTTGTCGGGAATCTTCTCTTAAAACCAAGAAAGATTCCGGACAAGCCGGAATGACATTTTTGGGTCAATGACGGGTAAATGTAAAATTATTTATTGAGTTTTTGCTGATCGCTGATAGCTGACTGCTGAGAGCTATCTCTTCTGAAGAGAGGCATTGTCGTTAGCTCAATCGAAAGGGAGGACGAGGCAAAAGAATGAAGAAAGAGAGAAGATTACTTGCAGTAGCGGTATTCTGGTTCTTTTTAAGTATCTTTATCTTTTTTACATCATCAGGCTCGGCGCAGACACCTACGCCCATTTTGGGTTTTGCAGATTTGCACAATCATCAGTTCGCTAACCTGGGCTTCGGCGGCGGAATGCTGGTGGGTGCGCCGTTCAGCAACACACCCGGCGGGATTGCTGATGCCTTACCATATTGCTCAGATTTCCACGGTTTGTTCGGTGAGAATGATCCGTTTGAATGGGCTGAGGGTTTGGGGTTAACGCATCGTGTCGGCGGATGGCCTCAGTTTGACGGATGGCCGCGCTGGAATTCGATCACCCATCAGCAGGTCTACTATGAGTGGCTGAAGCGCGCCTTTGACGGCGGACTTAAATTGATGGTCATGCTTGCCGTCAGCAACAAGACGTTGTGTGAAATAGTCTACTCCCCCGAACCCGGATTTACCTGTAACGACATGGATGCGGCAGATCGTCAGATTGACGCGGCTTATGCCCTGCAAAACTACATTGACTTTCTGTCGGGAGGCTCCGGCATGGGCTGGTACAGGATAGTGACTTCATCTGCCGAAGCGCGGCAGGTCATCAACAGCGGCAAGATGGCTGTGGTGCTGGGGATCGAGGTTGACACTTTATTTAACTGCGGGGAAAACAGCGGCTGCACAGATTTATATGTAGCCGGCGAGCTGGATCGGTACTACCGGAAGGGCGTACGCCATGTCTTTCCTGTTCATTTAATCAATAATGGTTTTGGAGGCGCGGCGCTTTATGAAGACATGTTCAACGTTCTCAACAAGATAGAGACCGGAGAATACTTTTGGCCGTATGACTGCTCGGCAGACGGATATAATTTTAAGCTTGGTTCACTATTTCCATCTCTTTCATGGTTAGGCGACCATGACCCGGTTCCCTTCTATTATTCTTTATTGGAAAGCGCGAATAGTAATGTAGCCCACTGTAATAGCAAAGGGAAGGAGCCGCTCGGCGATTCTCTGATCAAGATGCTGATGGACCGGAAGATGATCATAGATATTGATCACATGGACCGCCGGCTAACAAGTGAAACACTGAGACTTGCCGAGGAGAAGGACTACCCGGTAGTTTCAGGACACACAGGTCTTCTTGGAATATCTTCAGGCGCTAAAAGAACGGAAGCTCAAAAGGACGATGCTACGCTGGAGCGTATTCGTAACCTCGGAGGGCTTGTGGGCACTATCCTTCATCAGGGCAAACGTGATCAAATTGCCGAGGCGCCCGGTTCCCCGGTGGCGCATGATTGCGGTAGCTCATCGCGTTCGTGGGTACAGTCTTATCTCTATGCCGTGCAAAAGATGGGCGGAGCTGTTGCATTAGGATCTGACTTCAACGGCGGAGTAAAACAGCCGGCGCCGCGCTTTGGCCCCGATGCCTGTGACGGCGATAGATCCGGGCCGCAGGATTCGGGATCGCGGGTGTTATACCCGTTAGTGACTGAGACAGCCGTTGTGATGGATAAGAGTCAGATGGGAGGCAGGCCTTACATTAATATTTTCAATCCTGAGGTCCCGCCTCGGGTGTTTGACATTAACGTGGACGGGCTGGCGCATGTCGGTATGCTGCCCGATTTTATCGCAGACCTGAAGGAGCTGGGCTTAAGCTCTCAAGACCTCGCGCCTTTGTTCGGGTCGGCAGAAGCCTATGTTCATTTATGGGAAAAGATCGAGGCGCCAAATCTTAAAGTAGAATCGCTGAGCAACCCTTCTTCTCTGCAGGTCGGCTGGGGTTTTAAAATAACTGATATTACCTCCAACATAGGCGCATCAGCAACAGGGGCCAGCTCGATTACCCGGTTTTACCTTTCCACAAATGAATTTTTCACAAATGACGACATATTTATAGCCCAACGCACCGTGCCTGCCCTTAATCCCGGAAACGGCTCGGAAGCAGTTACATCGGCGATAATCCCTCCTGTCCAAGCCCCGACGGCGCTCTACCTTATTGCCTGTGCCGACGCAGCAGGGGCTGTCTTTGAGTCGAATGAAAAGGACAATTGCGCTGCTTTGAGTGTAATTCAGATCAGGCCTAATGCAGCAAAACAATGCTTTGAAGACAATGACAGCGATGGGTACAATATTTATGCCCCTGACTGGAATGAGTATGATTGCTATTACATTTTTGGTATTGACTGCAATGACAGCAATGCATCTATACATCCCGGGGTTACTGAGTTTTATTGCGACGGTCTGGACAATGACTGTAACGGCATAGTTGACGACGTGTTATATCCAACCCCTTACTATAGGGATCTGGACGGAGATGGTTATGGCAATCCCGCGGTGACAAGCAATTCATGCCTGCTACTGGATGGATATGTAAGCGATAATACGGATTGTAATGACTATCCCAAGAGCGGTGGCTACGGTATAAATCCCGGAGCGCCGGAGATCTGTAATAACGGTGTTGATGATGATTGTGATGGAACGATTGATGAGGTAAATGTATATTATATGGACACAGACAGCGACGGCTATGGTAATTCCAATTTTCAGACAACAGCGTGTTCTCAGCCCGCCGGGTATGTAACGAATAATACGGACTGTGACGACGGTAGAGCGTCTATACATCCCTTTTCACTTGAAATATGCGACGGCAGAGACAATGACTGTGACGGGATAATAGATGAAGGCTTTGATATAGACGGTGACGGCTGGACCATATGCGCACTGGACTGCAATGACGATAACAGGTTTATCAATCCCGGAGCTGCTGAAATATGCGACGGCGTGGATAACAACTGTAACGTTTCCATTGATGAAGGTGTTCAGAATACTTACTACAAGGACATTGATGGAGACGGTTATGGGAATCCCAATAACCCAATTCCGGCCTGTTCCCAGACGGCCGGTTATGTAACAAATAATGCAGACTGCAATGACGATAACTCAGCGGTCCATCCCGGAGTCGCTGAACTATGCGACGGCGTGGACAACAACTGTAACGGTTCCATTGATGAGGGACTTGATAAAGACAAAGATGGCTGGACTATATGCAGCGGGGACTGCAATGACAAAGACGCAGGCATATACCCCGGAGCGCCGGAGAACTGCAGGAATGAGGTTGATGATAACTGCAATGGAACGATCGATGAGGCGAATATTTACTACCTGGATGAAGATGAAGACGGTTACGGCATTCAAGATAAAACGACCGAGGCCTGCGAACAGCCTGCCGGTTATGCGGCACGCAGCACAGACTGCAATGACGCCGATAAAGCAATTAATCCCGGAAGAGCGGAGACCTGTAATGACGTTGATGACAATTGCGATGGGACCGTTGATGAAGGCTTTGATGAAGATGCTGATACAGTAGCTGATTGCTTTGACAACTGCCCGAAAACAAAAAATGCAGACCAGACAGATTACGACGGTGACGGCGCCGGTGACGCCTGCGACTCTGATGACGACAATGACGGCATCCCGGATGCCTGGGAAATTAAGTACGATTTTAATCCCAGGAATAAATCAGATGCCGCAGAGGACCCTGACAATGACGGCTTCAGTAATCTGCTGGAATATCAGTGGAACACGGACCCGAGGTCCCCTGAATCAAAACCCATGATCGTAATATTTAATCTTGAAGAAGGATTTAATCTGATCAGTTATTCAGGGAAGGACGAGCCTCCGATCACAGCCTTCGATTTCATAAAGATGCTTGGCAGTTCTCAGGAGATCGAGAGCGTGATGAGATTCGATGTCACATCCGGAAGTTATATGGAAGTGAAGTACAACGCTTCGGGTGAGCTTGAAGGAAAGGATTATGAACTTGTAAACGGAGAAGGTTATATTGTCTATTCAAAGGTTCAAAAGACAGTTGTTCTGGCTTTCAACAACAAATGTTCAGTAACAGGACTGAGTAAAGGAGTGAATCTGGTAGGCGCTCCATGTGTTTCTGTAAAAATGACTGCATATCAGATAATTCAAAAACTTGGTGATGATATGGGCGTCTACAGTTTCCAGCGTTTCAACGCTGAAACAGGCAAGTTCGAGACCGCAGATTATCTCAACGGTCAGCCTGCAGGAATGGACTTCCCGATAAAAAATGGCGAGGGATATTTTGTTTACATGAAGCAGTAGATGACTGGCTTTTAGCAGTGAGAATTCATAAAAGACAGTTGCGGGTTGAGGGATAAGAAGCAGGATGTGACTGGGTTTAAGCCATGATATAGGAGGAGCAATGAAAAAACATTATTCTTTTTTCATCGGACTTATATTAATTATTTTGGCTGGAGGGTATGTAGATATCTTATATGCCCAGGAACTGGCTTGTTCTATAAATTCTGACTGTAAGGACGCTTATTATTGCGCGAGGTCTGACGGCAGTTGTGCAGGCAACGGCGTTTGTGTTTCAAAACCGGTTGTGTGCCCGGATATATATGCTCCTGTCTGCGGCTGTGACGGAGTTACTTATGGTAATAAATGTGAAGCCGCCGCAGTTGGTGTATCAGTCGCTCATGAGGGTGAATGTCCGTCTGCCGGTTACTATTGTGATATGGATAAAGACGGATTCATCAGCAGAACGCCGTATGTGTTTATATGCTCACCTTTTATCTGCGGCCCGCCGGGATGCCGGACCTTTCCGGGCAATGATTGTGATGATAGTAATGCGGATATAAATCCTGAAGCAAAAGAAATTTGCGACACTGTTGACAATAACTGTGATGGACTGATCGATCCCGGATGCGAATGCCGGGACAATTCCGGGTGCGATCCGGAATTTTATTGTGCAAAGAAAACTGGTGAGTGTGACAGCGCGGGAATGTGCATTGACAGACCGAAGGTGTGCCCGTTGTTTTTCAGGCCGGTGTGCGGATGCGACGGAAGGACATATGGAAATCAGTGTGAGGCGGCCGCAGCCGGCGTATCTGTGGCCAATGAAGGGGCGTGTAAAGAGAGGCAGTGTTTTGACGGCATTGATAATGATAGTGATGGGTTCCCTGATTGTGAAGACAGTGACTGCAATGGCGCCACCGGAGGCGTATGCAAGACCGGACTTCCGGGTGTCTGCGGGGAAGGGATCCTGACCTGTATGGACGGTAAGATGATCTGCGCCCCTTTGATCAGACCGGGTGAAAAGAAAGAGATATGTAACGGGCTTGACGATGACTGCGATGGAGAAGTGGATGAAATTGATCCGGTTGTTTTATGTCCTGTCGTCATCCCGGACCTGCATGCGGGCTTCAATCTTGTGGGAGGGATATGCACGTCAAGAAACATAACAGCCTTTCAACTCCTTGAGGCCTTGGGAGGTGAGGACTTTGTTTCCAGTATCATGAGATACGACCCTGGAAAGGGGGCTTTTGAAACAGCAGGGTATTCAGAAGGAAAGCCCGCAGGCGTGAACTTTCAGGTCAAGGCAGGGGAAGGGTATTTTATCTATATGAAAAAGGATGTAACGGGTTTCAATCCCTGAGAAATAATTATTTTGCTGATCGCTGATAGCTGACTGCTGAGAGCTGTTTCTTGATATGAAAAAGGAGGTGAGCGGCTTTCAGCCATAGCGATGAAGCGCGGAACTTGATAAGCGCAGAAGTCAGGAAAGATCGTAAGCGTGAAAGACTTAAACTGACCAATGCTTTTTTTGTTTTGCTGATCGCTGATCGCTGTCTCTTAATATGAAGCAGGAAAGGTTTGAATTTAAGCATTGGTGAATTAAGTTTCAGATGACAAATAATAAAGTGGGCAAACAAATTGTTTGGTGAGGCGATCCAGAAGTGGAATGATACAAGATTAAGAGATTATGGAAAATGATTATAACAGAAAATATTTCTTTAAGTATTTTTTTCTTTTCGAGAAAGGGGTTTGTCCGTGACATTTAAATTGCAAATACAAATCAGCAATCAGACAGAAGCAATTCTTCTTAAAAAAGCGCCTCAGAATAATTTTTCAGGCTTCATTATAGCTCTCATAATGATTCTTTTTATGCTCGCTATTTCAGTGACACCTGCATCTGCAAATGGAGCGCCGCCGGTGAATGTGACAATCGTCAGCTTTGATACTCTTGAAGCAGGTCAGCAGATGACGGTCTATATTGTGCTGGAGTCATTGAGAGGTATTCAGGATGTAAGTTTTGAATTGATCACTACTGAGGGATGGACATTTGCCGGAGGACAGTCTGATTGGACAGGCAAGGTCACTGCCGGACAGCCGGTGCAGTTTAAAGCGTATTTTATTCCGTCGGTCTCTGACCCTCAACCTCTCATCGGGAGGACAAGTGTACCGGGACAGGCTGTTACTGAGTGGAAGATGGACATGAGCAGGCTTGGAGGGAAGACGCCAGAAAAAAGTTATCAGCACGATAGACCTCAGGATTTGAAAGGCGGATCTCTTCCGTCTGAACCGGTTCTCCGTCCTGAATGGGAGAAGCGGCTCCCGGTGCCGGAACCTATGAAGCCGGTTGAACCGAGTTTCCCTGAGGATCTTAAAACCCCTCAATCATCCAGAGTCGCCCCAATGTCAGTTCAAGGCAGTGTTCTGCCGCAAGCGGGTGCTTCATTCGTTACCAAGGTGGATGTTACTGTCAAAGGCCGGTTCGTATATGAAGACGACAATAATAATTGGATCGGCATCAGGAACGCGACTGTCGAAGTGTTTGACTATGACTGGCCTGACGAGAGTGATCCATGCGGCTACGGCACAACGGATATCGATGGTAACTTCAATATATCCGGAAGCTGCGGCGACCCTGATATCGGTATATGCCCGGGCCCGACCTGCATACGGAATTACCCCGACATTTATGTGGTAGTCAGCGCTTCTTCGAGCGCGGCTGAGGTTAGGCGTGCTAACTTTTTTTCCGGGACTTACTCAGGGTCGACCTCGGTTAAGAATGAGTTTCAAGGGGGTACTATTAACTACGATGATTTTTATGGAGACTACTCTTTAGGTAATCAAGGTGCCTGGCAACAGTTCAATCTTGCGGGAGAGTCCTGGCAGTTCATGACTGATAAGGGCTTTCAGCCGCCTCATGTGATCGTACGCTGGCCCAGTGAGTTCTGCGGTACCGGCTGCTATGTACCCGCCAATATCCTATACCCGAATGCAACTATCAGGATCCCGAATGCAGATACATGGTTCGAGGCCACTCTGATGCATGAATATGGACATCACGTTCTATATAATTTTGCTGAAAGCCCGATTCCGGATTATAACAACGGCATATGTGATAACGGCATTTTTTCGTTCCCAGATGCATTTGGTCATTGTATGTGGGCGCCAGAGAAAGGTTCTGCCTCCTGGACTGAAGGCTGGCCGGATTTTTTCTCGCGGGTTCTTACTACTACTTATAATCACGATGATCACTATGAAATTGAGAGTCATTACTATTCAGATACAAACAAGACATTTCCAGACTGTCAGTCAAGTCAGTACTGGGGGCAGGAGGACCATATAGAAGGATTTGTCGCCGCCATTTTATGGGACCTTTATGACGATGTTAATGATGATCAGCATTGGGACGACGACGGAAGGCGGGACAATATCTCACTGGGATGGGAATATCAATGGGACGTGATCCGTAATTATGAACCCAGAGGAGCGGGGACGTCTCCGGTCACTATCCATGAGTTCTGGAACGGCATGAAGGCAAAATACGGCGGTCTGCCTTATGGCGGATTTATCAATAGGGTATCGGAGGTCTTCCGTGAACACCACATTGACAAGCCGCTTCCGGACCTTGTCATAGAGAATATTACTATTGATCCCGAATCTCCGGGCAGGAACCAGAATGTCAATGTAACGATCACTGTCAGGAATCAGGGGAATGCCAGGTCTACAAACTATATAGTTGACCTTTATCAGGACAGGCAATATCCGCCGGTTACAATGCAAAGAGGAGATCAATTCTGCTGGCATGATCTCTTGGAGGAAGGGGAAACAGGAACCTGTACGATCACTACCAATTTCCTTCAGGTGAAAAGTTATACAATGTGGGCGCAGGTGGACCCTGAAAGAGATCAACCTGAATTAGACGAGTACAACAATGTTTATGGACCTGTCCCAGTCGAAGTCATCAATAAGCCGGACCTTGTTATTTTAAGCGTGGTCACCAGTCCAACTGAACCTGAGACTAACCAGAACGTGAGTGTGACTGTAACGGTAAAGAACCAGGGCCTCGCGTCATCAGGATCCTTCTTTGTTGATATTTACAAGAATGCTTCAACTCCGCCTGCACCGTGGGTATATGGTGATGTCTGGTGCAATATAAACGGACTTGCAGCCGGGGCAACTACTACCTGCACTCAAACAGTAAGCTATTCTGCTGTAGGTACATACAATATGTATGCCCAGGTTGATTCTGAAAACTCAGTTGCAGAGACCAACGAGAACAACAATGTATCAGGGCCGGGATCCATTACAATCAAAAACAAGCCCGACCTTGTTATTCAGAGTATTACTACCAATCCGCCAAGTCCCAGTCCATGGTGGGATGTGAGTGTGACTGTAACGGTAAAGAATCAGGGACTCGCAGATGCAGTCAAATTCGCTGTGGATTTCTATAAAGACCGTACTGCACCGCCGTCTCCGGGAATGTACGGAGATTTCCGGTGCGAGGTGGCGCTGTTAGCTCCAGGCGCCGCCACTACTTGTGGAGGCATTGTTAACTATGCTGCGTTTGGAGTCTTCAATATGTACGCGCAGGCTGATACTGAAAACACCGACATAGAAAAAAATGAGAGCAATAATATGTTTGGCCCTCAGACAATTGTTGTCCCTGTCCCGGTTACAGTAACAACCGCACCGGCAGGCAGGCAGATCACAGTTGACGGAGTGAGTTACACAGCGCCTCAGGTATTTAAATGGGGATCAGGGTCATCACACACGATTGGAGTATCATCACTGCAGAGCGGGAGCGCGGGGACACAGTATGTTTACGCCACATGGAGCGATGGAGGGGCGCAGTCACACACAATAAAAACGCCGTCTTCCGCAGTGACCTATACTGCAAACTTCACGACACAGTATCAGTTGATCACAAATGCAAGTCCGTCAGCAGGCGGAAGCGTTGACCCAAACTGTCCGTCAGGCTGCTGGTATAACAGCGGTGCACTGGTATCAGTAACTGCTAAAGCAAACCCCGGTTATTCCTTTGCAAACTGGTCAGGCGCATGCACAGGAAGCGGGGCCTGTAGTGTTACAATGAATGGGGCAAAGTCAGTTACGGCAAACACAGTGGTAAACATGCCCGACCTTGTTATTCAAAGCATTACTACTGATCTGGTAACTCCCAATGCAGGCGAGAACGTGAGTGTGACAGTAACTGTCAAGAACCAGGGCCTCGGGGCCTCAGGTTCCTTCTTTGTTGATATTTACAAGAATCCTTCAACTCCTCCTGTACCATGGATATATGGTGATGTCTGGTGCAACGCAACCAATGGACTTGCAGCCGGTGAAATCTATACCTGCACTCAAACAGTAAGCTATTCTGCTGTGGGCATATACAATATGTATGCACTGGTTGATTCTGAACAAACAATAGCAGAATCCAACGAGAACAACAATGTATCAGGGCCGAAATCCATTACAGTTGTAAATATGCCGGACCTTGTTGTTCAGAGTATTACTACCGATCCGTCAAGTCCCAATGCAGGTGAACCCGTGAGTGTGACTGTAACTGTCAAGAACCAGGGTAATGTGTCATCAGGATCCTTCTTTGTTGATATTTACAAGAATGCTTCAACACCGCCTGTACCATGGGTATATGGTGACGCCTGGTGTAATCCGGGCGGACTTGCAGCCGGAGCAACCTATACCTGCACTCTGACAGTAAGCTATTCTGCTGAGGGTACATATAATATGTACGCCCAGGTTGATTCTGAAAACACCATTGTAGAGTCCAATGAGAACAACAATGTATCAGGGCCGAAAGCAATTGTCGACATGCCCGACCTTGTTATTCAGAGTATTACCACAAATCCCGTAAATCCCGACGCCGGGCAGAATGTAACTGTAACAGTGACAGTGAAAAATCAGGGCACTGAGCCATCAGGGCAGTTTTTTATTGATGTTTATAAAGCGTTACCAGCAGGTGCAACTCCAAATCCTCCCGGAGACAGTGAGGACTTCTATTGCAGCATTGCCGGTCTGTCTGCAGGTGCATCTGATTCCTCCTGTGCCGGAAATGTGATTTATTCTAATCCCGGTACGTATAACATGTGGGCTTATGTGGATACTACCAATAATGTATCTGAATCCAATGAGGACAATAATGTGATGGGTCCTCAGGCAATTGTTGTCAGTGTCCCGATAACAGTCACAACCTCACCGGCAGGCAGGCAGATCACTGTTGACGGAGTGAGTTACACAGCACCTCAGATATTTAAATGGGAAGCAGGTTCGTTACATGCGATCGGAGTATCATCACCGCAGAGCGGAGGCGCAGGGACACAGTATGATTACACCTCGTGGAGCGACGCAGGAGCGCAGTCACACACAATAACAACTCCGTCTTCCGCAACGGCCTATACTGCGAACTTCACGACACAGTATCAGCTGACTGCAAATGCAAGCCCATCAGCAGGCGGAAGCGTAAGCCCGAACTGTCCGTCAGGCTGCTGGTATAACAGCGGTGCCCTGGTATCAGTAATTGCTGCATCAAACGCCGGTTATGCCTTTGCAAACTGGTCAGGCGCCTGCACAGGAAACGGAACCTGCAGCGTTACAATGGATGCGGCAAAGTCAGTTTCGGCAAACTTTGTATTAACACCATCAATAACAGTCACAACCTCACCGGCAGGCCGGCAGATCACTGTTGACGGAGTAAATTACATAGCGACTCAGACATTTATCTGGACAGCAGGTTCATCACATACTATCGGAGTATCATCACCGCAGGTCCGGGAAGGGACAGGATATTTTTACGCCTCATGGAGCGACGCAGGAGCGCAGTCACACACAATAATAACACCTTCTTCCGCAACGGCCTATACTGCGAACTTCACGATACGGTATCAGTTAACTACAAATGCAAGCCCTTCAGCAGGCGGAAGCGTCAGCCCGATCTGTCCATCAGGTTGCTGGAATGACAGCGGCGCCTTGGTATCAGTAACTGCTGCATCAAAAGCCGGTTATGCCTTTGCAAACTGGTCAGGCGCATGCACAGGAAACGGGGCATGCAGTGTTACAATGAGTGCGGCAAAGTCCGTTACGGCAAACTTCTGCGCATTGAGCACCTATTACAGTGATTCAGATAAAGATGGATACGGCAATTCTTCAGTCTCAACGCAGGCATGCACAAAGCCGTTGGGATATGTGACGAACAATTCGGACTGTGATGATGCCAATTCAGCGATCAAGCCCGAGGCAACAGAGATATGCGACGGCGTTGACAATGACTGCAACACTTCAACCTCTGACGGCTCAGGAGAGAACTGGTATTATGGGTCCTGTGACGGCGCTGATCAGGACCTTTGCAATGAAGGCACATACCAGTGCAGCAATGGACAGAAGATATGCTCTGATAATACAGGGAACAATGTGGAACTCTGTGACGGTGTGGACAATGACTGCAATGGGCTTACAGATGAAGGTTTTGCGGATTCAGACAGCGACAAGATAGGCGATGCCTGTGACAACTGTCCGAACACTGCCAACCCCGACCAACTCGACACAGACGCTGACGGCATCGGCGACGCCTGCGATCCCGATGATGACAATGACGGCATTCCTGATTATTGGGAACTTCAGTATGGTTTAGACCCCAAGAAAAGTTTAGATGCAGCAGAGGACCCTGACAAGGACGGGTTCACTAATCTGCAGGAATACCAGTGGAACACGGACCCGAATGACCCTGCATCAAAACCAATGACCGTAAAAATCAATATTGAAAAGGGATTTAACCTGATCAGTTATTCAAGAAAGAGTATTCCCGCTATCAGTGCCTTTGATTTCATAAAGATGCTTGGCAGTTCACAGGAGCTTGAGAGCATGTTGAAATTCGACAGTACCTCCGGACGGTATAAGGAAGTAAGGTACAATGCTTTGGGTGAACCTGAAGGGGACGACTTTGAACTTGTAAACGGAGAAGGCTATATTGTCTACTCAAAGGTTCAAAAGACAGTTGAACTGATCTTCAGCAATGAGTGTTCAGTAGCGGGGCTGAAGACAGGAGTGAATTTGTTAGGCTCTTCATGCTTTTCTGTAAACATGACAGCATATCAGCTTCTCCAGAATATCGGTAATGACACAGTCGTCTCCGGTATACAGCGATATAACACTGAGACTGGCAAATTCGAGACCGCAGGCTATCTTAACGGCCAGCCTGCAGGCGTGAACTTCCTGATAAAAGCAGGCGAGGGGTATTTTATCTATATGAAAAAGGATGTGAGCGGCTTTAAGCCGTGAGAATTTAGAAAAGACAGTTGCGAGTTACTAGTTGCGAGTAACGGGAAAAGATACAGGATGTGACGGGGTTTAAGCCGTAGAGATGAAGCGAGGAAGTTGGTAAGCGCGGAAGCGTGAAAGACTTAAACTGACCGATGCATTATATTTTACTGACCGCTGATAGCTGACTGCTGAGAGCGGGCAGGAAAGAGATTTGTACTATTTAAAGATATCGTAGTTGTAAATTTGATTGTGATGTCCAATGAAACGGAGTTCGGCATGATTGGTTTCAATAAACTTAAATACGATTCGGTAGGATATATCTATCCGGAAGCTCCAGACCTGATGTCCTTTGGGGTGAAGTTTTTCAATTCACTTTCTTACAGCCTTTTTCTGAATGGGTTTGGGGATCTTTTTAAAAAGGTTATCAAAGGTCCTGGTGGTGGAAATTTCCATTTATTGATCAAGAAGCTCAGAGAGGGATTCTCTTTTTGTAACACGTCCCTTTTTATGGTCTTCCTCCGAGAGATCAAGAAGTCTGAGGAATTCCTTTCTGTAAATGCCGGCTGCATCACAGAAAGTTTCAAAAGTCTCTTTGTTTATTTCCATGTAAATGCTTTTAGGAGTTTTTTTTGTTATTGTTGCTTTAAGTTTTGGTTTCATAAGAGTGATGCCTCTTTTTCAAATATGGTTAAACTTAATATAGCATAAATTCGCAGAGCTGTGAAAGCCTTGCGTATTCCCCCCTCTTTGGAAAATAGGGGTCAGGGGAGATTTTTTAAACAGGGATTACGAAATGAGTTTCAGACATTTATTGGCGGTTAAAACTTTAAATGGCAAATTGGGATTGCGGCTCAGGAAGTGCCGGTTCTCAGTGACGAGTACATCAGCGCCTACCCATTCAGTGTATGCCGCAATGAGCGCATCAGCTTCTTTAAAGCCTTCGGCTTCATATTTTGCGCCTAATTCAAAAGGAATTAGAAAGTCTTCGTCCACTTTGGTAAAGGTGTTAGCGAAGTTGATGAAATTCTGGAAATCTTTGGGAGATAAATTATCCCTTACTTCTTCTATAATCGTCCGGCATATAGAAACAAAATATAGGGGAAAACTGTCAACGAGATGTTTTAATAGTGATTTGCAGCTTTCTTTTTTGGAAAGCCCCATAGCAAAGATATATTCATTAGCATCAAGGACGAAGTGCAAGCTTCTTCTCCCACAATTTTTTTCTTGTCTTGCGCAATTTATTGATAACTTCCTCTTCGCTCATGCCCTCAAATGGGGACGGTTTTCTGGCTATACTTTCGCACAATTCATTCCAAAGTTTTTTTACTTCTGCTTTTTTGGTTTTCATGATTTATCACCTCTATTTAAAGATTACTATGAGGTACTGGAGATGTCAAGGCAAAGGAGTGATTCCCCTCTATCAAGAGGGGGCAGGGGTGTGTTCCCTTCTTTGGAAAAGACCAACAGTAGGTGCCTTAAGCAGGGGCAAGGGGAGATTTTTGAAGAACCATAAAAGAAGGCAAATGAGCCTGAATAATTATAAAACCCAGCTTTGATGTATAAAGGAGGATTACCATGAAAAAAAATATTTTGATCCTGCATGAGAAAAAGGTTTTTATTAAATTATTTTATCTGTGGATGTGCGCTGCACTGCTGATCGGTTCTTCAATAGCGGAGGCTGGAAGTTATCAAAATACTGTTGATTTCAATGCACAGCAGGGCAGGAGTAACGTCAACACCATATGGAAACATTGTTTCACCATTCCTCAAAATGAAGTTATCAGTTCCGCAACGCTTCAAGTTAGGTCCATGGTTTGGAGTTGGCCTACTGGCGGGATAATCGGAGAGTATGTAAGTGATTCGACAACATTTTACATAGATGCAGCGCATCGTGTTGTAAATTATTCACTGGGGTCCAGCGGTACCCATCCGGTGACCGGCAATTTCTACGTAATCAGCCGTGACCTCACGAATGTACAGGTTGAATGGCTGAAGGACGATAAATGTCTTGATGTAGAGTTGTTTACCAGTTTTGGGGGAACCTACTATTTGGACTACTCAATTCTGTCTGTCATCACTGCTGTTGATGCGGACGGCGATGGATATCCCTCAACGGTGGATTGCAATGATAAAGACAATACAATTTACCCCGGTGCGCCGGAGATATGTGACGGGAAGGCGAATGACTGTAACAAACCTACAGCGCCTGACGGCTCAGGGGAGAGTTGGTACGGTGCAGCCTGTGACGGGCCTGATAAAGACCTCTGTACTGAGGGAAAGTATTCATGTACAAATGCGGCGCAGGTCTGTTCGGATACATCGGGAGATAATATAGATATCTGCGATGGACTGGACAATGACTGTAACCCGACTACTGCTGACGGCTACGGGGAGAGCTGGTACGGCGTGGCCTGTGACGGGACTGACAGTGATCTCTGTAGCGAAGGCACCTATGTATGCACGAGCGGTTTACAGCTCTGTACTGATACGACAGGGAACAATATAGATATCTGCGACGGCATTGATAATGACTGCGATCCAGGTTCACCTGACGGCTCAGAGGAAAGTTGGTACCGTTCATTCTGTGACGGGCCTGACAGTGATCTCTGTAACGAAGGGGCTTATCTTTGCCCAAACGGTTCACAGGTTTGTAATGATACGACTGGCAATAATGCAGAAGTTTGCGATGGCGAGGACAATGACTGCAACGGGGAAACAGATGAAGGGTTTGACTCGGATGCAGACGGAAAGGCCGACTGTTTAGATAATTGCCCGACAATCGCAAATGCTGATCAGAAGGACACTGATAAGGACGGGGTCGGCAATGCATGCGATAATTGTCCGGCTTATGCCAATCCGGATCAGACGGATTCCAACAGTGACGGCATAGGCGACGCATGTACAGCTACAGGAATGCAGATACAGATATTAAAAACAATAATCAATACGAGCGCCGGCGACAAATGGAAGATAGACGTGAATGTTATCGATCCCTCCGGAGTGCGTTTGATCCAGATATGGGTAAATAACAATAAGGAAGCGAGCTGTTACAATACGCCTTCATGTACGGATACAACCCCTGCGTTACTGGGCGAACCTTCCATTGGCGCTACAGCGATCAATGGAGACGGTATGTTCGGTGCGGAAGGGATAGTGCCCGAAGAGGCCTTCGGCATAGACTGGATGTTCGAGGACGACGACGGCGACGGATTTATGAATTATGAGGACAACTGCAGGTATTTGGCCAACCCCGGGCAGTTTGATTATGACGCAGACGGCGTTGGCGATGACTGTGATCAGTGTGATGCGTTTCTGGCATGCGGTGCTGTTCCGCATGTGCCGGCATCGCCGGAGTATGTGTGTTTAGGCGGTGATTACGGCCTTGAGAACGGGGGGATATATTATTATGAGGCCCTTTATGATCTGGTAGATTTTAATGGATGCGGCTGTTATGACACTGACGGAGGAGCGAATTTTGCATTAAGGGGAAGAATATATCAGGAAGGTATTGATACCCTTATCATAGATTTTATGGGAAGGGAATCCTGCCGGAGCACCAGCGAATGTCAGTTCATGTATGATGATACATGTGTTAATGCCTCAACCGTCCGTGAATATTTCTGCGGAAGCGCCGGGATAGAGAGCCGGGATTTTGATTGTGACCTCGGATGTTTTCAGGGGGCTTGTGACATAGATACAGATGGAGACGGCCTGATTAACAGACAGGATAACTGCCCCGGAATTGCAAACCCTGATCAATGGGACGGGGATGGAGATGGAATAGGGACTATATGTGATAATTGCCCTGGTAACGCAAACGCCAATCAACTGGATGGTGATGACGATGGCATGGGCAATGTCTGTGACAACTGTCCTGAAGATTCAAACGCTGACCAGGCAGATGTCAATGTTGATAACACTGGCGATGCATGTGATTGCTTTGATTTGCTTCAGGGGCCGAACGAAACAGGGGTGGATTGCGGCGGCGACTGCGGTGCATGTATTGCGTGCTCATGGTGCGGAGGAAGTGTTAGTCCCATAAGGATAAAGGGTGAGCCCAATGCGGGTCAGATAGATGTCGTATTCGTCGCACACGATAATTTTGCCGGAGACATGGTTACATTCAATACCCAGGTGCTGAACACTATCCGCTCTGCATACTTCACAATGGATACGCTGTCGGTAGATCCCGTTCCTGCGGATTACAAGGACAGATACAACTTCTATCAGTATACCGGAGGTGTTGCCGACAGGATGGGCTGCAACGCCGAGCTTCCGGGGATATCAGAACACAATGACTTTCTGGCCTGGTGCGTCCCGCTTTGTATATTTGCCGGCCCATTCGGATGCTTCTGCTGGGCTGATGAGCCGGAGACCTTCTGGGACCGTGCGCCGTTCACAGACTCTGCGGCGATACTGTCTGCCAACGCGACAGGCGGGTGTACGGACAGACTCGGACCGCCAAGCAGATGGATCGGAGACGCGGGCGATATGGATGAATCGATCCATGAGTCAATGCATTCGGTCTTCAGCCTCGTGGATGAATATTGCGGGAATACATTATATACACAGAACGATCCGCTGCCGAATGTCTGGAGCTCGCTGGATAACTGTCAGGATGATGCTTTGGCCGCGGGATGGACCCTGGGAAACTGCCGTCAGATTGCAAGCGGAGGCTGTTCAAAGAGCTATTACCGGTATGACCCGGATGTCCCGAATCAGGATGTTATGACATGTAACTGTGCAGGATATAACTTCTATGAGGCCGACGTCAGAAAGATCAACTACGTCTATGACAACTGGCCCGTAAGCGACACGAAAGGGGTGTTGATTTATTTCAACATGAATAACGGTGTGATCACTGCACTGTTATCGAAGGTTGTTGACAGCCATCCGGACCTCGGCCTGCAGTATCCGTCCTTTATGGGCGAGATGCTGTCCTCAGGCGGTCAGGTACTGAAGAGCTTCGGGATATGGGACCCGAGGATACAGATCGGTGATGACGCAGAGATCAAAGAAAATGTTAATTTTGAGGTGATCATTCCGTTCTCCAATGCCCTGAAGACATTTTTGATAAAGAAGACTGATACAGGGGAAGTACTGGTCACTGTCGATCTGACCGCAACATTGAGCAATTATTGCTTCAGCACGAATTATCAGAGCGATGAATGCCAGACCGTGCTCGATCTCGATGGAGACAGTGTTCCGGGTATGGCGGACAACTGTCCACCTGTTGCAAATTCGGACCAGAAGGATTCAGACAGCGACAAGCTTGGCGATGCCTGTGACAACTGTCCGAATACTGCCAATTCAGACCAACTCGATACAGATGCTGACGGCCTCGGTGATGCCTGCGATCCTGATGACGACAATGACGGCATTCCCGATAACTGGGAACTTCAATATGGATTAGACCCTAAGAAAAGCTCAGATGGAACAGAGGACCCTGACAATGATGGATTCAACAATCTCCAGGAATACCAGTGGAACACGGATCCTAAAGACCCTGAATCGAAACCAATGAATGTAACGATCGATCTTGGAACAGGATTTAATCTGATCAGTTATTCAGGGAAAAACAATCCACCGGTCAAGGCTTTTGAATTCATAAAGATGCTTGGCAGTTCACAGGAGATTGAGAGCGTGATGAGATTTGACAACACATCTGGAAGTTATAAAGAAGTAAGGTACAATGCTTCGGGTACGCCTGAAGGAGACAACGTCGAATTGATAAACGGAGAAGGATATATTGTCTACTCAAAGGCTGCAAAGACAGTTGATCTTATTTTCAGCGATCAGTGTTCAGTGACAGGGCTGAAGAGTGGGGTGAATTTGATAGGGCCGCCGTGTGTTTCTGTGAGCATGACAGCATATCAGCTTCTTCAGCAGATCGGTGATGATATATTTGTCTCAAGCGTACAGCGTTTTAATGCAGAGATCGGAAAGTTCGAGACCGCAGGTTATCTCAGCGGTCAGCCTGCCGGCGTGGACTTCCAGATTAAAGCAGGGGAGGGGTATTTTATTTATATGAAGCAGGATGTGGGCGGCTTTCAGCCGTGAGAATTCATAAAAGACAGTTGCGAGTTACGAGTTGCGGGTTGCGGGAAAAGACGCCAGATCAAGATGTGACGGGGTTTAAGCCGTATGATTTTCTTATTGACAACTGTTGAAGATAGCTGGTTTACTAATGAAGCAGAAATAAAGAGACTTGAGATCGGTCTGGACAAAACAAAAAAAGAAATTGCAAAGTTTGAGGAAAAGTATTCCATGAATATGTCGCTAACTGATTATCTCCGGTCTTTCTCTATTGGCACATGAGTTTTATAAACTTAAATCTTGCAAGTGAGGTGTAAGGCATGGAAATTTTAAAATCAAAACTGGAAGGTCTTTTAAAGGAGCTTCCTGAAAAAGTGGATATCGAAGATGTTATTTACCGGATATATCTTTTACAGAAAATTGAGGAAGGGGAGATAGATATTAAAGAAGGCAGAACCCTTTCTCATAAAGAAGCGCTTGAAAGGCTGTCGAAGAAATGGCAGCACTAATTTGGTCTGAAAGAGCGATATCCGATATTGAGAACATTTACGATTACATTACACATGATTCACCCATGTATGCCCGGTTGACATCAGAGAGTATTGTTGAATCTGTTGAAAGATTGCAGAGCTTTCCTGAATCAGGACGCCATCTGCCGGAATTTTCACAGTTGCCTTACAAGGAGGTAATAATCGGCAATTACCGGGTAATTTACAAACATGATTCAGGAACGAATGAAGTAAAGATTATTACAGTTGTACACGGCAGCCGTCTTTTAACAAAAGTGATTCTTTCAGAATAAACGATTATTCTTAGGGTAATGTCAAAAGTTTTATGAAAAAAGACAAGAAAACATGAAACCACAGAAAAAGAATTTCACCACAGAGCACACAGAGAAAAAGATTTTTAAATTTAAACACTCTGTGAACTCAGTGGTTTCTTTTAACTCATTGATATTTATTAACGGTCTTAAAATAATAACGATATTATTTATAAAATCCCACCTAACCTCCCTTTGCCAAAGGGAGGCGAGGGGAGTTTTCATCATAAAATTTGAAAACGGCCGTTTTTAAGGATATTTTTATTGAGAATGTCATTGCGGTTCTGATAATATTAGACTAATGGAGGGAATATGATAACAAGTTCCAAATTACATCTATACGTTGAAAGTAGCGAGGGGATATGCGGAGGAGAGCCTGTGCTTACCGGAACAAGAATTCCTGTTAAGATAGTTATAGGCTGGTTTAAGAGGGGCAAAGAAGTAGATGAAATAGTTGCTATGTATCCAAATATCAACCATGCAATGGTATATGACGCCCTTTCCTACTATTATGATCACAAAGAGGAAGTTGATAAATTACTGAAGGAAAATACTATTGAATATCAATTGAAGCGCACCGAGGGCGAGGGTTGGAGAAGCCAAAGCTATATCTTGACGAAGACATAACGGATTTACTTGCAAGAGTCTTGCGCACAATGGGATATGATGTGGTAAGCGCTCATGAAGTCAAAATGCAAAGCAGGTTTGATGAGGAACAAGTTAGTTATGCAATAAAAGATAAAAGGGCTATGTTGACCTGCAATATCTCACATTTCACAAATCTTGCCCGGAAATGCTATGAGAATAAAATATCACATTTCGGAATAATTGTGACACCTCAATTAGATTTTAAGGAAATGTTAAAACGGACAATTAACTTGTTAGACAATAATTCTTCCGACGATCTGAAAGACAGATATATCTGGCTGTAGAGCTTCTTGTAAAAGTCCCTGCAAAATGACTTGGGCCGTCATACCCGTGAAAACGGGTATCCAGAAGCCGTTGTTTTTCAAAGAAATTGGATTCCCGCTCAACAGACTGCGGGAATGACTCTAATGTATTTTTACTTTTAACCTCATTAGTAATACAAGGAGGTCTCACATGTTTAAACGCATTTCGATTCTTGGTGTCACAGTAATATTTCTATTCCTTTTTGCTTATAGTGTTTTCGCAGCCGGTGTCATCCAGCTTCCCCAGACAGGGCAGACGAAGTGTTATAACTCATCTGGTACAGAGATTGCCTGTGCAGGCACGGGACAGGATGGGGAGATACGGGCAGGGGTGCTATGGCCGAATCCGAGATTTACAGTAGGGACAGGCGCTGAGTCTGATTGTGTTACAGATAATCTTACAGGTCTTATGTGGCCTAAGAATGGGAATCTTCTGAATCGCGGAGAGAGCTGGAATGTCGCCATTGATTATGCCAATAATTTAACCCTGTGCGGTTACTCAGACTGGCGGCTTCCAAATATAACAGAACATAGAAGCCTTATTGACTACTCAAGATATAATCCTGCCTTACCGGCAGGGTATCCTTTCACCAATTTGCAGTCCGTCGGCTACTGGTCGTCTACTGCCTACGCAGGCTACACGGGCTACACAAACGGCGCGTGGATCGTCGATATGTGGTATGGCTACGTGGGCTACGACGATAAGGGCAACGGCGACTACTATGTCTGGCCGGTACGTTCAGGACAGGTGGGTGGGTCCTTTAGTTATTCGAAAATTTGGAAGACCGGGCAGACCGTAAGCTATCGTTCGGGCGATGATGGCGATTTAGAAATGGGCGTTGCATGGCCCAATCCGAGGTTTACGGTAGGGACTGGCGCTGAAGTTGATTGCATTACAGATAATCTTACAGGACTTATGTGGTCTCGAAACGCAAACTTTGCAGGATCTATGAATGGGAATGCGGCTCTTAACTATGCCAACAATTTAACCTTGTGCGGATATTCAGACTGGCGTCTTCCAAATATAACAGAACATAGAAGCCTTATTGACTACTCAAGATATAATCCTGTCTTACCGGCAGGGTATCCTTTCACCAATGTGCAGTCCAGTTATTACTGGTCGTCTACTACCATCGCGTACTACACAAGCCTCGCGTGGCTCGTCGATATGGCGCTTGGCGACGATGCTGGCGGCAATATCTACTACGCCAGCGGCTCTGTCTGGCCGGTCCGCGGCGGACAAGTTGCATCATCATGTATCGATAATGACAGTGACGGATACGGTAATCCCGGCAATGCATCCTGTAGGAGTGGAAGTGCAACCGACTGCAATGATAATAACAACGCTATTTATCCGGGCGCTCCTGAGATGTGTGCTGACGGCATTGATAATGATTGCGACAGCTTGATTGATCTTTCTGATACAGACTGCGCTCTTTATGATGGTGATAAAGATGGAATAGCTGATATTAATGACAATTGCACAGGATTGGCAAATCCTGATCAACTGGATACCGATGGCGACAAACAGGGAGATGCCTGTGATACCGATGATGATAATGACGGGGTTCTTGATATCTCGGATAATTGCCCCCTTATTGCAAATATAAATCAGACTGATGCGGATAACGATGGACTTGGCGATATTTGTGAACCACTTTCTATTTGTATTACTGACCCGGATTGTGATGATGATGGTTTGCCTGACGGATGGGAGGTGTTGGGTCATAACGGATTAGATCTGAAAAAAATGGGGGCAAGTCCTATCAGAAAAGATATCTTTATTGAGATCGACTGGATGGAGGATGAAACCCACAGTCATAAACCTTATTCCAAAGCGTTGGAGATGGTAGAAGCTGCATTCAACAATGCGCCTGTTAAAAATCCGGATGAGAGCAGTGGGATAACACCCCATATTGATTTGAGTAACAAAGTAGATCATATCGATACTATTACTTTTGATAAAGCGACTGGTGAAAATAAAGATTTCTATGATATTAAAAATAATAAAGACAATTTTGAATCAGAAAAACGCAGAGATGTATATCATTATGCTCTTTTTGCTCATCAGTTGACAGGTGGGGGTTGTACATCAGGTTTTGCTGAACTCTGGGGGAATGACCTCATGGTTTCACTTGGTGGAATCATAGTTGGTGAAAATAAACCATGCTGGGGGGATACACCTACTAACTTTCAGTCTGTAGGATCTATTAATGAGCAGGCAGGAACTTTGATGCATGAGCTTGGACATAACCTTGGTTTGCGGCATGGAGGGAATGAAGATGAAGACTCCGATCCCGGACAGGATGGCAAGCCGGGGGTAGCAAGTAAGGATGATGATAACAATGGAGTTATAGATGATCCGCATGAATTATGTCCTAAGATAGTTAGATATGGGGATGATATTTGTACAGGGGATCGTACTGAACCCGGACCTGATGGCAAGCCTGGGGTAGCTGATTTTGATGACAATTATAATGGAGAAAAAGATGATCTACAAGAATTATGCCCCAGGGGAATTATATTCGGGGATGATATTTGTTCTGGATATGGTGTGGATGAAAAACCCGGAAGAGCTTTAATAGATGATGATGATGATGGAGTTATTGATAATGATAGTGAATTTTGTCCAGTTGACGTTAATAATAACTTGGTGATTTATGGTGATGATATTTGTGAAGGTGCTAAGGCAACAAAACCAAATCACCTTAGCGTAATGAACTATTCATTTCAAATGCCGACGTTCGGACTGCAGCGGCTTGATTATTCACGTAAAAAACTCCTTGATCTTAATGAAAGGAGGCTTAATGAATTCTTGGGTATTGGGGTAAACGACAGTACAAAATATAGCTGTAATGGAAATATCTCAAATCCTGATCCCAAAGAAATTTATACCGATTGGAATTGTGATGGAATTTTTCAAATGCAGACACGGGTAGAGGCAAATATCAATAATTTATCATATGGTAGAAATAAGCCCTATTTTAGCCTTATTTTTAGCAATAAATTGAGAAGCATAAATGAGTGGGAAAATATCTTTCTTAACTTTAGAGACTCAGGTCAGTTTGAAGACGGCGTGCATACAATGGTTATCGAGAATGAGTTGACAGCAGAACAGGCAGCCTTGATCCCAGCTATCACGCTTCCTGCTGAAGTGTGTGACGGCCTTGATAATGACGATAATGGATCGATAGATGAAGGATATGACGCTGATGGTGATGGAATCGTTGACTGCTTTGATAATTGTCCGTTCTATGTTAATCCGGATCAGGAAGACTCTGATAAGGATGGCTTTGGTGACCTTTGCGATAAAGATATGGATAATGATCTGCTGGACGATTCTTATGAACAGGGCCATGCAGGTATGGACCCATCAAACCCTGATACGGATGGGGATGGTATTTTAGACGGTGAAGAGGATGCGGATGGAGACGGGTTTACAAATACAGAGGAGCAAATGGCAGGGACAGACCCTGTAAATAATAATACTTTCCCGAAATTGCTGGATGTTACTATAGATCTTCAGAAAGGGTTTAACTCTATTAACTTACCCATAGATTCGGAGCGGCTGCCTTTTCTGGTCCCGTCTATCTACCTGTTAGGTTCACGCGATGAGATTGAAAAGGTAATGATATTTAACCGCCTAACCGGAAAATTTAACGAGGCAAGCTTTAACGATCAGGGTTACCCTGTTGGAGATATTATCTCAATTGAGAAAGACAAAGGTTTGCTGGTTTACGCAAAGAACCCAAAAACAGTTGCATATTCAGTGCTGATAGCATGCCCTTCCTATGATCTTAAAACCGGCTTCAACCATGTCGGTTTTCCATGTGCTTCTTCAGACATGACCGCGTATCAGTTATTGGATAAGATAGGTGGTAAAGACTTCGTCTCCAGTATACAGCGATATAACACTGACACCGGCAAGTTTGAGACCGCGGGTTATCTGAACGGTCAGCCTGCTGGTGTGAACTTCCAGATAAAGGCAGGGGAGGGATATTTTATTTACATGAAGCAGGAGGTGAGCGGCTTTCAGCCGTGAGAATTCATAAAAGACAGTTGCGAGTTACGAGTTGCGAGTTGCGGGAAAAGATGCAGGATGAGCCATAGCGATAAAGCGCGGAAGTCGGTAAGCGCGGAAGCGGGAAAGACTTAAACTGACCAATGCTTTTTTTATTTTGCTGATTGCTGATAGCTGAACGCTGAGAGCTAACTGCTTTCAGCATAAAATATAGCTTGAATCATAACAGGAAATGACCACAGGATATAAGTTATATTAAATAAGCTTACATTATTCTGTCCCCCGTTACGGGATAAATCCTCAATCAGGAGGCTTCGCCATGAAGAACACAGCCTTGTATAAGTTAATGTATGTGATTTTTATTCTTTTGACTGTAGCCGCTCTTTCATATCCATCAGCGCTTATTGCGCAGGGTTTTGACTGCTCGACAATGAACTGCGATGATCGGGATGCATGCACTGCTGATTCATGCGATATTGAGATCGGATGTGTGAACACCTACACTTGCAGCGCCCCCCGCATTAAAGGCGCTCCGGTGACAAATGCGACTGTCGGGACCCTGTATCAGTATTCTCCGCAGGTGCTTAATCCATCAGGGAATCAGTTGACATATACCCTCGATCTTCCGGCCGGGATGATCGGTGGCTTTACCGGTGAGACACTTGTTATGAGGTGGCTGCCGATCCTCAGCGAAGTTGGTATCCGTCATGTCTCAATTCGTGTTGAGGACAATGTTACTGCTGAATTCGACACACAGGAATATGACATTACGGTAACGTCCACTGACCCGGTTTGTCCAGGGGGCAGGACGGATACTGACAGTGACGGGATAAGTGATGTCTGCGACAACTGCCCTTCGGTATCCAACTCAACCCAGAAGGACTCGGACAGGGACGGAGTGGGCAACTCGTGCGATAATTGTCCTGACTCTCCCAATCCCGGCCAGTCGGATGAGGATGGCGACGGGATCGGTGATGCCTGTGATGAGGTTGAAGTCACGCTCACGCCTTCTAACCCTGCTCCTGACGACTTTATTATTATTGATGCTGCATACGGGGCAAATGTGCCGCCTAATCCCTTTATACAGATACTTTTAAACAGAGCTCTTGTTAAGGAATGCTCTGGTACCACGTGCAGGTACTCCGGAGGCCCCTTTAGAGACGGATTCAGTTATCAGGTGCGTTACAAAAATACCAACGAAGTGTTTGTGGAAGTTCCTGAAAAGTTCATATCCTGCATAGTTGACTGTGACAGCGACGGTATCCTGAATCAGGATGATAACTGTCCCAAAGTCGTCAATCCTGACCAGAAGGATTCGGACTCGCAGTTGAAGTGTCAGATACTCGGCGGCGTTGTTCAGTGTGATATTTTACAGGGTGACGGAGCCGGTGATGCCTGTGACAACTGTCCTTCAAAATATAATTCTGACCAGAAGGATTCGGACAATGACGGTATCGGTGATGAATGCGATAACTGTAAATTAGCAGCGAATCCTGCCCAGGCTGATACTGACGGTGATAAGGTGGGGGATAATTGTGATAACTGTATTTATGACTCTAACTCCGGCCAGCTAAACAGCGATAATGATCCAATGGGTAATGCCTGTGACGATGACGATGACAATGACGGATGCCCCGATGCAAAGGACCCTAAACCAGCAATTTTCAGCCCGGATAATGACGCGGATGGTTTGGCCTCAGACTGCGACAACTGCCCGGTCAATTTCAATCCTGATCAGGACGATACCATTATCTCTTATGATGGAGTGGGTGACGCCTGCGACTGTTATGACGTTTTTAAGGGGCCGAATGAGACAGGGGTCGATTGCGGCGGGGTCTGTTCCTCCTGCGTTCCATGTACATGGTGTGGCAGCAGTGTCGAACCTGTGCGCATTAAGGGCAAGCCCAACAGCGGAAAGATAGATATTGTCTTTGTCCCCCATGAAGACATCAAGGACTTTATGTTCGGATTTGACAGTCAGGTCCTGAGCACTATCCGTGAAGGATATTTCACCATGGACCAGATGTCTGTGGATCCGATCTCGGCAGGCTATAAAGACAAGTTCAATTTCTATAAATATAAGGCAGGGTATGGCACTGATTACGGCTGCACCCATAAAGTGCCGGGTTATTATGCATACCTTAGCTGGCTTTCTCAATGCGGGATTTGCGGTATGCCGAATAAACCTTCATGTGATTTTTGTGCACTTATAAAACCTTTATACTTCTGGGAAGTTGCCCCGTTTGCGGATTCCGGAGGAATTCTTTCACAAACAGGGACAAAAGGATGTGCCAATGCGTTGGGAGCTCCAAGCGACTGGACAGCAAATGCATTCGACCGGGATGTTGAGGTGCATGAGACAATGCATTCAGTATTCGGGCTTGTAGATGAGTATTGCGGAAAGACCCTCTATACTCAGCTTAGTAAAAATTCAAATATCTGGAGTACAAAGTCAGGATGTGAGAGCGAGGCGGCAACCGAGGGGTGGACACTGGGAACCTGCAGAAAAATTGAGAACCCCAATACAGGCTGCTCAAAGAACTGGTGGAGATACGACCCTGACACCCCTGACCAGGATGTTATGACGTGCAGCTGTAATACATACCGCTTTTATGAAGCTGACGCAAGGAGAGTTAATTATATATTTAACAATTGGCCGAGCAGCAACACAAAGGGCGTGCTCATGAATTTCAACATTACGTCTGGAGCAATGACTTTTCTCGGCGCAACTGTTGTTGATGATCATCCAGATATCGGGCTGCAATATGCGCATTTTATTGGCGAAGCTATTTCAGCCAGGGGCGGAGTAATTAACATTTTCGGCATCTGGGACCCGCGTATCAAAGTAGGAGATGACGCGCCTGTTTCTGACAATGAGAACTTCCATATCATAATCCCGTTCTATGACGATCTGAAAAGGTTTAACATAAATGACCCTGAAAGCGGGAACTCTCTCATCACGGTCGATCTGACGGCATTATTGAGCAGGTACTGCTATAGCACGAACTATGAAAGTCAGGAATGCCAGACCGTGCTCGATCTTGACGGTGACGGCGCCTCAGGCATGGAGGACAACTGCCCTGCTGTAGCGAATCCGGACCAGAGAGACAGTGACAGTGACAGGACAGGCGATATTTGTGATAACTGCCGTGATACCTTTAATCCGGACCAACTGGACACAGATTATGACGGCTACGGTGACGCCTGTGACCCTGATGACGACAATGACGGCATTCCTGATGACTGGGAAATTCAGTACAGGTTAGATCCTAAGAATGCTGCAGATGCAACAGGGGACCCTGACAATGACGGCTTCAGTAACTTTCGCGAATATCAATGGAACACCGACCCGAATGATCCTGCATCAAAACCAGTAAATGTAATGATCGATCTTAAGCAGGGATTTAATCTGATCAGTTATTCAGGGAAGGGCAATCCCGTGGGCAAGGCCTTTGATCTCATCAAGATGCTTGGCAGTTCTCAGGAGATAGAGAGCGTGATGAAATTCGGTGCCTCAGGCGATTATAAGGAAGTGAGGTACAATGCTTTAGGTGAGCCTGAAGGAGACGATTATGAACTTGTGAATGGAGAAGGATATATAGTCTACTCAAAGGTTGCAAAGACAGTTGAACTGATCTTCAGCAATGAGTGTGCAGTAACGGGGTTAAAAATTGGAGTGAATCTGATAGGCTATCCATGCGTTTCTGTAAACATGACAGTTTATCAACTTCTTCAGAAGATCGGTATTGATACCGTTGTCTCCGGTATACAGCGATATAACACTGAGACTGGCAAGTTCGAGACTGCGGATTACCTCAGCGGTCTGCCTGCTGGCGTGAACTTTCAGATAAAGGCAGGGGAAGGGTATTTTATTTATATGAGAAAGGATGTGATGGGCTTTCAGCCGTAAAGTAAAAGCGCGCAAGCTCGGAAGATCGTAAGCGGGGATCATAGTGCCCAAGTGCACTGATGCTCTGACCCAATTGCAGGTACTGGGCAGAACGTTAATGTAAGTTCAAGCGTGGAGATATTGGATAAGTGTTATAAATCTGTTACAATAGGTGTTCAGGAAAATGGCAGTACTGGTAAAAAAACAGTAAAAATCAAGCATGCCCCCTTAGCTCAGTCGGATAGAGCACAGGTTTCCTAAACCTGGTGCCGCTGGTTCGATTCCAGCAGGGGGCACTTTATTTTCCGAGGCGTTACGACTTCTTCTGTAGAATTTACATTAAGAAAAACTTATGAGTATCGCTGAACAGTTATGAAGAAAAAGGGATGTATCTACATTGTCAGACTTATGAAAAATGGTGAGCTTAAGGTTTTATTTTCCTATGAGGATATCTTCAGCTTTGATCCATATGCTTTTACCATCACGCCAGATAATGATAGGATTACCAGCCTGCTTATGTTTTAATAAAGCGTCACGAACACCCTGAGTGAGAGCCTTGGTTATTCTTTCCGGGTTAGTAAATGCTTCAACGATTTTGTCTTTATGTTTTTTTCTGAGAGTCATATTTATTCTTTATATTATGCCAAATAACTGAATCGATTACAACCAATCTATGTTCCTGATCCTCATGAGCTACCAATCTTGGTTTTTCACCAGAATTGTCATACAGAACCCAGGTATCAGCAATAGATCTATAAAGTTTAAAAAAATTCTTTATGCCGGCATGATATCTGCGCTTGACTGTTTCTTCTGGAACATTGTGACCACCCATACGAACCCTGTCCGCAACACGGGCTATGGCGAATTCTTCATTCGGCAACCACAAAAAAACCATATGGAAATAATAACCTGTTTTACGGAGTTCAGAGATCCATGGGGCAAAAGTCCTACTGGCTAATGTTGTTTCAAAAGCAAAGTCAACTTGTTTTTTTGAAAGATAATGTATGCGCTCAAGCATTATGCGCCCTGCATGAAATATTGCCCCCTCCGGTTGAAATCCTGACAGACCCTGGGCGATTAAATCAGCATTAACAAATTCGGTTACTTTAAGAGTCCCTTTCAGAAGAGAAGGGGCAGTTGTCGATTTCCCAGCACCATTAGGGCCAGCAATGACAATAAGATTTGGACGTTTAATGGTCATTGTTATTATCCTATCTCTCCACAGTTGAAATTCATTAATTCCTGATGTGGTGTATTTTATCAGCTATAGCTAAGGAATTTCTATCGACTGCTCTTACCGCTCCTTACTTTCAAACTTACGATCTTAAGATTTTACCGGAAAATAAAGTATCGTCCATAGAATATGCAATTATTGGCTTTAACCCTCTGCCCCAATCTATACTGCCGATCTCTGAGCGAACGTTTTTCTGAATAAACCGATAAACATTCGGAGCATATTTTCGTATCCAGGAATAATTGAATGTATCAGGCCGTTTCTCTATCAGCAGTTCATTTATGGTTTTAAAAGCAGAATTAAAATCCATTGCATTATCTTAAATAGTAAAACGGAAGCGATTTAAAAAGCGTGCTATCAAACATTGTAGTATAAAAGTTTGATAGGTATTTCGTATTTTTGCTATTTTAAATTCCTAAACCTGGTGCCGCTGGTTCGATCCCAGCAGGGGGCACTTTATTTTTTCCGCAGATTCCGGCAAGATCTTTCTCATTATTTTCCCTGCTATATTGATGCGTTAGGCGACTTCCTCAATATAATGCTGTCAGGCATTAATAAAATTTCCATTGCATCCTGTTTTTTGTTTATGTATCATATGACTGTATTTGCAAACCACACAACTTTGTGATATGTAAAATTTTAAAAGGGAGCGCTTATGGAAAATTTCTTCTGGGGCATTATAGCTGGTGCAGTAATTGTATTGATCGCATTCCTGATCCCTGCCATTTTGCAGATAACAAGGACCGTCAGGGCTGCCGAGGATTTTATTAAGACAACACAGGCATCGTTAAATCCGCTTCTGCTTAAGCTGAATGAAACAATTGACAGAACCAATAAGGTGGCAGCAGGGGTAGAGGAGTCGGTCCATAATGTTCAGCATTTGACGAGGGCAGTTGGAGAGACAGGAGCCCTGATCGATGAATTAAATCACTTTGTAAGGCAGGTGGGAGTATTTTTATCTGCCGGGACCTCAGGACTTGGCTCGGGCATTAAAGCCGCTTTTGCTATTTTGACCAAAGGGGCCGTTGAGAAGATCACATCAAAGAAGTGATATTTACTGAGTAATTTATTAATAAAGCCACATTAGTTGTCATTCCCGCAGTCAGTAAGCGGGAATCCGTTCAAGTGCAGAACTGGATGCCCGATTAAGAACTTCGGGCATGACGGTTCACTGATTGAGTTTATAAACAGGCTGTATTGAAATGCAAACAACTTTTAAAAGGGAGGAAAAATGAACGACGAAAGAGGATTTTCTGCAGGCAGTGTTATTCTTGCATTTGTTTTAGGAGGTATTGTTGGCGCAGGAGCTGCTCTGCTAATGGCTCCGCAGTCAGGAAGAGAGACCAGGGAGAAGATAAAGGAATTTGCTGACGAGACCAGAAAGAAAGCAACTGAATATGCAGGACAGGTAAAAGAGAAGGTTTCCTCGGTAGTGGAAGATGGCAAGCATTTTGTGGAAGACAAAAAGTCGTTAATCTCCACCGCAATAGACGCTGGTAAAGAAGCGTATCAGAAGGAAAAAGAGAAGCTGTCCAAATCATAATTGATGACAGAAAAGGGAAGAGGAACAGAATTGAGGAGATTCGTAGGACTTGACGCAGGCTCTGTAAGTGTAAAACTTGCTGTTCTTGATGTTAGGGGAAATATTCTTGAAACGAAGTATGTCAGACACAAAGGCAATCCCCTTCCTGTCGCGTATGAACTTCTAAAAAATGTAACGCGTGTAGGGGCGTTTCGCGAAACGCCCCTACTTTCCATCACCGGCTCAGCCGGCAAGGTCATTGCCGGAGCATTCGGCATAAAGCCTGTAAATGAAGTGGTTGCTCTCAGCTATTCAACTAAAAAGCTTTATCCTGAGGTCAGGACCGCTATAGAGATGGGAGGCGAGGATTCAAAGCTTATCCTTCTTGAAAACGGTGCGATAAAGGAATTTTCGATGAACTCTGCATGCGCTGCAGGAACCGGTTCCTTTATTGACCAGCAGGCTGAGAGGCTTTTTCTCAGTATCGAAGAGTTCAGTGAACTTTCACTCAGATCAGAGAGCCCTCCGCGAATAGCCGGCAGGTGCAGTGTTTTTGCAAAATCGGATATGATCCATCTTCAGCAGATCGCAACACCTGTTGAGGATATTGTTGCGGGACTTTGTTTTGCGGTCGCAAGGAACTTCAAGGGGAGTATCTGCAAAAATATGGAGCTGCCTGAGCCTATAAGTTTTCAGGGAGGTGTTGCAGCTAACAAAGGCGTTGTAAGGGCTTTCAGGGAAATATTCAGTACAGAGAACATCATAATCCCCGAACATTTTGCGCTAATGCCTGCAATAGGCGCTGTTTTGAAAGATATGGAGGCGGGGATTGAAAATGATTTTGATATCGAAAGACTGAAATTGTTTATTGAGACCCTGAAAGACGAGGAACAAGGGCATAAACCGCTGAGGGCAGTCAGCAGTCAGCGGTCAGCGGTCAGCAATGTAGGGGCGGGTTTGAAACCCGCCCCTACGTACTCTAAAAACGCATACCTCGGCATTGACATCGGCTCTATCAGCACGAATCTTGCTGTCATTGATGAAGAAGGAAGGCTGCTTGCAAAGAGATATCTTATGACTGCAGGGCGGCCTATCGAGGCGGTAAAGAAAGGCCTTGATGAGATAGGCAGTGAGGTTGGAGATAAGGTACATATTTGCGGGGTTGGGACCACGGGTTCCGGAAGATATATGATAGCGGATTTTGTCGGGGCAGACATTGTCAAAAATGAGATCACAGCCCAGGCCCGTGCTGCCGTAGAAATTGACCCTCAGGTTGATACTATCTTTGAGATCGGCGGGCAGGATTCTAAATATATCTCCATAAGGGACGGCATCATTATTGATTTTGAGATGAACAAGGCTTGTGCCGCAGGCACGGGGTCTTTTATTGAGGAGCAGGCTGAGAAACTTGATATATCGGTAAAAAATGAATTTTCAGAAATTGCATTTCGATCTGAGAAACCCTGCACGCTCGGAGAAAGATGCACTGTCTTTATGGAGAACTCTCTTCTGTCAAAACAGCAGAGGGGGGCTGCAAAAGAAGACCTTACGGCAGGACTTGCCTATTCCATAGTCCAGAACTATATAAACCGTGTTGTTGGCGACAGGGCTATCGGCAAGAGGATATTTTTCCAGGGCGGAGTGGCCTTTAATAAAGCCGTTGTTGCAGCCTTCGAGAATTATCTTAACAGAGAGATCATTGTACCCCCTGATCATGATGTCACAGGAGCTATAGGAATGGCGAGAATAGCTAAGAAGCACATGGAAGATCAGCGTTCAGCAATCAGCGTTCAGCAATCAGCAGTAGAGGCAATTCATGAATTGCCCCTACATGAATCCCCCATTACATCTTTCAAAGGTTTTGATCTTTCAAAAAGAGACTACGAAATAAAGTCATTTCCCTGTAAGGGTTGTGATAATTTATGCGAGATAAACAGGGTTCAGGTGGAAGGGGAAAAAGAACCTCTTTACTACGGAAGCAGATGCGAAAAGTATGACATCAAGCGGAAGAAAAATACCTCCTCGGGCATGCCCGATCTTTTTTCAGAAAGAGAAGAACTGCTTACAAAAACACATAATGAATATTGTAACAAGTTACGAGTTGCGAGTTACGAGTCAAAGAATAACAACCCATCACCCATTACCCATCACCCGTTAAGGATAAAAATCGGTATCCCGAGGATATTCTTCTTTCATGACTTCCTTCCTTTCTGGAGCACGCTTCTGTGGGAGCTTGGTTTTGATGTAGAGCTCTCGGCAAATACCAACAGGCAGATAATAAACAAGGGCGTTGAGAGTATCCTTGCGGAAAGCTGTTTCCCGCATAAGGTTGCGCATGGACACATAAGGGACCTTATGGAAAAGAACGTTGACGCTGTTTTTCTCCCGAGTTTTATAAATTTCAACTTTGAAAGTGAAGCGGCCAGCAGTTTTGCCTGTCCTTACGCCCAGACCATGCCGTATATTGCCGGTATAGCTTTTGGTGAGGTCAGATTTATTAAACCGATAATAAACCTTGAATATGGCAGGCAAAATCTTGTGAACGAAATCCACAGATCGCTTAAACCATTTCATATAACAAAGGCCTCAATTAAAAAGGCGCTCGAAAAGGCAGAAAAGGCTCAAAAGGAATTCACATCTGCGGTCAGGAAACGCGGAGCAGAGGTCCTTGCGAATATAAAAGAAAGAACGATCGTGATCATAGGGCGTGCATATAACGCATTTGACTCCGGCATAAATCTCGAGATACCGAAAAAACTGGCATTCCTCGGAGTATTCTCTATCCCTATGGATTATCTTCCTCTGGAAACTGTTGATATCTCCAGTAAATGGACGAATATGTACTGGAGGTCAGGGCAAAATATTTTGAGAGCCGCTGAATTGATAAGGGATGATCCAAAACTGTTTGCACTCTATATAGGGAATTTTTCATGCGGCCCTGATTCCTTTATACACCACTTTTTTGATGAAACAATGTCAAATAAGCCATTTTTACATATAGAAATAGATGAGCACAGCGCTGACGCCGGAGTAATAACAAGATGTGAGGCATTCCTTGACAGCATAGAAGGACAGTGCAGAAGTGCAGAAGTGCAAAAGTGCAAAAGTGCAGAAACAACTTCATCACTTCCGCGCTTCCGCGCTTCCGCGCTTAATAAGCGTACCGTTTATATACCGAGGATGTCGGATCATGCATTCGGTCTTGCTGCAGCTTTTGAAGCGTGTGGTATCCATGCTGAGGTCATGGAGGCGCCTGATATAGATACGGTCGAGATCGGAAGACAGTATGTATCAGGCAAAGAATGTTATCCTTGCGCGATCACAACAGGAGATATGGTGAAAAAGGCAATGTCGGATGATTTTGATCCTGACAGGTCTGCATTCTTTATGCCGTCAGGGGCCGGTCCCTGCCGTTTCGGACAATATAATGTTTTTCACAGGATGGTCCTTGATGAAGCCGGATTTCCGGAGGTACCGATATTTTCGCCAAATCAGGATGAATCACTATATACGGTCCTCGGCATGGTTGGAAAGGAGTTTGCAAAACAGGCCTGGAAAGGGATAATTGCGATAGATCTGCTTATAAAGTGTCTTCATGAGACAAGGCCTTATGAGATCAACAAGGGGGAGACGGACTGCCTTTATCAGGAATATCTCGTAAAAATCAGTAAGGCATTGAAAAGCAGCAACGGAGCCATGACGAAACTTCTCGATAATATTCTTCGCGATTTTTCTTTAATAAGTAAGACGGAAGAAAAGAGACCCCTTGTAGGGATTATCGGAGAAATATTTGTGAGGCATAATTCCTTTGCAAATGAGAACATCATAAGAAAGATCGAAGCGCTTGGCGGCGAGGTCTGGCTGGCTCCTGTTGAAGAATGGATATATTATTTGAATTATACCGCCCTGCGAAAGACTGTAATAGGCCTTCGCAATTCTTTCACACAGAAGCTTGCTGAGGATCTTTTGAGGACGGTCCTCACACGATATGTTCAGAAGAGAACAGAGCATAAGTATTCCAAAACTTTTACGGGTTTCCTGCATACACTTAAAGAACCTTCTACAAACGAGATACTGAAGAATGCATCTCCGTATCTTCATGATTCATTTGAAGGGGAGGCTGTCCTGAGCATGGGCAAGGCAGTGGATTACGTCAAACGCGGGGCCTCAGGCATAATCAGCGCCATGCCCTTCGGTTGCATGCCCGGCACAATAGTTAGCGCCCTTTTGAAAGGGCTTAAGCAGAATAAAAACGTACCATGTCTGAGCGTTGCATACGATGGGGTCGAGACCACATGTTCGGGGATCCAGCTTGAGGCCTTTATGCATCAGGCCAATGAGTGCATGAAGAATAACGAGAGGAAGATCAATTAGTGACTGTCAAGTATATAGGTTTCTGTTTCTCTGTCATTTTCGAGTCAATAACATAAAAGCGGAACTTATAAACATATTTTAATTGTAACTGTAAATTAATTCCTATGAAATCATTTAAGATATATGGTAAACTGTTTATCTAAATTTGAATAAGGAGGTGAATTATTTGGGAAGTGTAGTTAAGTGGCGTAAGAAGAAGATGAGCAAGCATAAACATAAGAAGCTTCTTAAAAAGACTAAACATCAGAGGAGAAAATAAGCTTTGTTCTTATTCGTTATTTTACCTTTATCCCATCGATGTTAAAAAAGGCGCAGGCTAAGCTTGTTGCCTTCTCTCCATTTTTATCTCTTTCAATCTTATTGAAATCCTGATTCAAGATAACCACAAGTCTAATTACTTGATAATGCCTGTAGCTTCTAACAGGGTAGCTTATTCCTGTCATTCCGGCTTGTCCAGAATCATTCTTTTAATAATATCAGAAGAAAACGATTCCGAACAAGTCGGAATGACATCAATTTGTCTTCTAATATTTCTATAAATTATTTTCTTAAATATACATGTTTAACTGCCTGTGAAATAAGGTTAATTCTGGAGCATAAGAATTTGGCTGTTTTGACATAAAAAATAGCTTGATAGAAAATGTCCAATGGTATATATTATTCAGAGTAAAAACACATCATCTTGTGATGTGAGTAGAGGAAATTCACTATATTTAGTGTATAGTGCTTCATTTAAAGCTCAAAGAATAACTTGATTATAAAGGGACAAAATATATAGAGGCATAAGCCTCTTATACAAGGGTAGGGGCGAGAATTAAATTTTTCATAAAAAGGAATTAAAACTATGCGTGTAGAAAGACTGGAATTGATCGGCTTTAAATCATTTGCAGAAAAGACTATATTTAATTTTCATCCTGGAGTAACCGCTATTGTTGGCCCAAATGGCTGCGGTAAGAGCAATATTGTCGATGCCTTCAGATGGGTTCTGGGTGAGCAAAGCGCAAAAAGCCTGCGCGGAGACAGTATGGAGGATGTAATATTTCAGGGTTCAGCAACGAAGAAGACAAAGGGCATGGCAGAGGTCACACTTGTGCTTTCAGATATCGTTAAAAATCCTTCAAACGGTTCTGAGGATGATAATAAAACAGTCATGAGCGAGATAGCTGTTACAAGGCGTCTTTACAGGTCGGGAGAAAGCGAGTACCTGATGAACAAGGTCCAGTGCAGGCTCAAGGACATTAAAAATGTGCTTCTTGATACAGGTCTTGAACTAAAGGCTTACTCTATTCTCGAACAGGGGAAAATGGATCACATTCTGAATTCAAAGCCCCAGGACAGAAGGTTCCTGATCGAAGAAATTGCAGGTGTGATGAAATACAAAGTAAGAAGGACTGAGGCATTAAACAAGCTTGAGGCTTCCAAGTCCAATCTGCAGAGGCTGCAGGATATTATAGTTGAGGTAAAAAGACAGATAAATGCGGTGGACAGACATGCCAGGAAGGCGGAGAAATACAAGAAATTACTTGAAGAGATAAAAGATATAGAATTACGCATTGCAAAAAGGGACCTCGAAGAAATGCAAAATGAAATATCCGGGCTCATTATGTCGGAAGATGCAAGTAAGGCAAGGGAAGCTGAGGTCTTTGCAAATCTTCATTCAACTGAGGCGTTAATAGAAGAGAAAAAACGATTGTGTGTTGATAATGAAAGGCATCTTAATGAAGTCAAGATGAAACTTTACTCCCTTGAAAAACAGGTCGCTGAGGATGAGGGTAAGATAGCATTGCTTAAGAGTGACAGCGAAAACCTGAGAGAGAAACACGGATACCTTCTGAAACAGGACGGCGAGCTTTCCTTACAAAAAGAAACTGCTTTTAATTCTGCACAGGAGAAGGAGGCAGAGATATCGGAGATGAGCGGTGAAATAACGAACCTTGAGACAGTGCTTGAAGATAAGAACAGGGTGTTCACTGATTCAGACAACGGGATAAAAGGCCAGGAGAACGATGTAGAGGTTCAGAGGAGAAATCTTTTCAATAAGGCAGAGGAGATCAGCAGTGTAAAGAATGAGATCAGTCATTTGTCATTCAGCATTGAAAATATCTCCCGTAAGACCCAGAAAAGTTCGCAGGACATCAATTCACTGCAGGACAGCATAGTATCACTGCAAACAGCAATTGATGATACCCGGAAAGAACATCTGAATGTTTCTGCTGAACTGAACGAATCCAGAAAGATAAAGGAAGTGCTTGCCGACAGATTGAGAGAAAAGAAACAGGAACTTTCGGCAGGCGAAGAAACACTTTACAGGGAGAGGGAAGACCTGGCTGTGATGGGGTCCAGGCTTGATTCTCTGAGGGAACTGGACCAGATACAGCGGAGTTCTCTCGATGAAAATATAAGGGCTGTGTGTCAGGTAGCAGATATATTTGAAACATCATCTCAGTACGAGACCGCCATAGAAGCGATCCTTGGAGACAAACTGAATGCGGCAGTCGTCGAAGGCCGGGATATGATCGAAAAGGCCCTGCAATATGTCAGGGAACAGAAATCGAAACGAAGCTGTTTTATATCCGTAGACACAAAGAACATATCTGCACTGGAGCCGAAGAACATCACCGGCAGCGGAATTATCGGAGAGGCGATCAAATTTGTTACGGTGAGAGACGGGTTCCAGCAAATAGCGGCATCACTGTTAAGCAATGTGGTGCTTGTTGATAAACTGAATACCGCGTTCTCCCTCCGCGAGTCGGATACAGACCTGGGAAAGTACTATTTTGTCACGCTTGAAGGAGAAGTGCTGGAACCGTCAGGCATTGTCTTTGGCGGCAGAGGAAGAGAGGTCCTCAGGATAAAGAGGATGATAAAAGAGATGGAGCAGGATATTTCAGTGAAGAAGGAAATGGTCCTGACCGCCGAGGGAAATGTATCGGATCACAAGAAGGATATCGTGTCTATAGAAAACGACATCATCTCAACTGATGCAGGAATATCGGGTCAGGAAAAATACTGCCATGCGCTGGAGGTAAAGACAGAGAACCTGATTGAGGAGAACGACAGGATCATAAAGAAACATGAATATATATCACTCGAAATAAATGATGATCATGCCGAGAAGAACAATTTAGAGAACCTGCTCGGGATAAAGAACTCCGAACTCGGAAAGCTCGAAAGAGAAAAACTCGAAATTGAAGGGAAAATAAGTTCTGTCCAGGAGACAATTGCAGGCAGGCGCGAAGCGCTCGAAACGCTTCGTTCTGAACTGACCGAGATAAAACTCAATCTCACATCGACCAGAGAAAAGATATCTTCAATAAACAGAGAGATCGGAAGACTCAATCATTTCATTATTGATGTTGAAAAGAAAAAGGAAGAAATGTTCGAGGAACGTTTCAGTATTGAAAAAGACATCGTGGAGAAGGAGCAGGAAGTTGCTGAAAAAGAAGGTATGATGGCGTCCAAAGTTGTAGTAATAAGTGAGCTGCAAAGCGAGGTATCAAAAGTCAGCGAAATACTCGAGGCAAAAACAGCAGAGCTTGCGATCATTGAAAGACAGCAGAGATCGCTTGCCGCTGAACTTGAATCAGTCCGTAACGAACTGAATCACACAGAGATGAAGAAGATGGAATTGACAATGAGACTTAATTACCTCAGGGAAGATATCAGGAAAACTTATTCTGTTGAGATTGAAACTGCTGATATTACAAGTGTTGTAACAGCGGAAGAAGTGGAAAATCTTATTCATATCAAGGAGCGTCTGCAGGAAATAGGCCCTGTGAGCCTCGGCACTCTCGATGAATATGCAGAGCTTAAATTAAGATATGATTTCCTGTCAAAGCAGAGTGAGGACCTTTTAGCTTCCATTGAAGCTTTACAGGATACGATACAGAAAATAAACAGGACTACACAGGCCAGGTTAAATGAGGCTTTTAATCTGCTCAATGAGAAATTCCGTGAGGTGTTTACAACGCTTTTTGGAAAGGGAAGGGCCGAACTCCATCTTACGGAAGGGAATATCTTGGATGCAGGTATTGAGATCGTGGCCCAGCCGCCCGGCAAGAGACTGCAGAATCTCATGCTGCTTTCAGGCGGTGAGAAGGCATTGACAGCTCTTTCACTGCTCTTTGCAGGTTTTATGATAAAGCCGACGCCTCTGTGCATATTGGACGAGGTGGATGCGCCGCTTGATGAGGCAAATACAGACAGGTTCATTAATCTCTTAAAAGAGCTCTCAAAGGGGATCCAGTTCATTACAATCACTCATAACAGACGTACCATGGAAGCAGCCAATTATATTTATGGCATAACCATGGAAGAGCCGGGCTCTTCAAAGGTTGTTTCGATGCATTTTACTGAGACAGTTTAAGCGCAGGAGAAGTCGGAGAATCTTACACTATATAATTACCTTTCAAGTTAAATGTCGGTCAATATTACATAGTTATTTTTTCAACCACTTGATTTAAAGTATATTCTAAGTTTATTATTCGAGCATGAAATTTGCTTATACTAATGTGTAATTAGAATATGCTCGGTTGAATTTATGGAAAGAAGACAATCCGCAAGAGTACCGGTTAATTTAAACGCAAAGATTATCTCAGAAGATAAAGTATTCGATGGAATGATAGAAAATATGTCAGAAGACGGTCTTGAATATTTTATGACCTCTTTTGTTAAAGTCACAAGCAATTTTACTCCCGCCAAATCTATTAAATTGAATTTTCAAATCCCGTCAGGTGAGATGTTGAACCTGAATTGCGAATTGATATGGTTTTTGGAAACTTCACCGGACGAAAAACTGTTAGGTATGAAAGTTTTAAATCCACCTCTGACATACAGAAAGATAATAAAGCAGTCCAGTTATTCATAAAAGGTTCTTTATTTTTGTGCAGGTAAATCTATTATAACGTTAGTAAACTTTCCTTCAATGCTTTCTATTTTAATCCTGCCGCCGTGATCGCTGATTATCCCATGGCTGATGCTCAGCCCCAGTCCCGTTCCCTCACTGGCGGATTTAGTCGTAAAAAAAGGATCAATTACCCTGTCCTTTATCTCCGCCGGTATTCCGGCGCCCTGATCATGAAAAATTATCCGTACATATTGAGCAGTATTTTCCGTAAAAGCCTCAGCAAATATCTTGATCATTTTATCGTTATGTGCTCCCGGATATTTCCGGTTCAATCCATAGCATGCATTACTGATGAGATTCAGAAACACCTGCTCGATATGCTGAGGCTGAGCATTAATGCGGGGCAGAGAGGGATCAATATTTAATGCGAGCTTTATCCCGTCCTTTTTTAAGAGTGTTTCAGTCAGGGCCAGTGAATCAGACAATATTTCACTGAGGTGAACAGGTTTTTTTTCATCTTTACTTTCACGGGCAAATGAAAGAAGGCTTCTGACAATCCCTGCGATCCGGTCGCCTTCTTTGATTATACGGTTTGCGATCTCATACTCTTTGCTTTCTTTACCGAATTTATTCAGCAGGATCTGCGCATAGTTGATAATGCCGTTTATCGGGTTATTAACCTCATGAGCCACGCCTGCAGCAAGTCTGCCTACCGAAGCGAGGTGTTCAGCCCGCAGTAGCTCTGAATAAAGCGTTACATTATCGGTAACGTCGATCAGGCTGAGGACCAGCCCGCTGATTCTGCCGTCCGCATCTTTGACAGGTTTCAGACTCCAGTCTTGGAATGTCGTTCCCCGTTCAGGATGTTTTGCCGGTCTTGCTCTTGCAAAGTAAGGCTTGCCGGTTTCGATTACTTTACGGAAAATAGCTACGTTCTCCTCAGTCGGGTACAGGTCAAAGTGATTTTTGCCGGTAAAGAATTCCTGTTCCCTGCCGTCTGCTTCAGCGTATTTGTTGTTCACCCTGATGAAGTTGAAATCCGTATCCATATACGCAATCAGGACGTGGACGTTAGAGAAAACGTTTTCGAGCAGCTCATTGATCTTTTTCCGTTGAGCGCTCTCTTGTAAAAGGGCTGTGTTGCTCTTCTGCAGTTCCGCGGTGCGTTCTTCCACTAATTCCATAAGCAACTCCCGATGTCTCCTTAATTCTTCTTCTATCTGCTTGCGCTCAATGGCGTACCGCAATGAACGTACAAGCTGGCTGCTCTCTATCCTGTATTTGACCAGATAGTCCTGGACGCCGAGCTGCAGGGCTGAAACAGCCGTCTTTTCGTCGTCAAGTCCGGTTAACATTACAACCGGTATCAGAGGCGCAGCCTTTTTTATTTCATGAACCGAATCAAGTCCGCTGCTGTCCGGGAGACCGATATCCAGAAGGATCACGTCATGAGTATTATTGGACAGGGAATCGAGTCCATCCGAAAGGCTGCAGGAATGCTCAAGCGAAAAAAGCTGCAACTTCGATTCCGCAAGCATTTCACCTATCAGCCTGGCGTCCCCGGGGTTGTCTTCGATCAGGAGAACATGAATCTCTTTTTTATGCATAAATTAAAAAATACAGATCAAAATGTAAAAAAGTACTTTAAGCCTATCGGGCTTAATTTTTCAATTTATCTTAACATTTCGGTCTGAGAAACTGGATGAATTCTTCTGACGGAAGAGGCCTGCTGAAGTGATATCCCTGGGCTTCGTCGCAGCGGATAGTTTGCAAAAATGCAAGCTGGTTCTCGTTTTCGACACCCTCGGCGATCACTTTCAGTCTCAGTCCCCGCGCCAGGTTGACGATGGCATTAGTGATGGTCTTATAATCGGGATCCTCCGGAAAACCGCTGATAAATGATCTGTCTATCTTAAGACTCTGAACAGGCAGTTTTTTCAAATAGTGCAATGATGAGTATCCCGTGCCGAAGTCGTCTATGCAGAATCTGACCCCGTCGTCGGCAAGTTTTCTGAGATATGGTATGGCAAGTTCAACCTCCTGCATTATCGTGCGTTCGGATATCTCGATCCCGAAGTACACGGGAGCAAGACCGGTCTCCTCTAATATCCGGTATACTGTTCCGGCAAAGTCTTTCTGCAGGAAGTGGCGGGAAGAGAAATTCACCATGACGCTCATAGGTGAATAACCGGCGTCCTGCCATGCCCTGGCCTGCGCGCATGCAGTGTGCATTACCCATTCATCAACCTGTGTGATCAGTCCGGTCTCTTCGGCCAGGGGGATGAACTGCATCGGCTGCAGCAAACCCATCTCCGGGTGATGCCATCGCACCAGCGCCTCCGCGCAAAGTATCTGTCCGGTGTCAATGCTTATCTGGGGCTGGTAGTAAACCTCCAGCTCCCCTGATGTAATGGCCTTGCGCAGGCTGCTAATCATTGTCATCCGTTCAAGAGCCCGGGTATTCATGGCGGGGTTATAAAACTGGAAATTATTCCTGCCATGTTTCTTGGCGATATACATTGCGGTATCGGCATTTTTCAGCAATGTTTCCACATCAGCGCCGTCATGAGGGTAGAGACTGATGCCGATACTTGTTGATATATGAAGAGAATGATTGTCGATCATGAACGGCTGCTGGAAGGTTGAAATGATCTTCCCGGCAATAGTAACGATGTCCTCTTCATGATTTGTATGCGGCAACAGGATATTGTATTCGTCTCCTCCGATACGGGCAATGGTATCGCTTTCACGCAGACAGCCCTTCAGACGGCGGGGAACCGCCTTAAGCAGCTGGTCTCCGGCTGCATGCCCAAGGGAATCATTTATTTCCTTGAAGTTGTCGAGGTCCAGATACAGCACTGCCGCCATATGCTGGTTGCGGGACGCCTGGTTCAGCGCAAGCCTGAGATGGTTTATAAAGAGAAGCCTGTTCGGCAAACCGGTCAGAACATCATGATACGCAAGGTGCTTTATGGTCTCTTCCATCTGCTTGCGTTCCGTGATATCAACGATCATTCCTGATATTACATCTCCGTTAAGGGTAAAGCTGAGAAGAAGGTTTTTAGTCTTTCCAGTCCTTGTAACCGCTACTATTTCGAAGTTATTGACATGCCCTGTTTTTTTTAGACGTCCGATTAAATTTTCTCTCTCTTCCGGGGTTTTATAGAGCGACAGTGCCTGGACCGGTATCATTTCTTCAGGCGTTGCATATTCGAGCATCCTTGCCAGGGCATTATTTACGAAAAGTATTTCACCCTTGAGATTTGCCTTGTATACACCTACAAGGGCATTGTCCACGAGGTTTTTGTATTTTTCTTCAGATTCAGCAAGCGCATCAAGTATCCGTTTCCGTTCCATGGCGTACCGCAGCGAATGTAGTAGAAGAGTTCTGTCTATCCGGTCCTTGAGCAGATAATCCTGTATGCCAAGCTGGAGCGCGGAAACAGCCGTCTCTTCATCGTCAAGTCCGGTGAGCATGACTATCGGCATCTTCGGCGCCACTCTCTTGATCTCAGGAATAGAGTCGAGCCCGCTGCTGTCAGGCAGGTTCATGTCCAGCAGGATAATGTCAAAAGCGTGTTCCTTAAGTTTTACAAGGCCGTCAGAAAGTGTGCCGGCGTGATCGAACGAGTACGCCAGTTTCACCTTACCGAGCATCTCCCGAATGAGCCGTACGTCTCCAGGGTTGTCTTCTATTAGAAGGATATGTGTGTTTTTTCTGTCCATGATTATTCACCCCTTGATTATTTTATTGGAATTGTAAATTTAAATGTCGAACCCTTTCCTGGTTCCGACTCAACCCATATTCGTCCCCCGTGGCGTTCCACTATCTTCTTGCAGATAGCCAGTCCGATTCCCGTTCCGGGATACTTCTCCTTTGTGTGAAGACGCTTGAATATGATGAAAATCCTGTCGAAATGTTTAGGGTCGATGCCGATGCCGTTGTCACGAACCTGAAGGACCCATTCATTTTCTTTCTGTTCAGCAGAAATGTGAACGCGGGGCGTCTCTTTGCCCCGGAATTTGATAGCGTTGGCAATAAGGTTCTGAAATACCTGTACCATCTGCACTTCGTCCGTATGAACAGACGGCAGGTTTTCATATTTTATATCGGCATGGTTTCTATCAATGACTTTCTTGAGATTGATGGCTGCTTTATAAAGTGCGGAGTTCAGGTCTGTGAACCCGAAAGGCTCACCGTGTGTCCCAACGCGCGAGTATGTTAGCAGGTCATGCAGGAGCGTTTGCATGTGGGTTGTTCCATTGACGATAAAGGCAATGAAGTCATCAGCGTTCTGGTCCAGCTTATCTTTATAGCGTTTGCTGATAAGCTGCACATAGCTTGAGACCATGCGGAGCGGCTCCTGAAGGTCGTGGGATGCGATATAGGCAAATTGTTCAAGCTCCTGATTGGACCTCGAAAGCTCCTCAATCAGCCTTTCACGTTCTTCCTCTGCCTGCTTGCGCTCGGTAGTATCGCGTATAATGGTGGTGAAAAAAATCCCTTCCTTTGTTTCCCATCTTGCAAGGGAAAGCTCAAGGGGAAATTCATTGCCGTCTTTTCTCACCCCTGTCGTTTCCAACCTCTTTCCGGAAGTTGTAAGCACCCCTTTTGAAACCGCGCGGTTCATTCCTTTTTGATGATATTCTTTGAACCGTTCCGGCACTATGAATGCAAAGGGTTTGCCTGTTACTTCTTCTGCCATATAACCAAAGATGGTTTCGGCTCCGCTGTTCCAGAAAATAATGTTCCCATGACTGTCAGCAGATATGATGGCGTCGCTTGCAGTCTGCGCAACCGAGCGGAACTTTTCTTCGTTGTTTTTCAGTAATTCAAACAGCCTGCTGTTATAAAGGGCGATTGACGCAAGTTCGCCGAATGCGGCAGACATCCTGGCGTCGTTTTCCGTGAAGCCCCCGGGTTTATTCCCAAGGCCGAGAAGCCCGACAGTTTCGCCTTTGATTACTAATGGAGCAAACAAAACATTATCAAGCTTTGTATGCCCATCAGGCATAAAGCTCATCCACCTGCTGTGAGAAAAATCATTTTCATAAACTGCGTTACCTGTGCGGTAAGCCGTTTCACGCAGTCCCCTGACAGGCATTGCGAGAGACGGGTCTACAGTACAGGGAAGCCCGCCGGAATCCAAAAAAAGAACCTCATTCTCCATCCCATCCTTTGATAACAGGGCCACATATCCTGCGGTCGCTCCGATTAAGCTCTTGCATGAACTGAAAATGAGCTGTGCGGTTTCTTTGAATTCATGCTGGGTTATCACCGCACGGGATGACTCAAGAAGCGCTGTAACTTCAGCCTGGCTCTGTCTTGAATCGTTTAGGGCGACCCTGAGTTCCTCGGTCCGCTCTTCAACCCGTCTTTCCAGTTCGTCATGCGAACGCTTCAGTTCCTCCACAGCCCTCCTGCGTTCACGGCGGACTTCAGCTTCCCGAAGTTCCCGTTCCACAGCAGGAACAAGCCTTGTCAGATTGCCTTTTATAATATAATCGTGCGCCCCTGCTGTCATTGCGCCAACTGCAATATCCTCGCCGATCTTGCCCGATACAATTATAAACGGAAGGTCCTGACCGCTCTTCTTGAGAATGTTCAAGGCCGCAAGGCCGCTGAATCTGGGCAGTACGTAATCAGAAATGATTAAGTCCCATTGGCCTTTTTCAAGAGCTGTTTTCATGGATTCAGGAGTTTCGATACGTTCTGATACAAGCTCATACCCGCCCCGCTTAAGTTCACGGAGCACCAGAAGTGAGTCGTCTTCTGAATCCTCGACGATTAATATGTGGAGTGGTTTAGTCATAGGTTAACTTCATAACTCCCCCTGGCCCCCTCTTAACGTAAGAGGGGGGAATTCCCCTCCCCCTTAGGTTAAGGGGGACTGAGGGGGTTTTTAAGGCGCCTCATTCAAAACCAGCCAGTAAAGCCCCAACTGCTGCACGGCATCTACAAACTGATTAAAGTCCACCGGCTTGCGGATATAACTGTTTGCGCCCAGCTTGTAGCTGTCGACCTTGTCTTTATCCTCGCTTGATGTGGTGAGAATGACGACCGGGAGGAGTTTCGTCCTTTCATTTGCCCGTATGCGGTGCAGAACTTCCAGACCATCCATCTTCGGCATTTTCAGGTCGAGCAGTACCACCTGAGGCATTATGCCCGTGTCGCGCCCGGCAAACTTGCCCGTACCGAAAAGATAGTCCATCGCCTCGACACCGTCCCCTACCACAATCACTTCGTTCATGATATTGCTTTTTTTAAGCGCTCGCAGCGTCAGCTTAACGTCATCAGGGTTGTCTTCCACTAAAAGAATGATCTTGTTTTTCATTTCGTTCTCCTTAAAGATTAAGTAACTCCCCCTGACCCCCTCTTACCCTAAGAGGGGGAAATTTTCCTCCCCGTTAAGTTAAGGGGGACTGAGGGGGTTATTTATTATAACGTAAAATACGCCGTAGTTCCCTTCCCCTCCTCTGCCTCGATCCACACGGTTCCGCCGTGGCGGTTTATAATGCGCTTCACCGTGGCGAGGCCGATACCTGTGCCGGGGAATTCATTTACGGAATGAAGCCGCTGAAAGGGGCTGAACATCTTGCCCGCATATGACATGTCAAAACCGACACCGTTGTCCTTTACAAAATATGCCTGTTTGCCTTCATGCTGAGTAACTCCGAATTCTATCACGGCACACGGATTTTTTCCGGTAAACTTCCATGCATTGCCGAGAAGGTTCTCCAGCACAACGGTCAGCAAATGCTCATCTCCTTGTGCAACAAGGCCTTCGGCGATATTGAACTCCGCCTGCCGTTCAGGCTGCGTTTTCCTGAGCATGTCTGCAATCTTTCCGGCAAGCTCGCTCAGCTTTACCTCTTCGCGTCTCATCTCTGCCCGTGACACACGGGACAGATTTAACAAATCGTCAATGAGCCGGCCCATTCTATGCGTGGCAGTGAGTATTCGCTCAAGGGAATCCCTGCCTTCCGCGTTCAGTTTATCCGCATAGTCTTCAAACAGCACCTGACTGAACCCGGCAACGCTTCTGAGCGGCGCGCGCAGGTCGTGGGACACGGAATAGCTGAAGGCCTCAAGTTCCGTGTTGGCGGCTTCGAGCTGCAAGACATGATGTTTTAGCTCTTCATTCAGTGTGCTTATTTCCTGGTTGCGCTGAAAGATTTCTCCCTGGGACCTTTTTAAATTCTGCGTCATTGAATCTATCAATCTCGAAAGATGCCCGACTTCATCCTTTGCCTCTGTTCCAACCCTGTAATCAAGATTGCCGCTGCCGATTATTTCCGTGCCCTTCTGTAACGCCAGGACAGGTCTGGTGATTCCTTTGGCAATTACTATTGCCGCAAGCGCTCCTGCTATCAGAATTATAATCTCTATAGAGACAATAATATTTCTCAGCCGGTCAACCGGCGCAAATGCCTCCGGAGCGTCGATCTTTGTTACCAGTCCCCACCGCAAAGAAGGTATATAGCGCCAGGCAGCCATCACCTCAACACCATAGTAATCAGTTGTGACGCCGGACCCGTTATTTCCCTGCACAGCTTGTTGTGCCGGGAATCCGGCTTTCTCAGCAAAACTTGATTTCCTCTTCAAAGCGGCTTCCGGGTCATGACGCAGAGGGCTTAAAAACAGGGCTGTATCCCCTTCTTTTTTTGCAATCAATACTTCACCTGTCTCGCCAAGGCCTGTCGGGTCGGATGTAAAGTTGTAAATGGGCTCCATATCTATATCAATAATCATCTCCCCGATGAACTTCCCGTCAAAGCCCTTTAACGGCGCTGCCGCTATCATACCGAAACGTCCTGTCGTCTGTCTTTTGGTGACATCGGAAAAATAAATATCTTTTTTACCTTCTTCGTAAATTTTTCTCTCCGGAAAAGGTTTGCCCAGGTAGTCCGCTTCATAGGCGTTATCGCTGCTGTACAGGAGCACTCCTTCCGGATTTGTAAGCAGTACATTTAAATATCCATATGATTTTTGAAATTCCGATATTTGCCTGTCCAGGTCTTCATGAGATTTATTATGTGAAAGGCTTGCCCTGTCGTGGAGTCGCCTGTCCAGCAACGGCAGGTTGAGTTTAATAATGTAAAAATATTGTGCGGCCCTGATATCGGCTTCCCTCTCACGGAAAAAAGTCTCGAGCTTGTCCTTTTTCAAATCAGCGATGTTGTTTAATTGCGCAATCCTGACAGTCATTAATGAGTTCCTGGCGTTCGACAAAACCATCAGGCCGAAAACAAATACAGGTATAAATATAAATGCGACTAATATGATAATCAGTTTTGTTCTAATGGACATATGCCTTTTGCTCCTTACAGCTCTTCATGCCGGTTAATAAATTGAATCTGGCGTATTCCCTTTGGAAAATTATACCATGCTCACAAAAACCTGGCACGCACTGGTATAATTAAAAACATCATGGCCTTTAACATCTTTAAAAAGAAAAAAGAGGAGCCCTTTCCCCTTCCGGACAGGGTTTCAACTGATAAAGAGGAGCTTTTTTGTTACAGTTTTGATGCCTCTTCAAACCAGGGTGAGCCGTCCGCAGTCGTAAAACCTGTAAGTACTGACGAGGTCTCACAGATGGTTGCATTTGCAAACAAACAAAGGACGCCGATCGTACCGCGCGGCGCCGGAACGGGAATGACCGGCGGCGCTGTACCGGTAAAAGATGCGATCATACTTTCTCTCGACGGCATGAACAGGATTTTGGAGATCGATGAAAAAAATATGATCGCAATTGTAGAGCCTGGAGTGATCAATGGCCATTTGCAGGAGAAGCTGGAGGCAAAAGGGCTTTTCTATCCGCCGGACCCTGCAAGCATGAACTTCTGCACTCTCGGCGGAAACGTCGCTGAAAACGCAGGCGGGCCGAGGGCTATAAAGTATGGAGTTACAAGAGATTACGTGCTCGGACTTGAAGTAGTTCTTCCTGACGGCAGGGTGATGATGACAGGAGGGAAGACATATAAGAACGTAGTCGGATATGATTTGACACGGCTTATCGTTGGTTCGGAAGGGACCTTATGCGTTGTAACAAAAATATTTTTTAAAATACTGCCTCTCCCTGCGGAAACAATGACACTCTTATGTACATATTCAACAATAAATGATGCAGCTTTAACAATATCTAAAATTAATTCTTCCGGAATAATTCCAAGGGTACTGGAGTTCATGGATAATGAATCGATCAAGGCTGTAGAAAATTACAGGAAATTCGGATTGCCGACAGATGCGGAAGCGTTATTATTAATTGAAGTTGATGGCTCGCATGCGTCGGTCTCTGAAGAGGCTGATAAGATCGCTTCCATCTGCGCTTCACTGAACGGCAAAGTAAGTATTGCTGAAGACATGTTTGCAAAAAAGCGTATATGGGAGGCGAGGAGGGCGATATCACCTGCTCTTTACCGCATTAAACCAACAAAGATAAATGAGGACATCGTTGTTCCCCGTGGAAGAATTCCTGAGATGCTTCAGGCGTTAAAAGAGATCTCAGAGAAATATGATCTGAAAATAGTAAACTTCGGCCACGCAGGAGACGGCAATATTCATGTGAATGTAATGACGGATAAAAATGATAAAGAGGAATATGAAAAGGCCCACAAAGCAGTTGAAGATATTTTCAAAGCCACCATCAGGCTCGAGGGCACGATATCAGGAGAACATGGAGTAGGGCTCACAAAGAAGCAATATATAGGCATGGAACTTTCAGATACGAGCATTGAATTAATGAAGGCGATTAAAAAAACGTTTGATCCGAACGGGATAATGAATCCGGGGAAGATGTTCCCTGCTAAACCGTAACATTCTAAATTTAAAGAGAAAAACATAAATCGGGAGGCAGGTTTTTTTAGGGCTTTAATTTTTGTCTTTTATCGGCTAAAATATCAAGCTAAATAAGAATATCAATTAAAATATAAAATAATTAAAACAGGAGACTAAACATTATGAAAGTTATTTTAAAAGAAGATGTAAAGAACCTCGGAATTATGGGAAGTGTTGTTGATGTTGCTAACGGTTACGGGAGGAATTATCTTATTCCGAGAAACCTTGCTGTAGAAGCAAACCCTAAAAATCTGAATCAGATAAAACACGAGAAAGATATCATTGAAATCAAGTCCAAAAAGATAATCAGATCTGCAGAGGACCTGGCAAAGCAGGTATCGGGTATAACATTGAGCATAGAAGCACAAAGCGGAGAAGATGACAAGTTGTTTGGTTCCGTGACTTCCATGGATATTGCTGAGGCTCTTTCAAAGCAGGGAGTAGAGATCGACAAACGCAAAATCAACCTTGAAGAGCCTATCAAGAGACTCGGGACCTATACCGTATCAGTCAAGATTCATCATGATGTTTCGGCAAATGTAACTGTTGAGGTTAAAAAAGCCGTTTCAGCAGAAGCATAGGAATTTCAAATGCTTGAACATACCCGTCATGACAGCGGCGTAGTCAGCGGCGCAAAGCGGCAGGGATCCGACTATGATCGTTTGCCTCCTCAGAACATCGAAGCTGAACAGTCTGTTCTCGGAGCAGTTTTGCTTGACAATGAGGCAATCGCCACTGCTATCGAACACCTCACATCAAACGATTTTTACAAAGATTCCCACAAAAAAATATTCGTTGCAATGCTGGACCTGTATGAAAAGAACGAGCCGATCGACCTGATAACCCTTACCGAACAGTTGAACAGAAAGGAACAGCTTGAAGAGATCGGAGGGGCCTCATATCTGAGTTCAATTGTTAATCTGGTGCCTACCTCAGCAAATATCCGCTACCATGCAAAGATAGTAAAAGAAAAGGCTATCCTCAGAAATCTGATCACAACCGCTACCGAAATTATAACTTCATGTTATGATGCCGAGGGTGATGTCAACGAGCTTTTAGACGGCGCTGAGACAAAAATATTCAGTATCTCCGAAAAAATGGTAAGGAGTTCATACGTCCATGTAAAAAATGTGATAAAAGACACTATCGAGCTTGTGGACCGGCTCTATAACAAGAAAGAACTTATAACAGGACTTCCTACGGGTTTCACGGATCTTGATGAGGCGACAACAGGATTTAATAAAGGCGATCTGATAGTGATCGGAGCGAGGCCGGGTATGGGCAAGACTGCTTTTTGCCTTAACATCGTTACGCATATCGGGCAGGAAGTGAAATCGCCTATTGCGGTTTTCAGCCTTGAAATGACAAAAGAACAGATCGTCCTGAGAATGTTATGCTCTGAGGCTGAAGTCGATTCAAAAGCTGTTCGTTCAGGATATCACAGCAAGGAAGATTACAGGAAACTTGTAAATGCAGCCGGCAGGCTGGCTGACGCCCCTATTTATATTGATGATTCGTTCAATTCAATCCTCGAAATAAGGGCCAAGGCAAGACGTCTGAAGGCAGAACACGGCTTAGGACTTGTGGTAGTTGATTACCTTCAGCTTATGAGCGGCGTGAACACATTTGCTGCGAGGGAACAGGTAATATCTGATATATCCCGCTCCTTAAAGGCGCTTGCAAAGGATTTGTCAGTGCCGGTCATTGTCATCAGCCAGCTTAACAGAAGCTGTGAACAGAGAGGGGAAAATAAACGCCCGATAATTGCTGACCTGAGAGAATCGGGAGCCATTGAGCAGGATGCGGACATAATTTTATTTCTTTACAGAGATGATTATTACAAAACAAAAGATGCCAGGGAAGGCGTGGCCGAGCTGAACATTGCGAAACAGAGGAACGGCCCTATTAAGACGATTGAACTTGCTTTTATAGATAAGTTTACGAAGTTTAAAAATTTGTCTCATATTGATGGGTATTAATGAATTAGTACAAACGCAAAAAGTTTTGTTACAGTTTATAAAATCTCCCCTAACCCCTCTTTGTCAAAGAGGGGGATAAATTCCCCCTTTGAAAAAGGGGGATGAAGGGGGATTTTGTAACTTTATTTTATTACATTTGTATTAGGAATTAAGGAATTTTTTATTCCATAATTCCTAATAATTATTAATTATGAAAAGAAAACCGGCAGTAGCAGGTCAGTTTTATCCTTCTTCTCCTTCCAAGCTTACCGAACAGGTCAGGGGATATACCAATAAAGATGCCGTAAAAGAGGATGTTATCGGCATTGTTTCTCCCCATGCAGGATTAATGTATTCAGGGGCGGTTGCCGGGGCTGTTTTCTCAAAAATAAAATTCCCTCACACTTTTATTATTATTGGCCCCAATCATACAGGTTTAGGCAGTCCTGTTTCCATAATGTTATCAGGTGAGTGGCAGATGCCTACAGGAGAATTAGAGATCAATGAAGATCTCGCAAGAAAAATAGCAGAGAAGTCTGACATTATCTCGGAAGATACCCTCGCTCACTCAATGGAACACTCACTTGAACTGCAACTGCCGTTCATTCTCTATTATTCATCTGATGTCAAAATTGTTCCGATCGTTATGATGGCTGATTCAATTGAGATATGCAGATCGACCGGTGAAGCTATCGCGGACGCCATAAAGGAATCAGGAGATTCTGTTGCAATCGTTGCAAGTTCTGATATGAGCCATTATGTTACGGATTCCATGGCGCGTAAAAAAGATACTAGAGCCATGGACCGGGTTTTAGCCCTTGATCCCGAAGGACTTTATAATACCGTCAGAAAAGAGGGGATAAGCATGTGCGGATTTATGCCTGTAACCACTATGCTCTTTGCCGCCCGAAAATTAGGAGCTAAAGAAGCTGAACTTGTTAAATACATGACTTCCGGAGAAGTAAGCGGAGATTATGACTACGTCGTCGGTTATGCGGGAATGATAGTGAAGTAAGCGGGACAGCACCTGATTCACCTGTAACTGAATGGTTGTCTTCTACTTGATGATTATTATACAGTTTTCTAAAGCTATGTTGTATACTTTTTGTATCAAAGTTTTTCCTTGGGGCAAATATTTTCTATGGTAAGACTGCATCCACATGCGAAAGATCGTCTGATAGAAAGAGGCGCTATTTTTAGATGGAAGGAGGCGTGTTTTAGATGAAGTTAACATATGATACAAGATACAATATAGCATACTTAATGCTTCATGAAAAATCGGCAGAAGTTGAGACAATAAAGGTGAGTGATGAACTCAATGTTGACATAGCTCCAGATGGCACAATTTATGGCATTGAGCTTTTAAATGCAAACGACCAGTTGTTGAAGGAAGATTTAGGAAAACTGCTTGTTATAAATGAGGCAACCGGAAAGAAGGCAGAAGTAAGTTTGTAGGATTCGACGGTTAAATTAAGCGGAGCACAGGACATTCGTTCGCCATATTATGCACTGGCGTTTATTATGAGGTTCCATGCTTTGGCGTCATTCCTGCGAAAGCAGGAATCCGGAGAAAAGGAAATTGGATTCCCGTCTGCACGGGAATGACGTGTAAATAATATGTCAGGTTACCAGATAGTTTCTACAGCGGTAAAGTTTTGAAGGGTTTCGTCTTTGGTAATTATTGGAAGATTGAGGTGCTTAGCAGTTGCGACAATTATTTTATCATGGAGTTCCGGGATGTCTTTTAATGAAACCATTTTCTTGAGGATGGGGTAATCAAGTGCTATGAGCCTGAAATTATCACTATCGTTAATTTTTTTGAAAAGGGTTTTGAAATCAAATGAGACACGTTTTTTATCAAAGATGCTGAGAGCCTCTGCAATAACGATTGAAGGGACAAAGATTATGTGTTCACCATTCTCGCATTTTTCAAAAATCTCCGAGGTTTTTGGACTTATTCGAGGGCTGTTAGTAAACCACCAGAGAAGGGCATGTGTATCCGCAACAAAATTCATAAATATTTTATATCCCTGTTTTGCTGTAGAGGGATTTTTTGGCAGAAGCAATATCTTTTTCTGTAATCTCAACGCCCTTGAGAATCCCTTTGAGTTTTACAATCTTCTTTTTGGAAGGAGCGAGCTTCTTGAGAACAGTTAATTTCAGTTCCATAACATCTTTTTCGATGGTTTCGATTTTATGGAGGATATCGGCAGTGTTTTCTGCTACGGCTTGCTTCATTTTTATTGTCTCCTTGTCAAGAAATTCCTTTATTGAAATTTACCATATGAATAATGTTATGTCAAAAGAGATGATGAAAGATTCTCGAAGCGAGTCGAAGTTTAGTCGTACCGACCAAAGAATCGCTCCGGCCGGACAATCCGATGTTATGTTGTCATTCCCGTGAAAACAGGGATACAGTTTAATGAGATTTATTACAGAGGAGGTTTTTAAGCAATAAAGAAAACTTTGGAATTAACACCTGCCGAGTTGAGAAGAACCGGATGGAAGGTTTTAAAGGAACATCTTGGAACTGCGGAGGTACTAAGATTTCTCCTGTAATACGAAAAGGGAGAGGGAGATTATACAAAACTCCGGGGGGATCTTTTTAAAGACGAGACAGTTGAAAGTTTGATAAGCAGGATGAAAAAAGAAGGGAACATAACTAAAGGCTCTCGGCGCTACAGGAAAGTTTCTTAAAAGCTCTTTTATCTTTATCTGAAGCCATGTTATACTGCTTTTAACTCATCTTTTGACCCACACGACTTCACGATGAGCCAAAAGTTATATAATAATTGTCATGATGCCGAGAGATTATGAAGCTAAAATAATAGCGCTGGTCAAAACAGGAAATTTTCAAGAGGCATTTGAGCTCGTCACCGAGGCGCTCACAATTTATCCCTCGAATCCGTTTTTTCTCAAAAACGAAATCTTTATACTCTTCAGATTAAACAAGACTGCGCACGCAAGGCAGCGGGCTGAGGAAAAAGTGGATGTCCTGAAAAACGATGCGTTCTTCCTCCGGACATACCTTTCTATCCTCGAAAAGGAAAAAGCGGTTGAGGACATCGAGCATCTGCTCGAAAAAACCATTTTCCCTTCCGGCGTCTGCAACGAAGATTTCTGCGTATTTCTCTGCCGGCTTGCAGGCAGGGTCTTCTCAAACCGGAAGGCTGAAGAGATGTTTCAGAGATGTATGCTGCTCTACCCGGAAAGCGGGGCGCTTAAAGGCTTTCTTAACAAACAGGACGGCGAAGGCATCTTCGAGAAGAATTATAAAAATTATAAAGAGAAATTCAAAGGCAGGAAAACCGTTGATGCCATCGCTGAGATAGAGAATATAAAGACATTGCCGGGATATAATGAGGACTTTGACCTCCAGGTCTATCTTGCCGAGCTCTACAAAAAGGCAGGAGAATACGGAAAGGCGATAGAGGCTTACCGGCAGATACTTTCTTTCAAAGACAATGAGTTTACCCGCAAGATGCTCGGATATGCCTACTACAAAATGGGTGACAGTGATAATGCGCTCGTTTATTTGAAGGAAGCATTATTTAAAGACCCGCGCGATCACTTCCTCTATTCAACGATATGCAAAATCTTTGAGACAAAGGCTGATTACGCAGGCTTTGAAAAATTGATCAACGAAGTCCTGGGTGTCAACCCGGGCGCAAAGCATCTTTTCGGGCTATTGAGAAGGGCGAAACGCTGGAATATTGATTGACCCGTAACAGAGGAGTGTTTAAATGAAAAGAACAGGCAAGAACACAAAACTAAAGGCAAAGCCGCTCAGACCAAAAATATCGAGGACCCACAAGCCGGACAGCCTCGACGTCGGGGAATGGCAAAGACTGCTGAGAAAACAGTTTGGAGAAATGCAAAACTTCAAAATAAAGAACACCGGCGCTCACCCGATCTTTTCTGAATTCGCCGTTACCAATCCGTCATCCGGCAGGACATATAAGGTCGCTGTCAGGGGATTATTGCCGGGTGAAAATTACTGCTCCTGCCCTGATTACAGCATAAACAATCTCGGCACATGCAAGCATATCGAATTCACTCTCTCCAGGTTGATGAAAAGGAGAGGTGCAAGAAAAATTTTCAAGGAAGGTCATATACAGCCTTATTCAGAGGTCTATCTGAGCTACGGCATTAAGCGACAGGTCAAGTTTAAAGCCGGAAAAAGTATTCCGCCCGAGCTTGCGCCACTGGTCAAAGAATATTTTGGACCGGACGACGTTCTCAAGGAAACGCATATTCTCAATTTTCAAAAGTTCCTCGAAAAACTGCCGAAAAATACATCTCATGAAATACGCTGCTATGACGACGTCCTGTCGTTCATTGCCGAACATCAGGACATTGAACATAGGCAAAAGGTTGTGCAATCCTGTTTGAAGGGCGGCATTCACAGCCCCATGTTCGAGCATATCCTCAAGACGAAATTATATCCTTATCAGCGTGAAGGCGCCCTCTTTGCCGTCAATGCCGGAAGGTGTCTTATCGGCGACGACATGGGTCTTGGAAAGACCATCGAGGCGCTTGCGGCAGCCGAGCTTATGGCGAAGATGTTTGATATACGGAAGGTCCTGATCATTTCCCCGACTTCACTCAAGTACCAGTGGAAAACCGAGATCGAGAAATTTAGCGGAAGACCCGTTGACGTAATCGAAGGGCTGAATCATCAAAGGCGTGTTCTATATGAAAACGATTCATTTTATAAACTGCTCAATTATGAGCTGGTGCACAGGGATATCGGCTGCATACAACAGTGGTCTCCGGATTTGATCATCCTCGACGAGGCGCAGAGGATCAAAAACTGGAAGACGCGCACCGCGCAATATGTAAAAAAACTCGAATCACCATTTGCAATCGTCCTTACCGGGACTCCCATCGAAAACAGGATCGAAGAGCTTCATTCCATAATGGAGTTTATAGACCGCTATCATCTCGGCCCTCTGTACGGTTTTGTTCATAACCACAGGCTTGCTGATGAGAACGGCAAGGTGGTCGGGTATAAAAATCTTCAGAATGTAAGAGACTCTCTGAAGAGCGTCATGATACGCCGTAAAAAAGACGAAGTGCTGAAACAATTGCCGGGACGGATAGATAAAAACTTTTTCGTCCCGATGACCAGGGAGCAGAGAGTCATACACAACGAAAACGATGACATAGTCGCCAGGATCGCTGCAAAGTGGAGACGCTATAAATTTCTGAGCGAGGCCGACCAGCGACGGCTCCAGATAGCCCTGAACTACATGCGCATGGCTGCGGACAATACGTACCTCGTGGACAAACAGACCGTACACGGCCCCAAGATTGAGGAGCTTGAGATCCTCCTGAGAGAGATTATTATCGAAGGCGGAGAAAAGGCGGTTATATTCAGCCAGTGGCTCAGGATGACCGAGCTTGTGGAGCGCATACTCAAACGGAACAATATCGGTTATGTGCATTTGAACGGCTCGGTGCCTTCAAGACAGAGAAGAGACTTGATGACAAAATTCAGGGAAGACGCCGGCTGCAAAGTCTTTCTTTCCACTGACGCAGGCGGGGTCGGGCTCAACCTCCAGAGCGGTTCGGTAGTGATAAATATGGACATACCCTGGAACCCTGCCGTTCTCGAACAGCGGATTGGCCGCGTGCACAGGCTGGGGCAGAATAGAACCGTGCGTGTAATTAATTTTGTTACCTCGTTATCCATTGAAGAAAGGATCCTTGAGCTTCTGAAATTTAAGAAATCGCTTTTTGCCGGGGCGCTCGATTCGGATGGCGAGGATATAGTAATGGTCGGCGAGTCGCAATTCAAGAGGTTTATGCAGTCGGTCGGGACGATTATGGAAGACCTTAAGAAACCCGATCCCGTGTATGAGGAACAGGTACGGAAAGAGGCTGAGCTTGACAAAAAGGAGGCTGAAGTTGTGGAAGCGATGCCTGCAGATAACGAAGTGAAAATTGAGGATGCCCGGTCTGAGGGAAGCCCGCTTGCTGCGCTCAACAGCCTTCTCGTAAGCGGGGCGCGGATATTGACGGATATAAGCAGGATGATTTCGCAGCCTGAAAAGCCTGAAGGAAAACTTTCCGACACTTTAATCCATAAGGATGAAAAAACCGGCAGGGCTTATCTGAAAATTCCGCTGCCTGAAAAAGACGCACTGCAGAACATAATTTCAGCGTTTGGGAAATTGATGGAGGGGGCAAAAGGGATTTAGGATTTTGGCGGGGAATCTAATGTGACTTAGTCACGAAATAAGGGGCACAACTTCACATAATGTTTGCGACGTGATGAAGGATTTTATTAACCGGACAGCGATGTTAATGTGCTGTTATAGCCAGTGGTTCTTCTCGTCATTGTCCACCAAGTTTAATTTTCCCTTTTCTTCCGGTTCGTCTTCTTTGTCTGCGTCATCAATGAAGTCCGAGTAAAAGTCAGCATAAACGTCTGCTAAATAGTCGTGGAAGCCCCAACCAATTCCACTTGTGTCGCTTACAACTTTACTTGCTCGGTCGGCAAACTTGTCAAGCATGTTTTCCTTTTTCATTACTGTCAATGCCTGAACATAGGTTTTCTCCAAACTGGAATAATAGTTTTCGTCAATATCACCAAAGTCGTTTGTAAATTTCACACCTGTCTCAACGTAAAATAGCATAAGGTCAGCAAGCAAGTCCGCTGAAGCTCCAAGTTTTTTGAAGTCGCTAATTGCTTGTTTGCCGTCTTTGAGTTTGTAGTTGTAACCACGTCTCGGATAAAATGCTTCAAATACTTTGTCACGATACTTGTTGAAAAGCCCTCTCTCGTTGGGGTTCACGTAAAAGTCGAAAAATTCTTTTACTGATTTGTTCTTTTTATACAAGTCAGCTACCAAGTCAACAAGTTTATCCTTGTCGAGTTTTTTAAGTTCTTTTTTTATGTCGGTCAGTCCCATTGTTTACGGTCTTTTTACCATTGGCTATAACGTTTGAACTGTGCGGTGGCTATTTGCCATCCGCACGAGTGATTTGTTATAAAATATAACATTCCCTTAAAATTTATTGCGTACAACTACTTTGAAAAAAGGGGACAGTGCCTTTTTTTGTTTTTGTCATGCCCGAAGTCTGTAATCGGGCATCCAGAAGGCTGAACCGACTTAAGGACTGCCGGAATGACAGACAGACAAATTGAGTTTTTAGACAAGCTCCACATCCTTTATTAATCAATATATTTAAGCTTAGACAGAAAGAAGGGATGTTTCCCAATCTCTACTTGTTACCTCCAATATTTATCCCTCATATTTATGTCCATGGAGTTTCAATAAGAGCTTTCCTGTTTTTTACTAATGGATCGGATAAGGTTTAATGCCATGCTGTCGTTACCAACCAATCCTCCCCAATAAAAGCAAATCGAACTGTTACATGAGCCTCCATGTGAATGAATATACACATGAAAAGGGATTTTAGGCAATACCACACCCTTGCCCTTCACCGGGAAGGAGATGTGCAGGAGAGCCGATGGAATGCGTTAAAGAAATCTTTGTTTTACAAAATCTCCCCTAACCCCTGCTTAAGGCACCTACAGTTGGTCTTTTCCAAAGAGGAGGATTTAACAACCGCACTATGCAAACCTGCTTAATTTGAAGTAGAATAATTGAAAAAACAAAACCCTCTTCAACCATTGTGACGATGAAATTAAGGGACATCATAGAGATACCGGAGGTCAAGCTTGTAATCGAGCTTGACGATGCAGACAAAGACCCTGATGGTATAACGTCGTCATTTGTATTCACAGGTGAGATTCAGGACAGCCTTGACGCTATACTGAACAGGATCAACAAGGGACAGGGCTGCGGCATATTCATAAAGGGCAATTACGGCAGCGGCAAGTCGCATTTTCTTTCTTACCTGTATCTGCTTTTGAAAAATAAGGAGTTTCTCCCTCTCCCTCCAGTAGAGAGGGAAATCGAAGGCAGAACTCTCCCCGATACTTCAGGGGAGAGGGAATTGAATGCGATCAAAATATCGCTTGTTAAATATCCCGCATCACGCTCTCTCGAAAGCATTGTGCTTTCTTCTCTTGGTTACAAAGGTGAAGTCACGGACAGGCAAGAGACGTTTAAGGACATAATCAACAACCGCACGGTGATTATTATTGACGAGCTTTCCGAATTCCTCCGTTCAAAGCCCGCGCCCTCGGCATTCTATGAAGATATCAGATTCCTCCAGTTCCTCGGTGAATTTTCATTCCACCATCCGCTTTGGATTATCGCATCGCTACAGGAATGGATCGAGGAGACGGGGCATATCTCGTCCAACATATTCAACAGGATCAAGGACAGATATCCTCTGAGGATAAACCTTTCTTCGTCGCATATTGAGGATATAATCGACCGGAGGATTATCATCAAAAAGGACGGCGCTGAGGAAGTGATCAAGGCCGTGTTCTTTGAGCTGAAAAAATATTATCCTCACATGCTGATCAAATACGATGATTTCAGGAAGACATACCCGCTCCATCCTTTTACCGTGAGATTTTTGTCCGGTCTTACGCCTGTATTCTCCCAGCACCGGGGGGTGATACATTTTGTCTTCAGCGAGGCCGGGAAGATCCTTGATGAGCCTGTGGACGTGCTGATAACGCCTGACGCCATATTCAACCATTTTGAAGAGAGGATCAGGGAGGTACCGGAATACTCACCGCTCGTGAGGGTTGTATATGATTATTACAAGGATAACATCGGTGGAATTTTGGACCAGCCTGTGCAGAGGGAGGCGGGGCTTGCGGCAATAAAGATTTTGATACTCACCGAGATATCGCCTTTTGAAAAGAGAAAGACTGCAAATGAGCTTGCTGAGATTCTACTGAAAAAGATCAGCACCCTGACCTCGCGGATAAATTACGAGTTCATCAAAGACGGTGTGCTCGAGCCGCTTGCATCGCACCAGATGTATATCAATAAGGAAGGCGACGCATATTACGTAGACCCGCGCGTGGATGAAGGTATCAGGATAAAGGCAAGGATAAAGGCGCTGAGGGAGAGATTCGAGGACAGGGACTATCTCTTTTCAGAAATCTGCAATATGCTCAACCTGCCGTATCTCCCCCTGCGGGACGTTAAAGAAGGCAGAAAATATAAATTCGTCTGGCAGAACAGCATGAGGGAGTGCGCCGTGTATGTCAACGCCTCCGAACATATTAAAAGGACGGACATGGAGAGGATGACAGAGGGGCTTGAAAAGCGGCTCGACGGGTATTTCATAATCCTCTCTCCGTTTTCAAGAGGCAAGGCGCAGTTGACCGCGCTTCTGAATACATTCCCATCGCCGTTTCTTTCCGCTTTGATATTCTGGATGCCGAGAGGCATGACAGAGGAAGAGACGCTGTTCGTCGAGGAGTTCATTGCGAGGAGTCATCTTGTGAGGGAATTCCCGGCTGCCGGCGCTCAGGTGAAGAAGGATGAGGCGGGGTTCAGGGAAGTGATGACGCGGATATTCTTTGAAGGAGAAATATTTTTTGCCTCAGGCGGCAGCGTGGAGAATCTGAAAGAGATAGGTTATCTGCCGGTTGAAAAGCTGCTGGCGCATCTCTTTGACCGTCCGCTTTCCGAGCTTCATCCGAACCATTACCGGATAATGCCGAGGATCGAATATTTCTCATCCCATCACCTTTCAGGGCTTTTCAGCCATTTCATCAAACAGGGGAAGATAACGCTTGAGGACGCAGAGAAGAAAGGGCTTACGCCTTATATAAAAGGACTGCTTGAGCCGCTCGGCATTATAAAGAAAAAGGGCGGCAGCTTCCTCATCTCTCTCGATGTGGAGAATGAGCTTGTATCGCAGATACTGAATCTCGTTTCACAGGAAGACAGTCTCCCGCATCTAAAGAACGCTCTCAGAAAGGGCAAGTGGGGGATGGGTGAAGAGCAGATAAACCTGATCATATCCGCATTCGTCGTATCAGGGCATCTGATACCTTACGGACGCGACGAGATCGTTGAGCTGAGGGAGATAACGCAGCTTGCAACAGGAGAGATACTAAAGCTGCGCGCCGGCAAGACACTGCTGCCGGATTTGCTGGGTTATCTCCAACTCGGCAAATTCATCTGGGGCGAGGTCGAAGACGTGCCAACTCCGCTGACACAGAAACTCATGTGGAAGGAGACAGCGGCATTTGTAAGGAAAGGCAGGGACCTGCTCAAGTCGGTCAGCCTGTACACGGAAAAGTACAGGGACTATTCCATACTGAAAAAACTCCGCCTCGATTCAGCTCTGCTTAATAAACTGTCGCTGTTTTTCAATTCAATGCCAGTCTCGCTCCAACCGGCTGAAGGCCTCGAGCGGGCGCTCGCTTACCTGAAAGACAATCCGGGACTCGAAGGGGAATTGAAATATCCGGAGAAGGTCCACACTTTTTTTTCCGATCATATACAGATGATGAACAAGTATTATCTCTATCTCGTGCACCCGTCGCTGAAACTGACCACGGCATCAGGACTTGATGAGGCAAAGGATGTCATTCTCTCTGCAATGGAGGATTACCTGAATTCCTTCAGCGTGGAATTCTCAGAGATCAAGGTGAAATGGGAGGACTTCTACTCTGCATTCACAGCCGCATACAGGGAAGGGCATGAGACATATTATCAGTGGCCTGCGTTTAATCTCAGAAGGGAAGTTGAGGAGAGCGAAGAGGCAAAGATACTGAAAAGGATTTCGGCTGTCGTGAAGTCGCTTACATTTGAACTTGACTGGTGGGAGATCAGGCAGCATCTGGACCGGCTTCCGGCGATGTGCAGGGAAGACCTGGGCTATGAGCTTTTCAATGCGCCTGTCTGCAAATGTAATTTCAGGTCCGGCGATGAGCCGCCGCAGGCTGAAAACGATCTCACCCGGAAATGCAGGACAGGCATATTGAACTTCCTGAGACTGATTCAAGCGCCTGAGAACAGGGAAAAGATAGATTCATACCTCCTCGGGGCCGGCGATTCCGGCAGGACGGATATTGCAGGGAAGATATCTTCCATACTGAATTCAAAATTAACCGACGCGGGACTGCCGCTGATATATCCGCTGCTTACCGATGAAGCGCTTGAGGAGATGGAAAAGGCCTTCAAGGGAAGATGGAAGATAAAAGAGGTCAGGGTCAGGGATTTCATTGACGCCGTCAAAGGCAGGAGGCTGAAATACGGTGATCTCAGAAACATGTTTTTCAAATGGCTCGGCAGTGATGAAGAGACCATTGTATGGATAAAGGACGAAGACGAGCACGGCGTCTCTTTGCTCAGGGAAGAGCTTTGCAAGTACGGCCCGCAGGGCGAAAGGATATCGCGTGAGATTGCAGGAGATGCTGCGGCAGCAGGCCCGGCATTTAAAGGCGGCGTCTATAAAGGAGACGGTCTTAAACAGGCAGAGGAGAGATTGAGGGAAGAAGGCAGGCTGGATCTGTTTGAAGGGATAAAGCTGACAACATTTTCAACGGATGAGCTTTTTTCTTTTCTGAACACGGAAAAGATCGGTCATCTTAAAAAGATGCTGCGTGAGGAGATATTCCACCGCTCATGGGGAAAGATAATAAGCGAAGACAAAATCAGGGCCACGGAAGATGGGGCGATGAAAGACCTGCTGAATATAATCAGACTCACGGGAGAGGAAAGCAGATACAAGGGTGTTGAAAGATTTACAAAGGTCATTGCGCCCATGAACCTGATTGTCGAAAAACTCAGGCATGATAATTCGTATAAGGACAACTTCTCCGGCGGTATTATGGAGAAGATTGAAGACAGGTTCGCACAGTTTTGCAGGGAATACGAAAAGAACAAGGCAGACGCAAACGATATATCGGGACTAAAGGAAAAGCTTCAGGGCCTGGTGTTAATTTTTGACGGGCTGAGGTATGACCTCTGGCTCATGCTCAGGGAGGCGCTGATTAATGAAGGCATGAAACTGAGCGAAGGGCCGTTAATTATTGATGCGCCGACATCCACATTGAATTTCCGCAAGGCAATGAGCCTTGAGGATGAAGGTCATTTTAACGGCAGGAGTTATGTCCTTGTAAAATGGGCCGAGAAGGCGTCCGGCAAAAGAGAGCTGAGAAAAGTAATGAAACTGCAGAAAGACATAAAGTTTCTGCATTTCAATTTCATTGACTCAAAAGTCCACGGCTCAACACTCGACCTGTATCCGCTTTTTTTGAGCGTAAAGAGCGAGTTCATCTCCGGCATTATTCCGCTGCTTAAGGAGATGAATTCTTTTTACATCATATCCGACCACGGCTTTACCGACACAAAAAAATTTAAAGACAGATACGCTCACGGCGGCGGCAGCGCATGGGAAACCGTGATTCCTTTTGCGGAGGTAAACTGCAGGACCGGAGCGGGGAAAATGGAAGGGAAGATTTGAAAAATTTCGACAGGTTAAAATATAGAATAGACCGAAATCATATTGTTTGGATTTAAATATACCGATATTGTTATAATTATAGATTCTTTTATCAAATATATTCGCTGTTTACTCCTCCAGTTTAAATGAATAGCGAGCGTCAAGAGAGCGAATATAAAAATAATAATTCATTACATTAAGATTCCCCGCAGCTTGCTGAGGGAATCTTTAATGGCAATAAACCTCAAGGAGCAATACAATGAGAAAAATGGATGTAGTAGAACCGGTAAAGTTGTCATTGGGTTCAAAATTTAAATTCAGATGTCATAAAGGGATAAAATGCTTCACAAGATGCTGCAGTAATATAGATATCCTTTTAACTCCTTATGATGTTGTACGCCTTAAAAACAGGCTCGGACTATCCTCAGAAGAATTTCTGGAGAAATATACTTACATGAAGGTTGATGAACCATCTTCTCATCTCTATGCCATGCTGAAAATGAATGAGGATGCAGGAAGGCCATGCCCTTTTGTCACGCCGGATGGGTGTACTATTTATACGGACCGCCCGGCCAATTGCCGTTATTACCCTATAGGGCAGGGCACATTAAAGAGAGAGAATAAGGACGGCGTCTTTGATGAAGAGTTCTACTTTTTCATAAGGGAGCCTCATTGTTATGGTTATCACGAAAAAAAGCAGTGGACGGTTGAATCATGGAGGCAGGATCAGAATGTTGATCAGTATGACAGCATAAACAAAGAATGGAAGACCATTCAGTTAAGAAGGAATCTCCTGGGACAGCCTCCGCTTGATGAGAAAAAGCAGATGCAGTTTTACATGGCAAGTTATGACTCCGACCGTTTCAGGAGATTTATTTTTGAGAGCAATTTCCTGAACGTATTTGATCTTGACGAAGAGACCATCGAAAAAATTAGGACGGATGAGGTGGAACTGATCAAATTCGGGGCAAAATACATTAAATACGTTATGATGCTTGAGGAAACACTGAAGGTTAAAGAAAAGGTACTGAAGGAGAAGGAGAAGAAAGGGAAGTAGTGCTAAAGCGCGGAAGCGATGAAGCAGGTTTTGCATATATCATATTTTGTCTTAATGTCATTCCCGCTTGTCGGGAATCTTTCCCGATCAGGCATGTAGATTCCGGACAAGCCGGAATGACGAACTCTGAAATATATGGTTTACTAAAGCAGAAATATTTTTTAAAGGAGGACTTACAATGGATTGGGGAATGAAAAATCGTTTGGCACAAATTATTAAACCGGATGGGCACTGTTTTTTTATGCCGATTGACCATGGGTATTTTCTTGGTCCCACATCAAAACTTGAAAAACCCGGCGAGACCATCAAATCTATCGTTCGTTACAGCGATGCCCTGTTTGTCACCAGGGGTGTTTTGCGTTCATGCATTGATCCTGAAAACAGCCTTCCTGTCATACTCCGCGTTTCAGGCGGCTCCAGCGTTATAGGCAAAGACCTCGCGAATGAAAGCATCACTACATCAATTGAAGAGGCCATAAGGCTGAATGTAGCTGCGGTAGGGCTATCGATCTTTGTGGGCACTGAATATGAGCACCAGACACTCATGAACCTCTCAAATCTGGTGAATGAATGCGAGAAATACGGAATACCTGTTATGGCGGTTACCGCGGTCGGCAAAGAACTTGAGAAAAGGGACGCCCGCTACCTTTCACTATGCTGCCGTATTGCAGCAGAGCTCGGGGCCAGAGTTGTAAAGACCTACTGGTGCGAGAATTTTGAGAAAGTCACAAACAGCTGTCCTGTACCGATAGTGATTGCCGGTGGACCAAAATGCGAGACAGAGCTTCAGGTTTTTGATTTCGTTCATGATGGAATGCAGAAAGGCGCGATAGGCGTTAATCTCGGCAGGAACGTATGGCAGCACGCGTATCCGGCAGCCATGGCAAAGGCATTGAGGGCCGTGATCCATCAGAAAGCTACGCCGAAGGACGCGCTTGAGATCTTTAATGAGGAGAAGAATAAGGCAAAATAAAATTTCAAATTAGAAATTTCAAATCTCAAATTCAAGCTATGCGTGTTTTAATGTATTACAACAATAAGGATGTTCGTGTTGAAGAGATGCCTGTCCCTAAGATAGGGCAGGGGGAGCTGCTTGTTAAGGTCCATGCAAGCGGTATTTGCGGCAGTGATGTTATGGAATGGTACAGGATAAAAAAGGCGCCGCGGGTACTGGGGCATGAAATAACCGGAGAAATTGTTGAGGTTGGAGAGGGTGTGAAGGATTATAAAAAAGGGGACAGGGTATTTGTTTCTCATCATGTGCCCTGCAATAAGTGTTATTACTGCCTGAAGGGTTCTCATACAGCATGTGATACTTTGCATAGGACAAACTATGACCCGGGAGGATTTGCAGAATATATCAGGATTCCCAAAATCAACGTTGACAGAGGTGTTTATATATTGCCCGATGGTATGTCATATGAAGAAGGCACATTCATAGAGCCCTTGGCTTGCGTTGTGCGCGGACAGAGGCTGGCAGGATTAAAACCGGGACAGACCGTTCTGATAATAGGCAGCGGAATTTCCGGTCTGATCCACATATCTCTTGCACGTGCACTCGGTGCAGGTAAAATCATTGCTACTGATATAAGTGAATACCGTATGAAAGCCGCTGAACGCTTTGGCGCCGATGCTGTAATAAATGCAAAGGACGATGTTCCTCAAAAACTTCTGGAGTTTAATGATAACAGGCTTGCCGATCTTGTAATTGTATGCGCCGGCGCGCTGTCGGCATCAACAACTGCTTTGAGTTGCATTGACCATGGAGGCGCCGGTCTGTTTTTCGCCGTGCCGGAGCCGGAGATCATGGTTCCGGTCCCGATGAACGATATGTGGCGCAATGAAATAACACTGATGACATCTTATGGCGCAAGTCCTCTGGACCTTGATATTGCAATAAAGCTTATGCAAAACCGGAGGGTTAATTTAAGCGGAATGATCACGCATAAACTGAATTTTGATGAATGCGGACCTGGTTTTCAGCTTGTGGCAGAGGCGAGAGATTCGATAAAAGTGATCTTTGAACCGCAGAGGAATGGGAAGTAATATCAAATTTAAATTAGAAAAATCCCCCTTTATCCCCCTTTTCCAAAGTGGGAGTTATTTAATTCCCCTCTATCAAGAGGGGATTGAGGGGTGTGTTCCCCTCTTTGGCAAAGAGGGGTTAGGGGAGATTTTTTAAAACATTGGAGGAAACATCATGTCTCTACTTGTTGTAGGCTCCGTAGCATTTGATTCTGTAAAAACTCCGTTTGGTGAGGTTGATGAGGTGCTGGGAGGTTCTGCCACTTATTTTTCGACTGCGGCAAGTTATTTTACCAGCGTATCGATCGTAGCGGTTGTGGGCACTGATTTTCCGGACAAACACCTGATGTTTCTTAAAAGCCGCAAGATTGATATTGAAGGGATTGAAAAACAGCCGGGTAAAACCTTCAGATGGAAAGGTGAATATGGATATGAATTGAACGAGGCGCGTACGCTCGATACGCAGCTTAATGTGTTTCAGTCCTTTAAGCCGAGACTGCCCGAAAATTATAAAAACAAAAAAATAGTCTTTCTCGCCAATATAGATCCTGATTTGCAAAGAGAAGTACTGGCCCAGGTCAAAGAACCAGCGCTTGTCGCCTGCGATACGATGAACTTCTGGATAGGGGGGAAAAAGAAATCTTTACTTGAAACTTTAAAATTAGTTGATATACTTCTTATTAATGATGGAGAGGCGAGAGAGCTTTCGGGAGAGCCGAACCTTGTTAAGGCTGCGAAAGCGATACTCTCATACGGGCCTAAAACGCTTATCATTAAGCGCGGTGAGTACGGAGCGCTTATGTTCAGTGATAAAAAAATATTTACAGCTCCTGCATACCCTCTTGAATCGGTCTTTGACCCTACAGGCGCCGGAGACTGCTTTGCAGGCGGGTTTATGGGTTACCTTGCAAATACGATGAACTTTGAAGAATCAAATATACGTAAGGCAATAATCTTCGGAAGCGTTATGGCGTCTTTTAACGTTGAGGCCTTCAGCCTTGACAGAATTAAAAGTCTCGATTATTCTGAAATAGAGAACAGATACAGGGAATTTAAGGGATTGACCCATTTTGAGGATTTGACATAGAGAAAAAAACATTAAGGATGTTATTGTCCGAAAAATCTCCCCTATCCCCTCTTTGCCAAAGAGGGGTAAAATGTTTCCCCCTTTGAAAAAGGGGGATGAAGGGGGATTTTTTAAAATATAAATACCATGACCGATTCATTAAAACAGTATGTTCAGCAGATCACGCAACTTCCAACTATTCCTGTTGTTGCAGAGCAAATATTAAAACTTGTTCATGATGAGCGTACATCAGTTGATAAATTGAGCAACATCATTGAGAATGATCCTCCCATAACGGCAAAAATACTGAGTGTCGCCAATTCAGCTTTTTTCGGATATAAAGTAATGACCAGGACCATACATGATGCGATTCTAAGGATCGGATTTAACAATGTCAGAGATGTGGCTCTCGGAGTATCTTTAATGACTGTTTTTGAGGATAGGGAAGGCAGGCTTAGAGCATTTGATTATCAGAGGATCTTTAATCATTCGGTAACCGTAGGAGCAGTTGCGCAGTTAATATCAAAAGACCTTAAGCTGAAATTTACCGATGAAGTTTTTATGAACGGGATATTACATGATCTGGGATATTTAGTGCTTAATAAATATTTCCCTGATACATATATGCAGGTTTTGGGCGTATTTGAAAAGATAAAGGACCTTCTTGAAGCTGAAGAAGCGGTCTTTGATTTCACCCATGCTGAGATCGGCGCCTGGCTTGCTGAAAAATGGAATCTGCCGGAAGGGGTACAGAATTCGGTCCTTTACCATCACAAACCGTCACTCGCAACAGGAAATTCAGATCGTGTTGCCGTTATCCATATTGCAGATTATATAGTAAGCAGAGGGTTATTCAGTGTAATAAGTGAGAACCCGAACTATCCTCTTGATCCAGCAGCTCTCAGCATACTGAAAATATCAGAAGATTATATTAAAGAAGTGGAAGGGAAGATCAATACCGGGGAATTTTTTTAGTCGGCTTTTTGTTGTCATTCCATTGAAAAATAGGAATCCAGTCATTTCTTGTCATTCCGGCTTGTCCGGAATCTTTTCCAAATAAAAAAGTGTTTGACAAACCAGCGGGTTTTTGGTATCGTTTCAGGCATAAACCTTATTCTTCAGAAGCGGGGGATATGCCAAACTTTTTATTCAAGGGTATTTTAAACCATTCCAAAGACATCAATTCCCTCAAAACGTCATTTTGTAGACAGACAGACAGACAGAATCTAAGTCTTATTCAGAAAAATTTTAAATTGCAAACGGGTGTGTCATGCGGCACGCCCGTTTTGTTTTTTTAACAGGGATCAGAATTTGTAAGATCAAAATAATTCAAGGCGGATTCCGCTTTCTATCTTTTATTATGGAGGTAATTATGAAGGTAAAGATTGTTTTGTTATTTATGGCGCTGGGGCTTTGCATGATCATGATTTCTGGCTGCGCCTATAAATCTATCAAACATGGAGAAGAAATAACAGATGAACAGGTGGCAAAGATCGTTGATGGTAAGACTGCAAAAGAAGAGATATTTATAGAATTTGGCAACCCGAGCAAAACAATGGATAATGAAAAAGTATTTTTTTATAACTGGACGCGGGGAAGCAAGTCCAGTTTTTTAGGACTGGGAGGTGGAACAGCATATACACACAGCCTCGTGATAGTTTTTGACGAGAAAGGCGTAGTAAAGAGCCACAAGATTACACGCGGGGCAACCGAAGGCGCCGTAGGCGTGAATGATTAATATTAGGATGTTATCTGTGCGAATTATTTACACCTGAAAAAGCGATTTACCACGGAGGACACAAAGAGCATTTAGCGTATAGCGTGTATTTTCATTTCCTAAATGCGGTAATCCCCAATTCTGATGTGGTATTCAGACTCACTGCCTGTGAGTTTAACACATATAGTTTTGTTCCCCTCCTTGGAAAAGGGGGGTGAGGGGGTAAAGAAAAATTTGTATTGCAATACAATGAAAGCCGAAAAACGGATGTGGTTTTTTTTAACATTAACTAAAAAACGCTCTAATAATGGAGGGGGCGTATCATGGAAAAATTAATTTCATTTCAACTCAGTAAAATAAAACTCGTCTGTATTGGTTTTTTTATCAATTGTATTTTCACGATTCTATTCATGCCCATATTATCTTATTCCTATGACAACATTAACGTTCATCCCTATATTGCAGAACAAGCATTTCTTGTCTGGCCAAATGATACATCACATGAAATATATCAATATCTTGGTTTTGGATTAAGAGACTCTGAATGTGATCCATTTGATGTCCTCTGTCCTGCTATACAGTGTACATATGCCGGAGACGGAACAAAAATTACAGAAGGAGCTAAAGAAGAAGATGACTATGATCCAGTAAGCCAACAATGCAAAATTTTCTTATATGGTTTATTGCACCATTTTTATGAACCTGATTATCCTGAGCCTAATAATGGACTTTCTTTAAACTCAAGAGGAGCATTGTCTCAAGTACAAGATTCTGATCTTTATTGGGATACTGCTATAAATACATATCCGGTAAACAAAGGACTTGCCTACTGGTATCTTGGAAGAATAGCTCATCTTTTAGCTGATGCATCTGTTCCTGCACATGTTCACAATGATTCACATCTACCTCTTAATGGGGATTCATATGAAAAATATATGAAAGCTGAAGCTCACTATATTCAATGGGATTATACAAAAGTTTCAGCAATAGAAGCCGAGGACTCGGTTAAAAATTACAATACTATAGATGAACTTTTCTTTAATCTTGCTCAACGAGCTCAATATTTCCCAAGTGATGAAGTTAATGGGAATACGTCGAATTTAAATATTGACCCGGTTTCGCTAAATTGGCCAATTCCTGATAACTCCTGGCGCAAGGTTAAGTTTTTCCTTGAGCCTTATATTGAGGACTCGAATTTAAAAATTATCGGTGATTATCTTATGCCGCGTGCTATACAGTATACATCTCAGCTTTACAAAATATTTTGGAATGAAACTCACGGGGCACTCACAGGCATAGTAAAAGACCAGACAACCGGGACTGCTATATCAGGAGCTACCGTTAAACTATATGGACCCAACGTCTCAATTCTTGCTGATGAAAAAACAACAGATGCAAACGGCGCTTTTTCTTTTAGCGATTCCGATGTTGGGGATTATTATCTTGTCATTTCCATAAACAGTTATGAAACCTTAATTACTAATGTTGTTACAGTCATTGCCGGAAAGACGACTGATATGGGAATTATTTCTCTAACTCCTGTTTCCACAGTTACAGGTACTATCCAGCTTCCAAGCACAGGACAGACGAAGTGCTATCGTGGAGTTAGTCCATATGACGAGATTGCCTGCTCTGGCACGGGGCAGGACGGGGAGATACGCGCAGGGGTGCTGTGGTCCAGTCAGAGGTTTACGGTTAGTGGTGATTGTGTGACGGACAATCTTACGGGATTAATGTGGCCCAAGAACGGTAATCTTGCAGGATACAAAAAGCTATGGAATTCAGCCATTGACTATGCCAACAATTTAGCCTTGTGCGGTTATTCAGACTGGCGGCTGCCTAATGTTAATGAGCTTGAGAGTCTTGTAAATGCAGATGTTTCTAACACAGCCGCATGGCTTAATACTCAGGGATTTATAAATGTGCAGTCGAACTATGCCTACTGGTCGTCTACTACCTACGCGGGCGGCACGTACTTTGCGTGGGGCGTAGATATGTGGAGTGGTTATGTGAACCGCCCCTATAAGGACTACGGCTACTACTACTACGTCTGGCCAGTACGTGCCGAACAAACCAGAACAATTCAACTTCATAAAACAGGGCAGCAAACAAGCTACCGGGCAGGGGATGATGGAGATTTAGAAATGGGCGTTGCATGGCCCAATCCGAGGTTTACAGTCGGGACAGGAACTGAGTATAACTGTGTAACTGACAATCTCACAGGTCTTATGTGGCCCAAGAATGGCAACCTTGCCGGAGGATATATGCTTTGGAATGCGGCTCTTAACTATGCCAACAATTTAACCCTGTGCGGCTACTCAGATTGGCGGCTTCCAAACAGAAAAGAACTCCGCAGCTTGATTGATTATTCAAACGATAGTCCTGCCTTACCTGACAATCATCCATTCACAAATGTGCAGTCAGCAGGCTATGGCTACTGGTCGTCTACTACCAGCGCGAGCAATACAAACCGCTCGTGGAACGTCGATATGTGGAGTGGCTACTTAAACGCCAACAGTTTGACCAACTCCAGCTATGTCTGGCCGGTACGTGCCGGACAAGTGGGTGGGACAGTTGATGATGTGCTTATTAATTCTCTTCCACAATTGTTTAATTATGGAAATGTAAAATCAGGAACTTCTTCACAAAAGACCTTTACAATCGTGGTTTCAGGCACAAAGGGTAATCTCACAATCACTAATTTGTCTTTTACCGGCGCCAACTCATCTGAATTCGGTACTCAGAATGACACATGTTCTGGCACAACATTGTCGCCTTCGCAAAGCTGCACTGTTGATGTTGTTTTCTCACCTGTTTCAACCGGAGTAAAGAGCGCTGCTTTTAACATTATCACCAACAAATCAGGCGTTACCGCAAGTGTATCACTTAGTGGAACAGTGGCGCCTGTTTACACTGACGCCGATGGCGATGGTTACACCTCCGATGTTGACTGCGACGACAATGACCCGCTTCAGCACCCGAATCAGATCTGGTATCAAGATGCGGATGGCGATGGATATTCAAATGAAAATATAGTTATACAATGCCAAAGGCCAGCTTTTTACAAAGCTGCATCGGAGTTGACAGCTACATCAGGCGACTGCAATGACAACAACCCTGCAATTAAGCCCGGAGCTACAGAAGTTTGCGATAGCGTAGATAATGACTGTGATGGTCAGACGGATGAAAACCTTACAAAGCAATCTACCTGCGGAGTCGGAGCCTGTGCAAGAACAGGAACCGAGACCTGTGTTGCAGGAGGCTGGATTAATAACACCTGTACTCCCGGCACACCGGAAGGAAGCGATACAACATGTGATGGAATAGATAACAACTGTAACGGAACAGTTGATGAGGGATACGTACCGACAGCAACAAATTGTGGAGTCGGAGCATGTGCAAGAACAGGTCAGAATGTATGCCAGAGCGGAACGATAATAAACACCTGCACAGACGGAAGCCCAACAGAATCAGATAATAACTGTAACGGCATAGATGAAAACTGTGACGGGACGGCGGATAACAATTACGCTTCGACAGCAACAAACTGCGGAGTCGGAGCATGTGCAAGAACAGGTCAGAACATCTGCCAGAGCAGAACGATTATTGATACTTGTACGTCAGGTATTCCACAAACAGAGGTTTGTGATACCGTCGACAACAACTGTAACGGGCAGACAGATGAGGGAGTAAAAAATACTTATTACTATGACAATGATAAAGATAGTTATGGCAATCCTAATAATACAACACAGGCATGTACGCAGCCTTCTGATTATGTGTCAAACAATTCTGACTGTGACGACAATAACCCGGCTATTTGGAATTGCAACACGCCGCTAAGTAACAGTTCTGTAACAAAAACAGATGTAGACGAAACAGTAGCGGTCACTTTCCCCAATATAACCAATGGCGGGGACACAACAATTATTTCACAGCCATGCGATTCAAACAAAGTGAAAGGTTTGACGCTTACTGCGCCCGATGCTCAATGCGTGGATATACAAACTACTGCAACGTGGAACGGACAGGCAGAGGTATGTATTCCTTATGGACAGGGTTCGCTTACATTGGAAGATGAGAACAATCTGAACATGATCAGTTGTGACGAAAATATACCGCCAACATGCGACGTTCTCTCATTATCTTCACGTATTCCTAATCCTGATACCGTGAATAATGTACTTTGCGTTCTGACAGATCATTTCTCCTATTTCGCAGTTGGAGAACTTACAGATATGGATAACGATGGTGCGCCCGATTTGCTTGACAACTGTCTATTAATAGCCAACTCCGATCAGTCTGATGCAGATGCTGAAGGAACAGGCGATGCGTGTGACAACTGTCAAACTGTTGCTAATCCCGATCAGGCAGATACGGATAATGACGGAGCAGGCGATGTATGTGATTCATATGAATGCATACTTACAGGATTGTCTGATAACAACTGCGATGGTGTTGACGATGACTGTAACGGAATTGCCGATGACGGCTATGTGCCAACAAGTATAACATGTGGAATAGGAGCATGTGCAGCAACGGGTCAATTGATTTGTCAGAACGGTTCAACTATTGACACGTGTGTACCGGGAACTCTGGGGACAGAGGGGCCATATGGAAACGCAACATGCAAGGACAATTTAGACAATGACTGCGATAATCTCACAGACGGAAACGACACAAACTGTAATGCCCCAGTTTCTGATTTAACAGTTACTTCCGTAAGCAATCCGCCCGAAAGTAAAAAACGTGGCAGCAGTTTTACTGTTAAGGATATGGTAATGAACAGGGGCGGACTTGCGACGGGCAGATTCATAGTGCGTTATTATCTCTCACTGGATACAATAAAAGACGATAGTGATATCCTGTTTAAAGGAAGCCGCACTTTGAAAAAAATAAAAGACGGAAAAAGTTCAAATGGTAAAACGAAGGTTACCATAAAGAGAAGTACTCCTCCCGGCGCATACTATTTAATCGTCTGTGCTGATGATACAAATAAAGTGAGCGAGAGTAATGAAACGGATAATTGCACTGCGTCAAATACGACGATGGAGGTGAAGTAATGAGCAAGTTGTAGGAGCAAAAAGAAATTAGATGCTCTTTTAGTCATTCAGTCAGTAGTTTTTTAGTTAACAGCAATCAAAAAATAAAAGGGGGATACTTTCATGAAAAAAAGAAATTTCATATCATTCGTTTTAATAGTAAGTTCATCGCTGTTATTTATTAGCCTTAATGGTTGCAATCCTTACAGTATGGTGGGTATTGGAATTAAAGCACTCTCGATTGCAAGTGAGTCGAGTCGAGAATCCGACGCTAAAAATGAACAGTCACAAATTGAATATGAAAATTCTCAAAAAAAGCAGGTTATCGGATTGGCTGCACAACAAGGTGACCATATTGTTTTTGGAGAGAAGTTGGAAAAACTGGAAGTTAATAAGCTGGCGTGGGCATCTATTTATAATGGAATGACAAATTCTAAGCCAACAATTCTTATTCTCGCTACCACTATTGACCAAAAGACAAGAATAGTTGGATTCCATTATTTTATATTCGATGATTTAAATGATTACAGTGAAAAACTCGCCAAATACAACAACTCTAAAAAACATCTGATTCATGCATTGATTATGTCGGATAATGCTGATGACATCGGACCCATTGATCCTGAACCTCAATCTCAAATTACTCCTAATTCTCAGCCTCAAACTCAATCCGTTGATCAACCTGTTTCTGCTTCCAAATCTGAACCTGTAAAAACTTCGGAGATAAAAGAGACGAAAGAATGAAAATAAAAAGAAGAAAGGCATAACAAATCAGTACATAAGATAATATGTACTCATTATGGGCATAAGTAAATAAAAATGGCACCGTCCCATTTAATCAAAAAAGGAGGAAGGAACTATGTCGAACTATTTTAGAAAGTGGCACTCAACACCTATCGTGCTATGTATGTTGTTCTTACTGGCTTATGGCTGTTCGCAGGCATCTCAGGCAATAAAAAGAGGGGATGAATTATTTACCGCAAAAAATTATTATGGAGCCGCCCTGGAATTTATAAACGCATTGAATCTTGAGGCTGATAATAAGGATGCCAAAATGAAACTTTGCCAAATATCTAAACCGGCATACGAACAGAAACTTGACATGGCAATAAGTTATGAGAAAACATCTGACTTTGAATCGGCTTTGCCCCAGTATCAGGAATTATCATTTTTTATTGATAAATTAAATTCCTATAACTGCTTAAGTTTTCCATCCGTGAATGCAAAACAAAAAATTATTGAGATGAAATCAGGAGCATCGGAAAAATACTATAGAGAGGCTGAGAGATTTTTCAACAACGACGACTATAGCAGCGCTCTCTCGAATTATCAGGACGCTTTAAAACATAACAATCCATATAAAGACTGTAACGATAAAATTGCAGAGTCCTATTACAGAATTGCAGCAAAAGCAGAAAAACAAAAAAATTATAGAGAAGCTGCGAGTAATTATTTAAAAGGTAACAATACCGTTAGTGGCTACAAAGACTCTGCAGACAAAGCAACTAATTTATATTATGCATTAGGGGATTATTTTCTTAAAAAAGGTTTTTGCAGGAATGCCTACAATGATTTTGACGAAGCAAATAAAATTAACCCGGGTTTTGGAGATGTAGCATCCAAAATCAATGATTCTGAAGTGTGCGCAGTTTCAAAAATTGCTTTTATGAGATTTGATAACACAACTAACAGGGATATTGCTGGAATGTCAATTGGAGATTTTATATTTGATGAAATAAAGACAAAACTTCCCAACAAAGCAAGTAAATTCATACGCCCCATTGAGCGAGATGAGCTGTTTGCTATTATGGACGAACAGCGATTGGGTGCACGAGGCATTACAGATGATTATTCAACTTTCAAACAACTGAAAGGAGTCCACTATTTAATTTTTGGAAAGCTAACACAAGTAAATATTGTCCGTCTGAATCCAAAAGAAGAAAACATGAAAACTACTGGTAGTCAATCTTATTCATGTATAAAGCAGGGCCGGAAAGGCACATATGAGGGTACATGCAGCAGGGATGTCGCCGTTTATTTTACAAAAACTTCTTCAAAGATAGATATTGCATTGGCAGGCTCAATAAAAGTTGTCTCTGTCGCAACCGGAGAACAGCTTATTTTCCATACTATTAGTTCTAAAAGAAGCGATAGTATCGCATATGCAGATATCACAACGGATACTTCTTCTATATCAATTCCGTCATCTCTTGAAGAACTTGCAAAAGCGAGAAGGGAATTGAAAGATGAAGATGGCCTTGCAAAAGATATGATAACTGAGATTGCAGATGAAATGGTAAAGAAAATACTTGAGAAAATTGACCGTGAAAAGGTTGTATCAGACCCTGTTGACATAGTAATGAATCGCTAAAAAAGAATTTTATGTGTATCCATTATGGGTGGTGTCAGGTCTACATAATTTGAGAAAGAAGTAAAAAATAGTAGGGCAGGTTTTAGGAATATTGGGCTGGCGACATCGAGTGATGGAGACACAAAAATCAAGTTCTCTATAAAGGACGCGATACGGCCATGGATTATTTAACTCCGCAGTAAGCATCGAAGCTATTACAAAAGGAGTTAGTCAGAGATCAACTTGATACCTTAGGATTGTTACCATGCCGCAGGCTTTATGGTGAGCGACGGACGTATTGCAAAAATCGATATTTCTGACAAAAATTATGTTATAAGCGGTCTTCGCATAGGCGAAGACTAAAGATCGTATCAAACAACGCTATCCTATGCAGTTTGAAATAAGCGATGCCTATCTTGACCCTGGATGGCACGATATAACGGTTACACCGGTTAATCAGGATGAACAGAATTACCGGATAGTCTTTGAGACAGATGGTAACCTTATTACTTCCATTCGTATCGGCAAACTTCCAGAAGTTCAATGGGTGGAAGGATGTTATTAGAAAAATCTGTTTAGTTCTTAACCCCTAACCCTGTACCCGCTTTTTGAGAGCACTATAAGCTTCCCATGAAAAGAAGACGACGTATATTTTTTGAAAAGGGTATCAAGTGCAGTAATTATGTCTTTTATAATCGGCGGATGGATTCTGATATGGATTATCCCTGCGGTATCAGCAGGCGGGTATTTCATAACGTTGCCGAAGTGTCTGTCAAAAGTAATAACTGTCCTGTTTTCATCTTTTGCAATTTGAATAATTTTATCATCGGTAATTCGAAAAAGACCTTTTTCCTGTAAAGACTTTACATCATGACCCAAGCTGCGAAGGTAAGAAGTTATTGCGGGAAAGATATTTTCATCAATCAGGAATCTCAATGGATCGACTCTTCAAAAGGAACATATTCCTGTTCTCTTATGAGAGAAGTAGCGTAATGAAGACAGGCTTTAATATCTTCTGGCGCAAGAGTATGATAGTAATCTCGAATTATATCGTTAGCGGTAAGCCCTGTTTCCAGAAGTTCAAGAATTATGTAGACCATAATTCTTGTTCCCTTTATACATGGCTGTCCATGACAGATGTTGGGATCACTTTCGATGCGGTCAATCATTTTGTCTTCCATAGAAATTATGGTATCAGAACAAACTATTAAAAATCAATTCCGCAAACTGCGGTATCTTTAGATATATGAGGATGCATTATTGACGTAGACATCTTAAAGTCAAAATACCATTTATAAGAGCTCTTAGTCAATTTCTTTTCGTCTAAAATATTTTTTACCGCCTTGTAATTTCTTGAAAACATTTCTCACCTGCCTTTCAGTATTACTTATATCCCCGTTATTGTTTATCACAAAATCCGCAAGTTTTTTCTTCTTCGTTATCGGCATTTGAGCGCGCATTCTTTTCAGTATCTCATCTCTTGAAAAACCTTTTGCAATAAGTCTGTCAATGGCTGTTTTTTTATTGCAATATACGACAACAGTCTTATCAAAGAAATTTTCATACCCGGCCTCGAACAGAAGAGGGATCTCGAAGATGATCAACGCAGAAGGATCTATCTTTAATATCCTGGACCTGGTTGATTTAACAAATTTCAGGACCTGAGGGTGGATTATTTTTTCGACTGCTTTTCGTTTTTCTGAATCGTTAAAGATCAATTTTGCGACACGGGTTTTATTTATTGATAACTTTGGACCTCTTATTAGAATATTATCACCAAGAGCTCTGGCGATTTTTCTTATTGTTTCAGGCCTGTTCAGAATTTGATGAACAAACTCATCTATATTAAAAGTGTATGCGCCTGATTTTTTAAACAGGGACAAAACAGAAGTTTTACCCATCCCGAAATTACCTGTGAGACCTATGGTCGGCATATGTGAATTATAACAAACTTTTACATTTCATATTCTTGACTTACAGCTATAAGGCTGATAATATAATTTACTTTCTTGTTTGAAATCATCAACAGAGAGCAAATCAATAATTTCCGGGAGTTAAATGAAAATAGCTATCGGCTGTGACCATGCAGGGTTATCCCTGAAAAATGAAATTACCCCTGTCCTTAAGAATCTTGCGATCGAATGGGAAGATGTTGGCACAAAAACCGAGGAATCGGTCGATTACCCTGATTTTGGTGAAAGAGTGGCTGAGTTGGTATCAAACGGTAAAATGGAAAGGGGCATTCTTATATGCGGAACCGGTATCGGGATGTCGATCGTTGCCAATAAATTTCCCGGTGTGAGAGCAGCTTTATGCTGTGAAGCCTTCTCGGCAACGATGAGCAGGCTTCATAACGATGCAAACCTGCTGGTTTTACCTGGTAGAATTATTGATGGTAAAACCGCGGCAGACATAGTTAAGGTATGGTTCACAACCCCCTTTGAAGGCGGACGTCATCAAAAGAGGCTCGACAAAATAAAGGCAATAGAAGCGAGACTGTGTAAATGAGAATAGTTGAACTTATAAAAAGCGACCCTGAAATTTATAACGCAATCATGGAAGAGATCAGACGTGAAAGGGACAAGATCGTTCTTATAGCATCGGAGAATTATGCCAGCAGGGCGGTACTCGAGGCTCAAGGTTCGGTATTCACCAATAAATATGCAGAGGGCTATCCGGGTAAGCGTTATTACGGAGGCTGTGAGTACGCCGATGTGGTTGAATCTTTAGCTATCGACCGGGCCAAAGAACTGTTCGGCGCGGACCATGTTAATGTACAACCTCATTCCGGGACACAGGCAAATATGGCTGCGTATTTTTCAGTACTGAAACCCGGCGACAGGATACTTGGTTTAAGCCTCAGTCACGGCGGGCATCTATCGCACGGCGCACAGGTGAATTTTTCAGGCATGATTTATAAGACGTACTTTTACGGAGTGGAAAAGAAAATAGGTCAGATTGATTATGATAAAGTGCGGAAATTGGCTAAAAGGCATAAACCCAGGATGCTTCTTGCAGGCGCCAGTGCATATTCAAGAATAATTGATTTTAAAACTCTGTCTGATATCGCAAAAGAAGTTAATGCATTTTTTCTTGCCGATATAGCCCACATTGCGGGGCTTATTGCAACAGGCAACCACCCTTCACCGGTGCCGTATGCGGACTTTGTCACCACTACAACACATAAAACATTAAGAGGACCAAGGGGCGGCATGATAATGTGCAAGACCGAATACGCCAAGTCTGTTGATAAGATGGTTTTCCCGGGTTTGCAGGGAGGGCCTTTAATGCACGTGATTGCAGCAAAGGCGGTTGCATTTAAGGAAGCAATGACACCGGAATTCAAACACTATCAGCTTCAGATCATTAAAAATGCAAAAGAACTGTCAGAGGCCCTTATTGCCAGAGGGTTCAAAATAATATCCGGCGGCACTGATACACATCTGATGCTCATTGATCTTACCGGCAAGAATATTACCGGTAAAGATGCTGAAACAGCGCTTGATCTGGCCGGTATAACTGTTAACAAGAACTCAATTCCCCATGATGCATTGCCTGCCATGATAACAAGCGGTATTAGAATAGGAACGCCTATAGTTACAAGCAGAATGATGAAAGAGCCTGAGATGGTTGTTATTGCGGACCTTATTTCAAAAGTACTGGAGAACTTTCAGGACCGTTCTGTTATTGGCCATGTCAGAGATAAAGTTAAGGCGTTATGTAAAAAATATCCTATTTATGAGGACTTGGAGATTTAACCACAGAGAACACAGAGGTTTATGAAATTGAAAAATGCAAATTGTAAATTTTAAATTTTCAATCTCCCATTTTGAATCCAGACTCTCTGTGACCTCTGTGGTTCAAATTTAATTCACAATGAAATGCCCTTTTTGCGGTGATATAGAAGATAAAGTAATTGACTCAAGGCAGAGTAAAGAAGGCGATATTATTCGTCGCAGGCGTGAATGTCTGAAATGTGAAGGCCGTTTTACAAGCTACGAAAAGATTGAGAACATACTGCCTCATGTTGTTAAGAAGGACAGCAGCAGGCAATCTTTTGACAGGCAGAAAATTCTTCAGGGTCTTGAGAGGGCCTGTGAGAAGAGACCGGTAAGTGTTGAAGCACGGGAAGAGTTAGTAACCAGGATCGAAAAAAATCTTTTGGCCTCAGGGGAGAAAGAGATCCCAAGTTCTCTGATAGGAGAACAGGTAATGAATAGCCTTAAGGAAATTGATGAGATTGCCTATGTCAGATTTGCCTCTGTATACAGGCAGTTTAAGGATATAAAGGAATTTATGCAGGAAATAAAAGATATTGCTTATAATAAGAAAAAGATTTAAGATTGCCCGAGCCCACAATTCACTTTTCCTTCCGGTAAGAGTTGTTTAAATCTATTTGTTAACTGATTAACCAACATACAAATCTCCTATTGCCTTGACATTAACTCAAGGAAACGATATATTAAATTTAAGGGAGTAAAATGTTTGAAAAGTTTACAGAGAGAGGCAGAAAAGTAATAATATACGCCCGTGAAGAGGCCGAGAAACGGCAAAACGACTATCTCGGAACTGAACATTTACTCCTCGGACTGCTTAGAGAAGAAGAAAGCCTTCCAATGATCATCCTTAAGAAAATGGGACTGTCTGCAGAAGAATTACGCATGGAAGTTGAAAGAAATCTCCCCACAGGTTCAAACATCCTTACTTTCGGAGACATACCGTTTACTCCAAGAGCCAAAAAGGTGCTTGAGCTTGCAGTGGAAGAAGCAAGGCTTCTGGGCCATAGCTATATCGGCAGTGAGCATCTTCTCATAGGAATAATAAGGGAAGAGTCGGGTATTGCAGGTAAAATACTGAGGAGCCTTGGGGCTAATCTTCTTGCCGTCAGACAGCTTGCAATAAATCTGTCTACGCGGAAAATTCAACATACAGGGAAAGAAAAGAAAACCCACACACCTGCCCTTGATGAATTCGGCAGGGATATTACTCAACTTGCAAGGGAAGGAAAGCTTGATCCGGTTATAGGCAGAGAGAGTGAAATTGAGAGGGTACTGCAAATACTCGGCAGAAGGGTCAAAAACAATCCTGTGATCATAGGGGAGTCAGGTGTTGGAAAAACAGCTATTGTTGAAGGCCTGGCACAGAGGATTATCACGGAAGATATTCCTGAAAATCTCATTGATAAAAGGATTGTCAGCCTTGATCTGGGCGCGCTTATTGCCGGTACAAAATACAGAGGGCAGTTTGAAGAAAGGCTGAAGCTGGTTATGAAAGAGATAACCCAGTGCGATAATATAATTCTGTTTATCGATGAATTGCATACTCTTATCGGCGCAGGCGCTGCGGAGGGTTCAATAGACGCTTCAAATATGCTCAAGCCTGCCTTGTCAAGAGGGGAAATTCAGTGTATTGGCGCTACAACGCCTGATGAATACAGGAAACATATTGAAAAAGACGGTGCTTTTGAAAGACGTTTTCAACCTATTTATTTACAGCCTCCGACATTAGAAGAGAGCATTAAAATACTTAATGGATTGAAGAACAGGTATGAGGTACACCATAAGGTTAAAATTGAGGCTGAGGCTGTAAAAGCCTGTGTTAATCTTTCGGATAGATACATTGCGGCAAGGTTCCTTCCTGACAAGGCAATTGATATTATGGATGAAACCGGAGCGAGGATTAAACTTAAACGCTATACAATGCCCCCGGAACTTCGTGAACTCGAAAAAGAATTGAAAAGGCTGAACAAGGAGAAGAACCTGTATGTGAAACTGCACGATTTTGAGAAGGGCGCTTCTGTAAAAAATGAAGAGGACAGGGTTAGAAAGCTGTATGATAATCTCTATAAAAACTGGCGTGACAATCAGCAGCAGGAAACTCCTATCGTCTCTGAGGATGATATATCCTTTACTGTCTCCAAGATCACCGGTATCCCTCTTGCCAAGCTTGAAGAAAAAGAGTCGGAGAAGCTTCTACGGATGGAAGAGGATCTGCATAAGAGGATAGTAGGGCAGGATGAAGCGTTAAAGGCAGTTTCAAGGGCCATCAGAAGATCACGTGCAGGATTAAAGGCAAGGAAAAGACCCATAGGTTCATTCTTCTTCCTGGGCCCGACCGGCGTCGGTAAGACAGAACTTGCAAAGGCTCTGACAGAGTTTCTTTTTAATGACGAGAATGCTCTTGTAAAGATAGATATGTCGGAATATATGGAGAGATTCAATGTATCCAGATTAACGGGCGCGCCTCCCGGATATGTCGGGTATGAAGAGGGCGGACAGTTGACAGAGATAGTTCGGAGAAGGCCATATTCCGTAATACTGTTCGATGAGATTGAAAAAGCGCATCCCGATGTATTTAATATTTTACTTCAGGTCCTTGATGAAGGGGTGCTTACAGACAGTTTCAGCAGGAAGGTTGATTTTAAGAACACCGTAATTATAATGACATCCAATGTAGGAACAAAATTTATACAGAATACAACACCGCTCGGTTTTCAACAGGCAACCTTGAAAAACACATATAAAAAGATAAAAGATGCGGTCCTTAATGAATTGAAAAATAAGTTTAATCCTGAATTCCTGAACAGGATTGATGATATTGTGGTATTTCACCAGCTTGAGAAAGCACACCTTGTGAAAATCATTAATTTGCTCGTCAATGAACTAAACAAACAATTGATCGATCAGGATTTGGCAGTTGAATTATCTGACGAAATAGTAGACTGGTTAATTGAAAAAAATTATCAACCTTCCTATGGCGCAAGACCCATGAGGAGGGCCATTCAGAAACATATCGAGGATTCTTTGTCAGAGGAGATCCTTAAAGGCAAATTTAAGGATGTAAAAAAGATTAAAGTTATTCTTGAAAACGATTACCCAGTTTTTGTTGAGAGTGAAGTAGAAGCGCTGGTTTCATCAATTAATTGACCACTGTAATTAACCATCTTGCTTTTCCCAGTAAATTGTAATATCTTTGTTTCTTGAAATTTCAGTAAATCATCTTAATCCAAACCCTATTTTGACGAGTGTTAATGGGGGGTACATGAAAAGACTATGGGCGCCCTGGCGCATAGAATATATTCTTGACGAGAAAAAACATAACGTTTGTTTATTCTGTGACATTTCCCGAAAAACAGGTAAAAACAGGACTGATGATAAAAAGAACCTCATACTTTACAGAGGCAAATATTGTTTTGTGATGATGAATAAATATCCTTATAACAATGGTCATCTACTGGTTGTTCCATTCTATCATACGTCTTCTTTTGAAGGTTTGTCAGATGAAGTTCTCTTTGAATTGATCAAGACAGTGAAACGCTCTGTGGATATATTAAAAAAAGCCATGAATCCGGAGGGTTTCAATCTCGGATTAAATTTCGGAAAGGTTGCAGGTGCGGGGATGGAATCGCATATGCATTTACATGTTGTCCCTCGTTGGACCGGTGATACCGACAGTATGCCGATCATAGCCGAGACAAGGGTGATGCCTGAGCATATACAAAAAACGTATAACAAGATCAAGAAGTTTTTTAAAGAATAAATGCCTTAGCACATTATTCAACACTTTTACCGATCGATTGTGTGTTAAGGATATTCAGCCACACGTTGTGTGATCTTTTTATTCCGGGTCTGCGACATAAAAGTTGGATATTTGCAAAAACGATTAAATTGCCTTATAATCTGTTAGCTGTTAAGCTATCAGATAGGAGGCGATTATGGA
>JAGVGM010000208.1 GCA_020057065.1 Thermodesulfovibrionia bacterium
AGCAGAAAGATCAAACATTAGCAAAAAAAGCTGCTTGAAGAATAATAATTAAATGGGAGCCATAAATAAATTTCAACTAAAAACTTGACATCTTCCGTAAGAGTGTGGATAAATTCCTGTCTCCCACTTTGAAAAAAGGGGGGACAACGTTAATTATATCCTGATTAATGTTACATGCTTTTGAACACAATAACCATATTATTACAGATTTATGCATAAAATACTTGACAAAAATATATAAATATGCTTTTATTATACAAAAATAATCATAATTATGTATTAATAAATCATGATTATGTTTTAAATATACATGTAAAAGCAGTCTTATGGTAACCCCTAACAAGGAGGAAATCATGGTATGGTTTACTGTAGGTTTGATGGTGGGAGGTTTCTTTGGAATGTTATTAATGGCAATTTTTGCGTCTAAGAAAAGAGGAGAAGATATTTAGGATTATAAAGAAAATATAGTTTCGTGTAACCCTTCAGTGAAGCGTGGCGTATTTAATTCCCCTCTTTGGTAAAGACCAACAGTAGGTGCCTTAAGCAGGGGTAAGGGGAGATTTTAGATGAATGTTTTTATTGCAAAATCCCCCTTCATCCCCCTTTTTCAAAGGGGGAATACGCCCCATATTAGGGCCTACATTTTGTCTTTTAAGTAAATAACTATATCTACAAATTGAAGGTTTTATAATTAAGGAAGCCCGTGGCTAAACAGATAGGTAAAATTAAACTATATTCAGTCAAAGACTTAAAGGAATCACTCGGTGTTAATGAAAGAACTGTCAGAGAATGGTTCAAGAAGGGAAGACTTAAAGGTGTCAAGATAGGAACTGAATGGCATGTAACAGAAGAAAACCTGGGCAAATTTCTCAATGCTGAGGGAGTTGCAGATTTTAAAAGCGATAAGATTTCAGGATAGACTAAAAAAGTTGCAAAACGATTAAGGATGGAGTAGAATTTTGTCAGGTATCAAATGATATTCAGGCTATTTGCAAAGAAAGAATTAAAGAACCTGTTTGAGATCCTTGCTGCGCACAATAAGGTTGTAGGGCCTGTAGAAGCCGGGAAAGATAAGGATAACAACCCCATATACGTCTTTTCTGAAGTTTCGGATTTTAACAGGATCAACCTTAAATATACGACGACAAAACTGCCGGCGAAACGCTACTTTTTGCCCTTTCAGGAAAACCTCTCTACTTTCAGAATAGAGGACGGTAACTGGCAAAAGACCATTGATTACAATGTATCCGAGCCTTTGATTTTCTTCGGCCTCCACCCATGTGATATAAATGCATTGAATAAACTCGACAAGGTCCTGTTGCATAGCGTATATCCAATGCCCTATTACGCAGCGAAGAGGAAAAACATGTTTATAATTGGAACGGACTGCATTCCGCAGCAATTCTGTTTTTGCCGTTCCATGGGATCTGATACGGCGCTTCATGGATTTGACATGTTCATTACCGATCTCGGCGCTAAATATTTTGTGGAGATACTCACCGATACTGCATACAATTTCCTCAAGAATATTAAAACGGAAGAACCAAAGGAGAAAGACCATCTTCTCTATATGAAAGCGGTTTCCGCCAGGAAAAATAAATTTACTGTTAGGGTTGACACTACTGATCTTACCAAGATACTGGATATGGAATTTCAGTCTGAGGTCTGGAAGCATTGGGGTGAGAAGTGCCTTGCGTGCGGGACCTGTTCAAACGTCTGTCCGACCTGTTACTGCTACGGCGTTGAAGAGACTGTGGATATTGACCTTAAAGGCGCTAAAAAATCGAAAATGCTCCATTCATGCAATCTCATAGATTTTGCTGAAGTTGCAGGCGGTCACAACTTCAGGCCGGAAAGACATAGCCGGCTCAAGTACCGTTATTACCATAAACACAGGGGATTTGTTGAGGCGTTTGAGGAATCACTATGCGTGGGATGCGGACGCTGCGGTGAATCATGTCTTGCGGAAATAACGGTGCCGGAGGTAATAGCAAGCGTTCGTGGAGGAAAGATAAAATGAAGCCTGAACTGAAATTCGTTGACATCATTACACAGCAGAAGCTGACACAAAAGCGAAAGCAGGACCTTTCGAGTTTTGAATATACATATCGCGCCGAACTTACAAGCGTATATCAGCTTACCGATATGGAGACATTATATCGCATACAGATAATCAATCCTGAAGAGCGGAGACGCTTCATGTTCATCCCCGGACAATTTCTGATGCTTGAACTGCCGGGCATCGGAGAGGCCCCGTTTTCAATATCATCCTCGCCGAGCATACACGGGGAGATGGAGTTGTGCATACGCAAAGCAGGCAATCTTACAAATTTTCTTTCAAAGATCGGCAGGGGCACTCATGTCGGAATCCGCGGTCCCTTTGGAACAGGGTTCCCCATGGAGGAAATGCAAGGGCAGAACATCCTTTTGGTTGCGGGCGGACTCGGTCTTGTGCCTTTGCGTTCCCCCATTGCCTACGTTCAGGAAAACCGCAGCCATTTCAAGGAAGTAAATATTGTATACGGCACCAAAACTCCAGCGCACCTTTTATTCACCTATCAGTACGACGTGTGGAGCAAGGACGACATTAATTTAAATATTATCGTTGAAAAGGCGGATCCTTCATGGAAGGGCTCGGTGGGTATGTTGACAGACAGTTTGCTAAAAATATTGTCGGGACGGGAGAACGAGTTTTATCACAACACATACGCTATTGTCTGCGGGCCGCCCGTGATGTTTAAATTTGTCTGTAACATGCTTAACAAATTTCATATCCCGATGCAGAAGATGTTTGTCTCACTTGAAAGGCGTATGCACTGCGGGATGGGGAAGTGCTGCCGCTGCAACGTTGGGTCCACATATACCTGTTTAAAGGGGCCTGTCTTTGATTACTGGACGGTAATGAATCTCAAGGAGGCTATTTAGATGAAGGCCGAAAAATCTGAATCAGGGACCTATCTTGGTATTCCCCTTTACCGTCCGAAGGTCGCCTTTTTCGAATTTTCCTCCTGTGAAGGCTGTCAGCTTCAGATAATCAACAATGAATCCACTCTTCTGGACTTCCTGTCGCTTGTCGAGGTAGTGAACTTCCGCGAGGCCATGACAGAAAAGTCCGACGATTATGAGATCGCCTTTGTCGAGGGGAGCATCACAAGAAATGATGAAGCAGAACGTCTGAAGAAGATCAGAAAAAAATGCAAAGGTGCTCGTGGCCCTTGGTTCTTGCGCCTGTTTCGGCGGTGTCAATCAACTCAAGAACAGGTTTGAAAATCTGGATTGGGTAAAAAGGCAGGTGTATGGCAAACATCCGATAGACACTGCTCCGGTGAAGGCTTTGGAAGAGGTTGTGAACGTGGATCTCAGGATATACGGCTGTCCGATAAAAAAAGAAGAGGTTGAAAAGATCGTACTGCACATTGCATTGGGCAAATCAGTTGTGATCCCCAAGTATCCTGTATGCATGGAGTGTAAGGCAAATGAGAACATATGCCTGTTTGATATCGGCGAGCTGTGCCTTGGGCCTGTAACAAGGGCAGGCTGCGATTCTTGGTGTCCAAGCAACAACGCCGGATGCTGGGGATGCCGCGGCCCTGCAGAGGATGCCAATGTAAAGCATATGAAGGAAATCATGAAGGAGAAAGGGTTCTCCGAGAAATCGATTATAGAGAGACTGGATTGCTTCGGAGGGTTTGCTCATTTCCCGGAGTTGAAGAAGAAAGGCAAACGTAAATAATATTGTAGGGGCGAGGCGGCGCCTCGCCCTTTAAAGGTGAACAATAAATGAAAAAAACAGTAAATGTAAACGTTAAACACCTCACAAGGGTCGAGGGTCACGGCAATATCCATATAAAAATCAGGAACGGAAAACTGCAGGAGGCGCAATGGGAGGTCATTGAGACCCCGAGATTTTTCGAAGCCATGCTTATAGGAAGGAACTGGGATAATGCACCATGGATAACAGGCAGGATCTGCGGGATTTGTTCAATCGGCCACACACTTGCAAGTATCCGCGCGGTTGAGAACGCGTTCAAAATCGTACCCGAGGAGCAGACAAGGAAACTTCGTCTCCTTTTAAAACACATGGAGACCCTGCAAAGTCACTCTCTGCACTTATGTTTTCTTGTATTGCCTGATCTAATGAATGCCGGCAGCGTATTCCCGTTAATAAAATCCCATAAAGATATCATTTTTCATGCTGCAAAAATAAAGGGACTTGCAAATGACATGTGCGACTGCATAGGCGGACGCAGGATGCATCCTACAAGGACCGTAGTAGGCGGCTTTACCAAACTGCCTGCCAAGGAAGAACTCGTGGTGTTCAGCGAGCGCCTGAAAAACATAGTGAAGGACCTCATGGTAGTGGCGGACCTGTTCACCGGCTTCACCCCAACTGATTTTACCAGAGAGACCGAATTTGTCTCATTGAAAGGGGAAGACGGTTATCCCTTTATCGGAGGAGATGTGGTATCAAGCGACGGCATACAGATGAGGGAACAGGACTATAAAAAATTAACGAATGAATACATAGTGAAGCAATCAACAGCCAAGTGGTGCCGTCTCTCGCGGGAATCGTTCGCAGTAGGCGCGCTTGCACGCCTGAATAATAATTTCGTGTTCCTCCACCCTGCTGCAAAAGGCATTGCTGGAAGATTTAATCTTGTTCCTGTGAACCATAATCCATTCATGAACAATATAGCGCAGCTTGTTGAAAGCGTTCATGTTGTTATGGATTCAATTACTTTGATTGATGAACTGCTGGATTCAAGATTTACGGAATGTCGTCAGGAAGTAAAACCCAAAAGCGGGGCCGGTGTCGGAGCTGTGGAAGTGCCGCGAGGCATTTTATATCACAGCTATGAATTTGATGATAAAGGGAAGATTGTAAAGTGTGACTGCGTCATTCCCACCGGGCAGAACCATGCAAACATCCAGCATGACCTCGAGGCTCTGGCCGGGGAATTTGCGGACAGAGGGAAAGACGACAAAGAGATCGAACTCCTTGCCTCAATGCTCGTCAGGGCATATGACCCCTGCATATCATGTTCGGTGCATTGATATTATCAATTAACAATGACTAATGAACAATGTGCAATTGAGGAATTCTTGATTATTCATTTATTTCTCTGCCTCCGGTGATTTATAATTCTTCATGCAAATAAACGAAACTTCAAAAGACCCTGCAAAGATAAGTGCCATGTTCTCATCAATAGCTCCGCGCTATGACCTCCTTAACAGGCTATTGAGTCTGGGCTTTGACAGTTGCTGGAGGAGGTTTGCTGTCAAACAACTGCCGAAGATTGATAATGCAAAGTTCCTCGACGTGGCTACCGGAACCTGCGATGTTGCCCTTGAAATAGTTGAGAGATATCCAAATGCAAAAGTTGTCGGTGTTGATTTCAGCGAAGGGATGCTCGAACTCGGGAAGGAGAAGGTCAAAAAAGCAGGTCATCAGGACAGGATTGAGGTACGTTTTGCCGATGTTACATCGTTGCCGTTTGATGACAATACCTTTGATGCTTCCATCATTGCATTCGGCATCCGAAATGTTCAGGATTACAGGAAGGGGATTGAAGAACTGGGAAGGGTCCTGAAAAGCGGCGGTAAAGTAGTTATACTCGAATTTACAAGCATACAAAACAGATTTTTCAGGATACCATACCGTTTCTACATTACAAAGATACTGCCATTTATCGGAGAGATTATTTCCGGCAAAAAAGGCGCTTATAAATATCTTCCTTCCTCGATGCTCGAATTTCCGGGACCGGAGGAATTTAAAAAAGCAATCGAAGAGACCGGCTTGCAGGATGTCAAGTACTATAAGTTAACATTCGGCATTACCGCAGTGCATGTGGGAACTAAACCATAATGATGCAGGTGTCCTGGTAGGGGCAATTCATGAATTGCCCCCTACTGGATTCCGGATCAAGTCCGGGTTAAGAATTCCCCTCTAAAAAGAGGGGTGCAGGGGTGTGTATTAAGAGGGCGAAAGAAGACTTTAAAAGCAATGTCAAAAAGATTGAAAATAAACACACCCCTTAATCCCTGCTTAAGGCACCTACTGTTGGCTCTTGATAGAGGGGAAAAAACAGTCAGTCAAAATCGGAGGATTTACCCGCTTGAGATGAGAAAGAACCCCTTAATTGTTAATTAATTTATTATGAACCGTTTTGTTGTGCAGGAACATCATGCCGGACACCTTCACTGGGATTTCAGGCTTGAAAAAGAAGGGGTCCTTAAAAGCTGGGCTGTTCCTAAAGGGGTCCCTGAAGAAAGGGCAGTAAAACGCCTTGCAGTGCAAGTAGAGGATCACGACATATCTTATATAGATTTTGAAGGCATCATTTCGGAGGGCCAATATGGCGCAGGGACGGTAACGATTTGGGACCACGGCACATATAAGCTAAAAGATGAATCGCCCAAACGTATCCTCTTTGAAGTATATGGCAAACGTCTGAAAGGAAAATACAGTCTTGTGCATCTAAAAGAAAAGCAATGGTTGTTGATAAAGATTTAAAAAAGGGTTCAAGGGGTCAAGGATTTGAGGGTTCAAGTGAAGGTTGAAATTAGGATATCTTATGATAGCTGAAGAAATCCTTATAAAAGGTTTGAAAGAGATAGACATCTCTTGCTCCTCTGGGCAGATCAGGTCCTTCATGACCTATCTTGCAGAACTGAAGAAATGGAACAGAGCTTACAACCTTACTGCATTAAAGAAAGATGAAGATATAATCATCAAGCATTTCCTTGATTCCCTGCTTTACATAAAGGCGTTTCCGGAGGGAGAGCTTAAACTTATTGATGCAGGAACAGGAGCAGGTTTTCCAGGTATACCGATCAAGATCGTAAGACCTGAAATAGATATAACACTGATTGAATCCTCAAGGAAAAAAACCGCGTTCCTCCGGCATATAGCGAGATCTCTAAGATTGGCTGATCTGAAAGTGCTGGAGCAAAGGTTTGAACATTTAGGTGAAGAACATGAAAGGGCTTATGATTTAATTGTATCAAGGGCTACATTCGGCATTAGTGAATTTCTGAAGATAGCCTGTCCGTATGTCAGGGAAGGCGGCAGGCTTATTTTAAATAAAGGGCCGAAGTTGCCAGAGGAATTAATTAAATCAGGCGCTGCAGAAGCGGTCCTGGAGGTCCTTAAATTGCGGCTGCCAATTACTAATGATGAGAGGAATCTGGTTGTTCTGGAGTGTGAATATCTCCCCCCTTTGTAAAGGGGGGGAAGGGGGGATTTTGAAAACAGATAATTCACTCATAGAATCTCCCCTAACCCCTGCTTAAGGCACCTACTGTTGGTCTTTTTCAAAGAGGGGGAGATACCATGGGGGCTATTTGTAACAGCAGTGAAAAGGGTTATATGTTAAGATGTAACAATGAAATCTTATATAGCGGCGATCACAGGCGCAAGCGGATCGATCTATGGTATCAGACTGGTTGAGGAACTGCTTAAATCCGGCGTACTTGTTCATTTATGTGTTTCACATCAGTCTTTTTTCATTATTAAAACAGAGACGGGCATTGACTGGACCGGCAGTACCGGGTCAGAGACAGAAAAAAAGATAAAGAAATATTTTGCTTCAAAAAATTTAAAATTCTACAGTGAACAAAACCTTGCGGCCTCTTTTTCGAGCGGCTCCTTTCTGACGGAAGGCATGTTTGTCGTGCCCTGTTCCATGAAGACGCTCTCCGGGATTGCCAACGGCTATGCAAATAATCTTATTGAACGGGCTGCGGACGTCATGTTAAAAGAGGGCAGAAGGCTCATTCTTGCGCCGCGGGAGATGCCGTTTAACGCAATACATCTTGAGAATATGCTAAGTCTTGCAAGACTTGGCGTAACGATTGCCCCCCCTGTACCTGCCTTCTATCATAATCCTAAAAATATTAACGACATCGTGGACTTTGTTGTGGGGAAAATACTGGACAGCGCCGGCCTAAAACATGATTTATTTAAACGGTGGGGATGAAGGATCCAAGGCCCTTTCCTGTTGCTATCAGTAAAACAGTAATCAATACAAGGATAAATGAATTCATTTATCCTCCTTTTCCGGAGATATACAAAGCGCTAAAATATTAATGAGAATGTTTGTGCTTTTTTTCATTCTTTTTGATGACGTAATAAGCAATCAAAATTGCTATAATACCACCACCAAACAGGATAAAAGCGCTTATAGTCATGTTATCCATTGTCATCCCCCTTTATCTGCTCAAGTTTCTGACCAAACCAGAGAGTCAAAGCTGTAAAGAGTAAACCGATAAACATAAATATCCAGTTGAATTTTTCAGTAATGAATTGTCCAACTACTAATGCCGTAAAGGTATATTTACCAATGTCATAAAATGCCTTTGCCAGGTTTTCGTATTTTTTCATTTGTCCCCTCAAAAGATTTCATATATAGATATTAGCAGAAATAATCAAAAACTTCAAAATAAAAAAAGGCGTCCCGACATCGGGACGCCTTTTGAAAGAACGTGTTGCGTAAGTTAGAACTTTAAGAGTAAACCGTGTCTGACTGAGAAAGGATTATCGATTTCACTCTTGTCGCCGG
>JAGVGM010000198.1 GCA_020057065.1 Thermodesulfovibrionia bacterium
CTCGCTGAACTTTGCGTCTTCCACAGCTATTCTTATATCACATGCCAGACACAGATCAAACCCTGCCCCTATGGCCGGGCCATTCACCGATGCTATCACCGGCTTTGGCAACTCGACAATTGACCTGATTACCCCCTGAAAAACTGCATATATCTCTTCTCTAATCTCTACAGGGGTCAGATCCACTAACTTTTCTCCCTGGGGAAGGTCTATGCCGGAACAGAATGCAGAACCAGTACCCGTGATAACAACCGCCCTCACTTCATTATCTTGAGAGGCTTCCTCAAGGGCATTCTTTATCTCCTTACCCATATCTATGCTCAATGCGTTTCTTCGTTTGGGTCTATTCATTGTTATTGTAACCATACTATCCTCTTTCTTATAGATAATATCTTGAAATTCCATCTTCACCTCCTATAGTGAACTATGGTAGAAAGTCTTCACGGTTTAACGGTCAACAAAATCTGCCGCCTATTGCAATAGCTCATTGGCTACTATGACCCTCTGTATGTCCGCATTTCCTCCTGCAACTTCGTTGAGTTTAGCATCCCTGTACAGGCGTTCTATCTTAAATTCCTTTGTATACCCGTAACACCCATGAACCTGCAAAGATATACTGGTTACCTCTCTGGCTGTGGTGGAGCAGAAGAGCTTTGCTATGGCCGAGTCCTTCCTTATGCTTTTACCCTGGTCCCTCTGGTATGCACATCTGTAAACCAGGTACCTGGCCGCCTCTACCTTCATTGCCATCTCTGCTAATTGACATTTTATGGAGAGAAAATCAGAAATAGGATGACCTCTTCGGTACCTCTGGCCCGGTTCTGACTCAACTGATAACGGGATGTGCAAGCAGGATGTTCACCACATCCCCAGATGTCACAGGCGTCTGCGGTCCGGAAAGGGAGCGTATGTCTTTACCGTTAACATTGATGGTAACGCTCGACTTCAGTTCACCGTTCTCGTCAAATAGATGGCTTTTCGTACCGGGAAAACATTCTACCATCTTGTTTAGACATCCGGCAACATCACCGGCCTCGACCTCAACTACATTCCGTCTGCCGGTAACACTGCGCAGAAGCGGTGGAATCTTGACTTTGACACTCATTTTATTACTCCTCCTAAAGTAGCGAGCTTCCGAGCAGTAGCACTCGCCTCAGCGATTAGTCCATCGATGAACTCTTTGGCGGTTAAGATTTCATGTACTAGCCCTACGGATAAGCCACAGTATGCCATGCCTGCATCGAGATCACCATCGAGAAAAGTCTTTTTATACTTTTCGCCGGTAACAACCGCGGCTATCTCTTCAAAAGTAGCACTTTCAGCCTCCAATTCCTCCAGTCTCTCCACTGCTTTATTCCTAAGTGAACGGTGCGGCATCCCAATAGACCGTTCTATCACAGCAAGGTCGGTTTCCTTGCTTTGCAACATCCACTCCTTAAACTTGGGATGGGCCGGACATTCCTTTGTTGCCATAAAACGGGTACCAATAACCACACCCTCAGCACCCAAAGCCAGGGCGGCCAGGAATCCACGACCATTGGCAATCCCTCCCCCTGCAATAAGCGGTATTTTGACTGCATCCCGAGCTGCTGGGATCAGGACAAGGGTAGGTATCTCATCCATACCCAGTGCACCCCCGTTTTCAAATCCGACCACAGCTACCAGGTCAGCCCCGTCTTTCTCCGCTCTGACGGCATGCCTTGCCGAAGCGCACTTGTGTATGACCTTTACTCCCGCTTCCTTCAGACGGGGGATGTATTCCGCCGGGGTACGAACCCCAGAGCTTTCAATTGCCGCAACCCCTTCGTCAATTGAGGTCTTTACGAACTCGTCATTGGGCAGTGGCTTGATCGATGGGAACAAACTGATATTCACACCAAAAGGCTTGTTCGTCAGTTCTTTCGTCTTCTTGATCTCCTGACGAAGCTCCTCCCCGCTGGCAAAGTTTGATGAAGTGATAATTCCAAATCCACCTGCATTGGAAACGGCAGCAACGAATTCTGCTCGAGAAAGCCAATTCATTCCGCCGGCGATTATGGGATATTCAATGCCGAGCATTTCCGTGACCCTTGTCTTAAACATAATCGACTCCTTTCTTAGCCAAGGCTTGTTTAATTTTCCTTCATTCGTTCTTGTCCCTTCAGTATCCAGATCTGCTACAAACTTGACTCCTACTGTAACAACGTATATAGCAAAATCCATACCAACCTCTGATCTAAAAGGGGAAATAGATTAACTACGGGGATTAGCTTTTCTAATTGACACAACAAATTCAATGAATTAGGGAACTAGTATTAGAAGGAATGGATTCATTCGGGAGTGATAGTGGGGACTTTGCAACTCTGTCTTAATAGTGGGCATAACTTGATATTCTTGAGAGGTGTAGGGTGAAAAATACGGTTAGGTGTGTAATGGTTCTTTAAAGTTAAAGCATTTTTTTGGTGATCAGTTTATATGATTGGGATGAAAAATATCTACATGTAGCTAAATAGATACACCCTATTCGAAAGATAAAAAAGAAGAGATTATATTGAGATAATTGCCGATTTAGTTGATGATTGTGTTGAACCTGGTCAATTTTTTATAGAGGGTAGTTCTATGGATTCCAAGAGTTCTTGCCGCTTCTGCCTTATTGCCAGCTACTGATTCGATTACTTCCGAAAGAAGTTTTTTTTCAACATCTGTTACACATTTTTTTAACCGAGGAGGATTATAAGCTGTTTTTATTGAGTTTCGTAAAAATGAAGACAGGTCATCGACATTTATAGTGTCTCCTTCAATAAAATTCACTGTTCTTTCAAGGATATTCTCCAGTTCTCTGACATTCCCTGGCCAATCGTATCCTTGAAGCAGTTCACTTGCTCCACGGGGAAGACGGATATCCCCCTTCCCATTTTGATCACATATCTTTTTTAAGAAATGATTGGAAAACAAAGAAATGTCTTCTTTTCTCTCTCTTAAGGGGGGGGTGACGAGACGTATGACGTTTAATCTATAATATAAGTCGGCCCTGAAAGAATTTTCTTTTGCCAATTTATCAAGGTCCTGATGTGTTGCGCTTATCAACCGAAAATCAATCCTTATTGGCTTTGTACCCCCAATTCTTGTAATCTCCTTTTCTTGAAGAACCCGGAGTAACTTTGCCTGCATTTCCAAGGGCATATCTGCAATTTCATCCAAAAAAATCGTCCCCTTGTCAGCTAATTCAAATTTTCCTGGTTTTGCTTTCCTTCCTGCTCCCGTAAAAGCTCCAACTTCATAACCAAAAAGTTCAGCTTCCAGAAGGTCTTTTGGGATAGCAGAGCAATCTACCCGTATCATCGGTTTATTTCTCCTTGGACTGGCATAGTGAATTGCATGAGCAAACAACTCTTTACCCGTACCACTTTCTCCCAGGATTAAGACAGGAGAAGAAGTTTTAGCCGCTTTTAAGGCTAGATGTCGCGCATCTTCTATTGCTTTGCTACTACCGATAATGTTGGAAATTGTGTATCTGGATGACCATGTACTTTGCAACTCGTTTTTGTAGTGTTCCACGGTAGTTTCCAGTAGATTCACTCTTTGGAGAAGGTGTTTCAAATCAGTTAAATCCTTAAACAGGAGTACCCCCATTGCACCTATTATCTTTCCATTTTGCTTTATAGGAACCCTGCTGACAACCATCTCTTGTCCGTCATTATTTCTAAAAGGTACTCCAATATTTGGTTCCCCTGTTTCCAACACATCAAACAATCCGGAATGTGGCTTGATCAGGCTTAGATGTTTATTGATAACCTCGTTTTTTTCTTTGTGTTGTATACAATTTAGGCGTTGAGGATTGCAATATCTTATTACTCCCTTTTCATCGGTGACTATTATTCCTTCGTATGCACTGTCCAAAACATTTTGAAAGAGGTTAGATTTACGCTTGAATTCCTTTAGCTTTTCTTTAAACGATTTTGACAACGCATGATATCTTTTTTGAATGGACGCAAGTTGAAATTGGTAACGGTCTAAAAGCTTATTTTGAGTAATGGTCCCGGAAAATCTTCCATCTTTATTAACCACAATGAGGGGCAAACAACTACTAGAATACCTAGTTAAGAGATCATCCAGCGAAGCATCTTCATTTATTAAGTTGAATTCATATACCATTGATTCCTTGATTGATATTTTTGAATTATTTTCCTGGAGGAGGACTTTAAAGACTGTATTCTTGGGGATAATTCCAACAGGATGAAATTGATTGTTCAAGATAGGAATTATCTCAATTTCATCATTTTCAGAAAAGAGTTTTAACACATCATTGAGTTCGAAATCTTCCCTTAAGTAAATTGGCGTATTGCTGGGAATAATGTCTTTTATTCTCTTTTTTCCAGACATGCTTTGTTCCTCCTCAAGTCAAAAACGATAGGTATTTCTGACTAACTATTAATAATGGATAACGATAGAGATTTCAGTGGCTGCGATCTTGACAGCACCTGCTGAGGACATCCCTCCGCACTCGTATGTCCCAAGAAACTTGGTCTCAAGACCGATGTGAGAGGCCAGACGAGGGGCGAATAGCTGTGCATTGACGAAGTTTCCAAAACCCTCGTGGGTAATCAAAAGGCCCTGGATATCCTCCTTTGGGATACCGCTTGTCCGGATGGCATGTATGGATACCTGGGTGGCTAGATCGAGAAAGGTGCCTTTGATCGATTTTCTGATTGGTGTCTGTGCATATCCGACAATAGAAACGCCCTTATTCTTTCTCATTCCGTTCCCTCTTACCCTCTCAGAAAATACCCCCTAACATTGGGAAAGTACCTCTTCTTTGAGGGCCCCTTTTACAACAATGGGACAGTACTAAGAATTTCATTTTGGGTGAAGATTAGTATAGGACGAAGGTGCTTGTGTGTCAATGAAAAACTGTCACAAGATATGGAAGTTGAGTTTCAAGTAGTCGTTGGAAGGGTTATCTAGATAAGGTAAGGGTTTAAGAGTTGTGGTATTACACATCAACCCATTTCACCAAAGCATCCAAACTATCCCTTCTGCTTTTATACCTGCTGTAAGGAGAATCCCAATCTGGATAACCAATGGCTATGCC
>JAGVGM010000061.1 GCA_020057065.1 Thermodesulfovibrionia bacterium
ACTACCATAAAAACTCCTTTCATCGATATACTTCTCGGCGATGACGAACCCTGTAGACAATTATGTTTTTATTTTCGATTTCAAACAAAACCCTGTAATTACCCACCCGCAAACGATACTCTGGAGTAAAATTTGTAAGCCGTTTAACATCTCCCGTTAAATCATCGCTCATTGCCTCAATGCCTTTGATAATTTGAAATTGTATTCGTGACGAAAGCCGTTCAATATCCTTCACTGCTCTTGGTTTAAATTGTACGTTGTATTTCATATTTTTATGAACCAAATTTATCCATCATACTTATCGTCCAACGATGAATTGAGTGACGAGAGCCACTGGTGAACGTTAAAGAGCATGAAGACGATTTGAAAATCTCAAAGCTCTGCTCATCTGAAAAAGTGACCTGTGGCACTCGTTCATCTCCACATGACTTGTTATATGATTCATTGCCTACTATTCTATCATCATCTTCACGATCATCGTCATATTTATACCTTATAACATTAATATCTTCATACACTGGGGTCATACTATAACGTTCTGCTACTTTATTCATAAGCCGTTTCGCTGTACCAGGAGGGAGATCAATATTCTTGTCAATTTGACGAAAGTGTAATAATTTACCTTTCCCAATTTGCTCCTCTCTTTCATGCCAGTCTTCATATTTTGCGCAGTCTGGATGAAATAGTTCTGTATCAATTACCTCCATGAGTTCATCATCGGTATATCCTGTATATTTGCCAGAATAAAAAACTTTTTCATTCAAATCGATTTCTTCAACTTTGATATTTTTATATTTAGGTATTCGTTTTATGATATTTGATGCTTTGAAAGTTGTTATTTTCCCAAAGCCAAATTGTTTAATTAATGCCTCAAATAATATTGTTAAGTCCGGTGCTTTCCCCATTGAAAGGGCTTGCAAGCGATCAAGGGGTGATGGTAGTACGGATAAATTAATCTCAGGTGCACACAACGGATAAATTAAACAATTCCCAGTTCTACCTTTTAACCATGTTGCACCAAGCTCAAACCATAACCACGGCTTTTCAATAGAAACTGGGGTTACTATGACTATAATTGCTTGTGCGGTTCCCAGTTTTCCCTCGATCGTTTCTAACCAGTCGGACCCTACAGAAATTGCACCTGGTGAACTAGTACAAAAAACATTAACTCCATCAGCAAATACTTTTTCTATCTCTTGCTTAATTGCATTTGCAAATTCACCATCAGAAGACGCATGACTTATGAATATCGCTGGCTTTTTAATTTGATGACCGGTCATTTTCATCCCATTGTTTCATGTAACCATTTATTAACAAGCAAACTTGCTTTACCCAATTTGTTAAATCATTATATATCCTACTCCCCTTTCCTGTTATGCAGGACAGTTATCATTTTGTATGATGTGACGCACGCTTCTTTGATGGAACAATCTCAATCAACGACCTGAGAGCTTTGTTGACTGACTCAGAATTCGGGAAATATTGTCTTACATCCGGCTCCAGCATAACTGCCCCATCTTCCAGCCTGAAATACTGAACAGAAGTAGTACCGTCTGCTTTATGAATCTCGACTTTATGTCCTGCACGGTATGCCTTATAATACTTTCCACGCACCGCCCCCTTCATGCTGGAGAAATCGTATTCCGATCTCATATCCTCTATCTTTGATAGGTTTTTAGAGTCCGCCTTCTTCATAATATCTCCTTTCATGTGCAGTAGCTTTCCTGCAACTGATGATACGTATTTTACCTCGTCTCTCAGTATGAATCAAAATCAGAACCCCACCTTTTGCAGAAAGACCAATATTAACATAGCGTTCCTCGTTTTCAGAATTGTCACTGTCTGGAAATGTAAGCAGAAAAGGATCACTGAAAATTGTTTTCCCTTCATCGAAGCTCACTTTGTGTTTCTTGAGATTTGCTATTGCTTTGAGTTCATCCCATTCGAATATTAGTTTCATTCGATCCTTATGAGAATTGGGTGTAGTATCATTACTGTACGATATCTAAAGAAACCTTTCCCCCCTACTCCCCTTTCCACCCATGTTCCCCAACTAAAGGAACAAACACACAACTGGTAAACTCCCCTTCCCCCCCTTTGTCAACTTTTATTTTCATCTCTCCGCTCTCCTTAAACACCTGTCGAAAAAGGCGGTTATGGCTGTTTATTCATAGTGAGTCCACATTCGTATCACCTTTACCACTTTCTCCTCATCAAGAATCTGATAAACTAAGCGGTGCTTTATATTTATTCGGCGGGAATAGGCTCCTGATAATTCGCCTAGTAATTTTTCGAAGGGTGGAGGTTTTTGATAAGGATTATCACCTAGAATTTCCAATAGTTCCTCGGCTTTTTTGCGAAGACCGGCAATAGACAATCTCTTGGCGTCTTTTTGAGCATGTTTAGTAAAGACTATCTGCCAGCTCACCACTCAGCGTCCTTTGAGCATTCCTCAATTGGCGTAGCCAGACCTTCACTAACCGATTCTCGCATGCCAGGTATATTCAATAAGTAAAGCGTCTCTTGTATGGCACGCCAATCTTCCTCTGACACAAGAACCGCATTGCCTCGCTTGCCCGTTATTAGAATAGGCTCGTGAGCGGAGGCAGTCTCGTCTATAAGCTGATATAGTTTCGATCTTGCTTCAGTCGCTGTTAAAGTAGGCATG
>JAGVGM010000273.1 GCA_020057065.1 Thermodesulfovibrionia bacterium
GCCCCAGCACATGTCGTTCCATCTTCTGGGTCGAACTTCTTCGATTATGCACAAATTGCTTCCTGTAGACATCAGAACACGAAGATTACTAAGCGTATGCCTGAGATCAGGAGTGGCATGAATTACATTTAACGCCAAAATCAGATCGAAACTCCCCACAGTATACCCTTGCTCAATCGGATCCCGGGATATATCCAAAATCCCATACTTCAAAGCTGAACTGTTGAAACGTTTTTGGGCGGCATTTGTAAAATTTGAAGAAATATCCGTAAACATATACTCCACATTGCCTTTTGATAGGACAGGCAGCATGGCCTCGGTCAACATGCCGCTGCCTCCACCAACTTCAAGAACGCGTAATTTAGCGCCTTTTATGTTGCGCAGCATTTGTTCAAGCAGCTGCTGGGCAAGTCGTATGTATATATGATGTTCGTCCAACCGGCTGGATTCAAATGAGGAATATCCGTCTATAGGGAAAAGGACTTCTAATGCGTTGACTTCCCCTTTCAGGACGGCCTCATTTTGGCCGGCGCAATGATTTATAAATAATAACTCCTTCTCAAAATCAGGGAAACTTATCCTTCCCTTATCTAACAATGTTTCGGGGGATTCACCAAGAGAGGGATTGACTAAAAGCGTATATCCTTTTTTGCCATGTCTAACCAAGCCATCTTCTTCGATCATGCGCAGATGTGCTTTCAAAAGGCGATGAAGAGAAGACGGAGCGTTAAGTGATTTTACCAACATATCTATATCAAACCGATCGCCGGGACCAATCCCCGGTAACGTCCCGGCAATCATACGAAGAACATACGCGCTGCACAGTTTATTGACCAGAGCGATGAATTCCGGTGTGTCCGCAACTAATCTGATGGGCATAGTTTGCCATAATGCGGCTTCATGATTACGCATCTCCCCAACGAGAGCTTCAAAGCTGGATTTTGAGTTATTCATATCGTCAGGTTTTTGTGTAATCCCGTTCCCTCTAATAGTTTCTATCCAGTAACGCTGCCGCTCAAACGGATATGTCGGCAGAGGAATGCGTTGACGTTTCTCGTGCTCGTAAAATGCGTCCCAATCAATATCAAATCCTGCCGTCCATATACCGGCAATAGTTTCCGCCAGGTTGTCGAAATCCGGATTATTGGTTAAATCCGACATTGAGTAAAAGACAAGATGCCCCTTCTTATAATCTGGAGATTGTAGCGCTAAGTTAGCGAGAACTTTTTTGGCACCAATTTCAAGTAAACAGAGATTTTCTTTCTCGAGCAAGGTTGTTAGTCCGTCGGCAAAACGCACTGTTTCTCGAAGATGGCGCGCCCAATATTCCGGTGATACGGCTTCTTCATCTGTAATCCAGTTACCCGTACTATTGGAAATAAAAGGAATTTTTGGAACAGATCGTTTCACCTCGGCCACAGCTTGTATAAATGGTGTTAAAACAGGGGTCATCATATCTGAGTGAAAGGCATGAGAGGTGTTAATCTTAGAATTGCTGATATTTTTTGAATTAAGAAGCTTGGTCAATTCGTCTATATTTTTTTCAGAGCCTGAGATTACACACTGCCGGGGGCTGTTAATGGCTGCCAGAGAAAGTTCCGGGGAAAGATATTCCGCGATTTCCTTTTCTGAAATGGATACCGCCTACATTTTTCCCGGAGACTGCCTGTCCATAAGCTCGCCTCTCAACGCAACCAGATGCAGACTGTCATCCAAAGAGAGAACTCCTGAAATGCATGCAGCGACCCATTCGCCGATGCTGTGTCCGATCATAGCATCTGGAATTATTCCCCAGTGCATCCATTGTTTTGCCAGAGCATACTCGATAATGAACAGCGCTGGTTGCGCAAAACGGGTAGATGTTAGTCTGTTGTTTGCATCTGCCGAAGCCGAATCCGCCCAGATCACGTCCCTGATATCCAGGTTTAGATGCGGTTTAAGTATATCGGCGCATTGTTTTACAGTATTATAAAAAACAGATTCTTTAAGCAGCCCCTTGCCCATCCCGACATACTGTGAACCTTGTCCTGTAAACATGAATGCCAATTCTCTCGGGGGATTTTCCTCTGACTGATAATCGGAGCGAAGTTTTTTGATGGAGTCGGAAAAACTACCTGCTACCAAAGCCCGACGCACATCAAAGGTCTTACGGCCCTTTGCAAGCGTAAAAGCAACGTCTGCTAATTCAAGACCACTATTATTTTCCAAGAATTCAGCCATGCTGTCAGATAATTTCCGCAAGGCTTTTTCGCTTTTGGCAGAAAGTGGAATAATTTGTAAGCTTCTGCCGGACGGGTTCAAAACAGGGCGGGGCGGTTCCTCAAGTATCACGTGGACATTGGTTCCGCCGATCCCAAAGGAACTCACTCCGGCTCGCCGTGGAAGCTGACCGGTTTGCCAGGCTTGTGTAGAGTTATTGACATAAAAAGGTACTTTTGAAGAGGTTAATTGCTCGTTCGGCTTTTGAAAGTGAAGGGTTTTCGGGATTATTCCATGATATAAAGCCAGGGATGTTTTTAGCAGTCCGGCAATGCCGGCAACAGTATCAAGATGGCCTAAATTGGTCTTTACAGAACCCAGGGCACAACTTCGTTCTTCGCTATTGTTTCCTAATACCTCCCGCAGTGCGCTGATTTCAATGGAGTCTCCAAGTACCGTACCGGTACCGTGTCCCTCTATGTATGATATTGATTCAGGTTGTACGCCCGCATCTTTTTGGGCCAAGCGGATTACCTCGGCCTGTCCCTTTATACTCGGGGCTGTAAAACCTATCTTATCCCCACCGTCGTTATTTATAGCCGTTCCTTTTATTACCGCATAAATATTGTCGCCGTCTCGTATTGCCTCATCCAAAGGTTTTAAAAGAACAAGTACAACACCGTTTCCGCCAACAGTTCCTTTGGCGTCAGCATCAAAAGCTCTACAATGACCATCCGGAGAGAGAATGGCGCCTTCTTCATAAATATAACCATCCACTTGTTGCGGATGTACAGTCGCACCGCCTGCCAGAGCCATTTCGCAATGACCGTCCCTAAGCGCCTGCACGGCAAGGTGTACTGCCGTCAAAGAAGTAGAGCAGGCGGTTGATACATTTATGGCCGGGCCGTGGAGATTGAGTTTGTAGGCTATTCTGGTCGCGGCAAAATCCCGTCCATTGGCTATCATAGCCGCAAATGCATTGCTTTCAGGCAGTTCCGCAAGTGAGCGGATATTATCAATGAAATATGAGGTTAATGAGGTTCCCACAAAACGCCCACCCGCTTTTTGTAACTCGTTGGATCCCAGCCGGCATTTTCCAAAGTATGCCAGGCTGTCTCCAGGAGCAGGCGTTGCTGGGGATCAATCATCCTGGCTTCGCTCGGGGGGATTGAGAAAAATTCTGCGTCAAACATATCGACATCTCTGAGTATACCATTGGCCGGGACGTAATTGGGATTGAGAACCGTTTTTTCAGGCACACCGGCCGCAAGCAGTTCTTCTTTGCTAAAAAAGCTAATGGATTCCTTTCCTGCAACTAGATTTTCCCAAAAGGCTTCTGTGTTTTCTGCCCCGGGAAAACGTCCGGCCATCCCGATGATGGCGATATTCTTTACGTGCCTGTCAGTGGCAGGGCTGTCATTATGAGAAACGATTTCCCCTTTGCTGCCTTGTAGAAAATTAGACAAGGCGGAAATTGTAGGGTGGCGGAAGAGATCCATAACCTCTGCTTTGTATCCATTTTGCCGTAAAAGGTGGCGTACTTTTATCAACAAAAGAGAGCTGCCGCCAATATCAAAGAAGTTATCTTCAATTCCTGGATTAGGTAGGCTGAGAACTTCTTCCCAGATACTGCAGATTATTTTCATTAATTCATTTTTAAGCGGAATTGGCTTTTTCGATTCCGTTTTATCTGGATATAATCCAAGAAGTGCCTTACGGTCTATCTTTCCGCTTGTCAGAAGGGGAAAATCATTGGTTGAGATTATGCGTGCAGGAAGCATATAGGCAGGCAAAATATCTTTTAAATGCGATATTATTTTATCTCTTGACAATTGAGAACCGGCGTCGGTTTTTATGTAGGCAACCAGTTGTTTCTCCAGACTTGTTTTGCCATGTGCCATCACTATGGCATCTTTAATCTGAGGGTGTCGTTTGAGAGCGCTTTCAATATCTCCGAGTTCAATGCGATAACCGCGAATTTTGACTTGATTGTCTACCCGCCCCTTAATTTCAAGATTTCCATCGTTAAGAAATCTGACGATGTCCCCTGTTTTGTAAATTCGTTTAGCATACGGCTGATCCTTTCCGCAAAGGTAGTTTTCCGGGGACCAATAGAGGAAACTTTGAGCGGTGAGCTCAGGATTATTGAGATACCCGAGCGCCAAATTTTCTCCGCCGACATAAAGCTCTCCAAAGACTCCCGGTGGAACCGGAACGAGTTTATCACCGTTTTGCTTGAGGACGTGACAGGTGACATTGGATATCGGTTTGCCGATATCCGGAAGACCGTCTCCATCCGGAAGCACAAGGCTCGATGAAGAAATTACTGTATTTTCAGTGGGTCCATATAAGTTGTAAACTCTATACCTGCATTTTGAAGATGGTCTGACTCTGAGGGCATCACCACCCATATATAAAATGCGTAAACTATAGTTTCCCTCCCAGTCTGTTTTAAGAAGTTCCTCGGCAAGCGGAGTAGGGCTGAAATGAACAGTAATTTTCTCATCCACTATCCAATCATGCAATTCTCGCGGGTCAATCATAATATCTTCCGGAACAAGAATAAGACGCGCCCCGGCATATATCGTACTCCATATCTCAGGTATTGAGGCATCAAAAGAAAAGGAGGCTATTTGAGATATAAAGTCAGTTTCGGTTATAGGGAAGGTATTAATGTACCAGTTAATACAGTTAAGCATGCTTTTATGCGGTATGACAACACCTTTTGGGCGTCCCGTGGAACCTGATGTATATATTACGTATGCCGGGAGATCAGGCAAGTATTTGAGTTTGGCTGAGAGTGAATCCTTAGCAGCTCCTCCGTTGCTGAGAATATCATCAATATTGAGCACCCTTAAATCCTGTATAGCTTCAGATAGAGGCGGAGCTTTTTTGTCTACTATGACAGTTTTCAATTTGGCGTCTTCAATTATAAAGTTCAGACGCTCCAGTGGCAGCGACGGATCTATATACAGGTAAGCGGCACTGCTCTTCCACACGGCCAGCATCGTCGCAATTGCCTCCGGGGAACGCTTCATGCAGATGCCGATATAAGCCTCACCATTTAGTTCGCATAAGACTTCTGCAATTCTATCGGACAACTCGTCTAACTGAGCATAATTCAGCGTAGTTTTTTCACTGACTATAGCTATGGATTCAGGATTTTTGGCTACATGCCGTTTGAATGACTCTAAAAACGAGATATCCGGTATTTTCTCCTGTTTTCCCTGTCCCCAGGCAGAAAGAAGATTGCGGTCATCTGCTGAGATAAGAATAGATTCGTTAAATATTGAGTTTGGATTATCTGCTACGGCTTCTAACAGATTTACGAAGCTTCCCATCCAGCGTTCAACGCTTTTCTTGTCATATAAAGCGGTGGCGTATTCCAGCGAACAGGTCAGATAGTTATCTGTCTCTTCAATATAGAGCGAAAGGTCAAGTTTTGATATGTCAGATTCATGTTGTATCCATTCAGCGCTCAGATTGATGAACTCCGGTGGTTTTCCCAATGGCGGAAGCAATGTGAAAGCCGTTTGAAATATCGCTTGGTGACTCAGTTCGCGGGAAGTCTCCAGTTCACCCACAAGCAGATCAAAAGGTATCCGGGAATGCTTCAACAGTTCGGTTGAAGCTTGTGATGTTCGCGATACATACTCTGAAAAAGGACATCTCCCTGAAAAATCAAGCCGCAGAGGCAGAGTATTTACAAACATTCCAACCAACGGTTCAAGCTCCCGCCGCACTCTGTTTGCTAAGGGTACTCCAAGGACAATATCGTTCTGTCCGGAATAACGGGACAGCGTAAAGCCGAAAGCCGTAGTCAACAGGACATTGAGAGTCGTTCTCAATTCGCGGGACTTCTCCCGAAGTCTGCCGGTTAAATCCGGTGAGATTGCCAATGAAACGGTGTCTCCGGCAAAAGACTGTATTGAAGGTCTTGGTTTGTCGGCAGGCATCGATGATATTGTCGGTACGGCTTCCAGTTTAGTCTTCCAATATTTTAATTCTTCCTCAATCTTATCTTTTGAAAGAGATTCTCGCTGCCAGGCGGCGAAATCCGCATATTGTACTTTATGTGGAGGAAGCGATGGCAGACTATCATTGAGTTCCTTATTATATAACTGAGCGAGGTCATTGATAATTACAACCATTGACCAGCCATCGGAAACAATATGATGACACGTTATGAGAAAGATATATTCATCATTGCCGAGGACGAGAAGCATACAGCGAAATAACGGAGCGCGGCTTAAATCGAAAAAGGTGGTTGCTTCGTCGATCATTATTCGTTTGCATTCGCCCGCTATTCTGTCTTTGGAAATATTGGAAATGTCTTCTATTCTAAAGGGCAGACTTGTCTTTGAGTGAACTACCATTACCGGGCGGGAGTCGCGCTCTTCAAAGCCGGTTCGCATAGACTCGTGTCGCTCCAGCAGAGCTTCGGCCGCGCGTTTTAACGCATTGACATCGAGCCTTCCCCGTAATTTTATGGCAAGGGGCAAATTGTATACATGATTTGGTCCCATAAGCTGTCCCAGGAACCAAAGCTGTTGCTGGGCATAAGAGACTTCCAGATCACGATTACGCGGGATGCTGCTTATTGAACCGGGCACAGAAGAATTTTCTTCTTTAATAATCTCTATCAGCTTGTCCCGTAACTCTTTCAGTCGAGCCAGATGTTCAGCGGTTATAACTCCTTTGGGCCCGGCATAACGAAGTTTGCCGTCTTCATATTGGAAGGTGATCCCTTTTGCGCGAAGCTCATTAAGCAGTTCCCTGGCGGTATTCATATTTCACCTTGCTCCCATTCTACTTTGTCTTCACTCCGGGTGGGAGGCTGAATGGTCATAACCAGACCCGCAATCGTAGGAGCTTCAAAAAAGCTGTCGACAGAGAAAGGGATAGAAAGTTCATCTTCAAGTCGCGCAACCGCTTGAATGGCAAGAAGAGAATTCGCACCCAATTCAAAGAGGTCATCATCGGCTCCGATCCCCTCGATGCCTAATAAATTGCTCCAAACACGGGCAATTGTCATTTCAATTTCTCCTTCCGGTTGTCTGAATGGAGTTGACATGTCTGGTCTGGGGCTTTTATCCGAATGCTTTACTGTCGTAATATCCAGATTGCCCTGCTTGATACGCTCAAATTCGTGATATAGGTCGGTTGTGCATGTATAGATAACAGGTTCTCCCTGCGAGCCAAGAATCCTGGCAAAGACTTCGACTCCTTCCGAAGGAGAAATCGCGGTTTCCGGAATAGTATTCAATGCAGAAGATATTTTTGCTTTAGGCTTATGAAGTCGGTGAACGCCTGATACCCGCACCAAGGCATAGCGTTTGATCTCTAACAGAATCTCACCCTCAGCATTTGCAATTGTAATGTCAAAGAGCATTCTGCTGTTGGAGTTACCATCTTTCAACACCTTTGAGTAGCTTACGATACCGGAAGTCAGGGGAGCATAAATATTTACTTCACCATAGTGGAATGGAAGAAAATCAGCCGCCCCATCAATAGTTGCAAGCATAAAGGAGGTTGCCCTGTCTAAAAGTGCAGGATGAAGAGGGTGCTTCTTGAGATCATCATGGAATGCCTGCGGCAAAGCCATGAAGGCTATCGCCTCATCTTTTCCCTCGAAGGCGCTGATGTCAAATTGCCAGCGTCGGCCCGCGTTAACGCGGATTCCTTGTCCCAATTCAAAAGACTCTTCGGAAATTTCCTGCGGACATCGGGATTTCAGGTCGTTTATGTCTATTCTGCTTAGTTTCTGTTTTAAAGAAGCCCCATGCCCTTTGACATGTTCCGTCCATTCTCCGTTATTTTTACTGTGAATGCCAAATGAATACGAGCCGGCCTCTCCACGGGAAATACCGACTTGAACCGTAACAAAGTCCTTGCTGTTTTCTTCGGAGACTTCCAGCGGAAAAGGAATGCTGACATCTTCAAAGCGAACAGAACCTGTTGCTCCGTTTATAAAAGCATTATACGCCATATCAAGATATGCCGTTCCCGGTAAAATGTACTTGTCTTCTATCCTGTGTTCCCCGAGGGGCCAGAAAGTTGACGGAGAAAGATCGTTTGAACTCAATATCTCAGTCATTGGATAGCTTTGCCGTTTATTGTTAAATGTAAAATCGCCTTTTGCCGTCCGAACGGCCATGCCTGAGTCTTTCCATGTATCCCATGCAATGCTGAAAACATTTCTTCGTTCACTGTTTGCATTGGCTAAAGCAAACGCATCAAGATAAGCGTTTGCCGCTGTATACGCTGCTTGCCCCATTCCACCAAGCAGGCCTGTCAGAGACGAACACAGTACCATGAAGTCGAGAGACTTAATATCGAGTAACTCTTGTAGGTTTAGCAGACCGTCTACTTTGGGACTTAAGACTCTGGAAATTTCATCGTCGTTTGTTGTAACGATCAGGCTTCCGCCCGGAACCCCGGCTGCGTGTATGACGCCGTTGATCTCTCCAAAACGGGAGAAAATTTCAGTCAGAACTTTTTTAATTTCCTTGGAATCTGCCACATCTGCACTAAGAACCAACACCTCGGCACCATGTCTTTCCCATTGCAGAATCTTTTCGATAACGGTTTTATGCCGTTGGTTGTCAGCAGTATCCTTAATTATCTCTGGCCATTGTTCGCGATCTGGAAAAGGACTCCTGGAAATAAGGATCAGCTTTGCTTCCTGTACGTTCTCAGCAATAAATTCAGCCAAAGCCAAACCAATGCCGCCGACCCCGCCGGTGATGAGATAAACTCCGCCTTCTCTCTTCAGATTCCTTTTAATGCCCACAGTACGAGCATTAGAATCAAGATGCAATGCCTCATATGTTCTTACCCAGCGCCAATTATGCAGAGCTGTCAGGCTTGCTTCAGTTTCGCTTTGCAATTCATTGATGAGAAGATCGAGACTATTTGCCGAAGGGTGTCCATTCGGAGAGAGTTCCAGATCAATCGTACGGCATTTCAAATTCTTATACTCTTTAGGAATAACTGATGACGGTCCGGATAAAAGCTGCTTTTCCGGAACTACAACGTTACTGCCGTTTACTTGAACATATTCCGAGACTGCAAAGACAATATCGACTTTCTTATTGTTAACGGACTTGCCGAGGGCTTTTGCCAAAGACATAGAAGCAAAAAGGCCGAATTGTTTTACGTATTTCAAGCGCTGCCGGGATGGTTTGTCGGCTAAAGAAGGAAGCAATGCCA
>JAGVGM010000060.1 GCA_020057065.1 Thermodesulfovibrionia bacterium
CTTTAATCAGACAATCAGTATAAAAAACTACAATTTTAAAATCTCAAGGATATGAAACGTTTTCATCAAAAACGTCATGGTTACAACTCCCGATTGAATGACTATATTACTATTTATCACATGATAAACAAGCCTAATACTTATTGACTCCGCAAAATGAAAGTGATACTAAGAGGTTAAGTACTGATAGATACTAAGACGGTCTGAAAACTTATTTTAAATGATTTCTATTAATACAGAAAAGGAGGTGAGAGAAGTTTAAGAACAGGGATATCCGATAACAATATAAAAAATAATGAGAGGAGGATATTTGTATGAGCAGGAAAATTTATATAGTTCTTGCAGCGGCGTTAGCGCTTGTTGTGACAATTGGAATTTATTATTCAGCAGTAAATGCTCAATATGAAAGTGCGCCTGCCGGGAAAACAGCAACGGCAGAGAAGCCGGTAAAAGTTGAAACATGTTATAACTGTCATGATCAGATAAAAGAACTTCATACGATGGGTAAACACGCAAAGGTCAATTGCTCAAATTGCCATAAGGAACTTGATAAGCACCTTAAGGCTTCCGATAATCAGACTCCTGAAACAAGACCTGTGACAGATACATCATGGGAGGCGTGCGGTCAGTGCCATAAAGAACAGTACAACAGCTTTATGCAGACTGCCTATCACAGGCCGGCGAGGGATGAAAAATCACAACTAACCAACAGGGCCCCAAATCCCTTCTGGGATAAACTGATGGCTGGTCACGGTTTCACAAAAGAGCACAATCTTACAAGAAGCCATAACTGGATGCTCCCGGACCATTTAGTAGTTGACAGGGCCTACGGCGGACGGTTCCAGCCGAAGAACGGCTGGCTTTATACCACCGAGCAGGCGCCTGTGAAGGCGTGGGATTTACTCCAGGATAATTATCCCGATGTCGCTGATCACAAGGCGTTTATACCTCAGAGCGCAGCAGCAGCAAATCCTGTATGTCTGCAATGTAAATCCCAGGACCAGATACTTAAATGGTCATATATGGGTGATCCGGTTCCCGGCGCTCAGTGGTCCAGGACATCGAAAGTCACAGAACTTGTAAAAGACCTTCAGCACGGGCTTAACTGTATTTACTGTCATGACTCACACGCTGCAAAACCGAGGATAGTAAGAGACGGCTTAATAGATGCTCTTACAAGGCCCGATGGAGATACCCTCTGGCACAAAGACCCGAACAGAACAGGGATAAAGGTTATTGACATGGGCCTGAGAGGTTTTACAAGAAAGATAGCCCTGCTTGATAAGTATGATACAAGACTCCTGTGCGGACAGTGTCATGTTGAGTACAACTGCAATCCAGGCTATGATCCAAAGAATCCTGACACGTCAAAATTCTCGGTAACAATGGCTGACAGAAGAACAAACCACTTTCCATATAAGGATGTATTCGGCCTCTATGACCACTATGTGAACAAAGTAAGTTTTCTCGACTTCAAACACGGTATAACAGGAGGACTTCTCTGGAAGGCACAGCATCCTGAAGCAGAGGCGTATTATAATTCAAAACATGCCAAGGCCGGCGCAGGATGCAATGACTGTCATACTCCTAAAGTAAAGGACAAAAAGACAGGGAAGGTCTATACTTCACATTTCGCAGTTACTCCAAAGGTGCAGCTTAAAGAGACTTGTCTCAAGTGTCATCCCAAATGGACAGAGGAACAGGCAAAATACTCCATTGACTCCATAAAGGCACACATAAGAGGCAAGATGAGAAAGGCTGAATTCCGGCTGTCTGTATTGATTGACAAAATACTTGAAGCAAAGAAAGCCGGGGTAGATGCTGAAATTATAAAACAGGCACAGGACCAGCATCTTAAGGCTCATATCCTGTGGGAATTCTGGACTGCCGAGAATTCCGATGGTTTTCACAATCCTCAAATGGCAAGAGAGGCGCTTACAAAGTCTGTTGATGAAGCTTTGAAGGGCATTGAAATTATTACTAATGCAATGGCTCCAAAGCCGGCAGCAGCAGCGACGCCGGCGGCACCAGCAAAGTAGAGTTAACTTTTCAAAAGGCGGGGCTGTGTGCCCCGCCTTTTAGTTTTGCTAACGAGGCACCATTTATAAGGAGGTAGAAAAAGGATGGCGATAAAAACAATTATTTTATTTCTGGTTATTGTTTTTAGCATAACCGCTTTTGTTGTATCAACCGGAAACAGCCATAATAACAGCGCGCCAAATTTTGAATGCATCGGGTGTCATCAGGGCGAAGGCTCGACAGAAATAAAAATTGACGGACTGCCTGAGAAATATATTCCCGGCAAGACTTACAAGATAACTTTGACTATCGTAAGTGACAATCAAAGCCTCGGTGATGTTGCAGGCGGCTTTGCTATTGAGGCATCAGCCGGTGACCTTATGGTCACGGACAGAAAAAACACTCAACTGAGCGAAGGTTTTTTGACCCATACGCAGGAAGGTTCCGCATTCAGAAAATGGACCTTTGGATGGAAGGCGCCGGTTCAAAAAACAAAAGCGAATCTGACCGTAATGGCTGTTGCTGCAAATGGAGATTATTCACCGGCAGGTGATGTCATAGGCACGAAAGGTTTTTCAATTAAACCGGAAAAGTGAGGGATATGGAGAAATTGTTTACAAAATCCCCCTTCATCCCCCTTTTTCAAAGGGGGACATATTCATTCCCCTCTTTGGCAAAGGGGTTAGGGGAGATTTTGTTGATATGTCGATCAAATAAGGAGGTATAAATAAATGAATATCAGCAGAAGAGATTTTCTCAGATCAAGCGCAATAATAGCCGCTGCTGCTGCCGCAGGGATCTCCACACCGGAAATGCTCTACGCAGCTCTCTCTACCAGATCCATACCTGTCGGGCAGTGCAGGTTCTGCGCTGTCGGCTGCACGATGATTGCGGACTGCGAAATAGATGCAGCAGGGAAGGTAACAAAAGTTTTGGCGATAAAAGGAGACATCAAAAGCCCTGTAAACAGAGGCGTCCTTTGCACAAAAGGTTTTTATCTCCACAAGGCGATTGCTTACAATGA
>JAGVGM010000306.1 GCA_020057065.1 Thermodesulfovibrionia bacterium
CGGAGCAGAAAGATCAAACATTAGCAAAAAAAGCTGCTTGAAGAATAACAATTAAATGGGAGCCATAAATAAATTTCAACTAAAAACTTGACATCTTCCATAACAGTGTGACATGACAAAAGCTGCACGAAATTGTCACTGTGCCAGATTTTTATTCAGTCACAGTGAAAAACAATAATTTTCTCCTCAACGATATTTGCCAATAATTGCTTTTTATGCTTATTAAACAATAAGTTTATCTGGGCCTGTTTTTCTTGACCTTACTTTTCTTAAATAGATATCCCCTTCTTTCATTAATTACTCTAATAAGGAAAGCATATTCTAAAGAAACAACCCCGAGATCAATTTGCTTCATTAATTCAATACGTTATAATTTCCCAAAAAAATTGGCATACTCTTTGCTTTAAAAAGTACGGGGACACGAAAAGTAATTTTGGGCTATACGATTATCAATACTCTCAACCCCAGCTAACTCTTCTATTTATTCGTGGCTAACGTGTTCCTGACAGTATCAAACATGGAGGGCTTTGATCACAGCTTATGAGAAGACAAGCTGATATCAATTCCTGAAACTATCCTTGATAGTTTTTATATTAAATCAAAATGGAGGGGACATGACAATCAAAAACAAATCTCAGCCGCTATTCTTTCTATAGTTCTCGCTATAACAACTTTAAGTAGGGGGCAAATCATCAAAGTGTAAGATCAGTATTTTACACAATGAAAAACAATTAGCTTTTTATTTTAGAAAGGCAGGGAAACTCAATGAAAAATCTTCATATTGCTTTAATAGCAACAATACTGATATTTGCGCTGAAAGCTCCAGTGCAAGCAAACCTGATAGACAGAGGCAACGGGCTTATATATGATGATGATCTGAATATTACGTGGCTTCAGGATGCAAACTTGTCAGGCGCTACAATGACATGGCTTGCTGCCACCTCATGGGCAGACACTTTAATGTACCAGGGTTTTGATGACTGGCGGCTTCCTGTATCCGATAGTTCATGCACCGGCAACAGTTGCACGGAAAGTGAAATGGGACATATCTTTTACAACGAGGCAATAACTTCAGACTCCAGCGGACTTTTTCAGAATGTTAAACCTTCAATATACTGGTCGGCTTCTGAATATGAAATTGATCCTTCGCAATCCTGGCGTTTTAGCCTCAAATACGGCACACAAGGGACCAGCAGCAAAGAGACAACACGATATGCCTGGGCCGTCAGAACCGGTGATGTAGCGCCTCCGGTCGCCCCTGAACCGGTGAGCTCTATACTTTTTCTGACAGGAGGAACTGTTTTAGCTATAAAACGATATAAAGGCAAAAAACGAACAGTTAATTCATAACGAATCCCATTCAGACAATCGCACATAATGGAAGTCTGTGGAAGAATCTATTATAGAAATTCTGAAGCAGACTTTCATGTTTTTGAGGGACGTCCAACATCCAGTCCAATTCTCAAAGAAGAGACATTGGTGCATCAAATACTTTTCTGAAGCTTTTTCTGTGAATTGGACATGGGCCATATGAGTTTATACATTCAATATGTTTCTTTGTGGGATATCCTTTGTGCTCCATAAATCCATACACAGGATATTTTTCGTGATAATCAAGCATAATGTCGTCTCTTACCACTTTTGCAACAATTGATGCTGCAGCTATTGAAGCGCTTACAGATTCTCCTCTTATTATTGATTGCTGCCTGATATCAATGTCTGCAAGTTTAACAGCGTCTATTAATAAGATATCCGGCCCTATTCCAAGGTCATCAACAGCAAGTTTCATTGCAAATTTTGTTGATTGAAGTATGTTAATCCTGTCAATAACATCAGCCTCAACTATTCCAACACCAACTGAAATGGCGTGATGAACAATTTTCCAGAAAAGACTTTTCTTTTCACTTTCAGCAACAATCTTTTTTGAATCCCTGATTCCTTCTATAACAAGACCTGCAGGAAATATTACAGCAGCAGCCACGACTGGGCCGGCAAGAGGCCCCCTTCCGGCTTCATCTATACCTGCAATTATTGGATGTTTCAGGCGAATTTGTTCGTCAAATAAAAAAATAGGCGGTGCAGTTATCTTTCTATCAGATTTACTGGAGGGCATAAGAATTTTAAATTTAAAACTTAATGCACAAAAAGGCCGTTCCCGCTTTTTTGAAATCCTTCCTGATGTTAGAATATATTTTCTTAAAAAAACATGAAAGATTCCGGTTAAGCATGTCTGCCGACAGGCAGGCCCGAATTACAACTCAAATACTATTACTTAAATTTCAGACAGTTTTACTTTTTTTCCCGGAAAAAGCTTTTTCCTTAACCTTTGTGGCGGCCTTACCCTTTTTATCCCTGAGATAATAAAGCTTGGCCCTTCTTACATGACCTTCCTTGATGACTTTAATGCTTTCAATCAGTGGCGAAAGCATCGGGAATATTTTTTCTACGCCGACGCCGTATGATATTTTTCTTACCATGAAGGTCTCACGTGTGCCGCTTCCTTTTATTCCTATGACAACACCTGTATAAGCCTGAACTCTCTCTTTATCGCCTTCTTTTATTTTCATGTTCACGGTAATTGTATCGCCAACCCTGAAATTCTGGATATCCCTTTTATATCCCTCTTCTACTGTTTTTATGGCATTCATTATCTATTCCTCCTCTATACTGTTAAGTATTTTTTTATCTATGTCCGTCAGTTCTAATTTTTCTATAAGATCAGGCCTTATTTTAATCGTTTTCTTTAATGCCTCTTTTCTCCTCCATAACCATATCTCTTTGTGGTTCCCGGAGACAAGCACATTTGGAACCGGCATCCCTCTGAATTCCCTCGGTCTTGTATAATGCGGGTAATCAAACAACCCCCAGGAAAATGACTCGTCTTCAGCTGACTTTTCGTCTCCGAGGGCCCCGGGTATAAGCCTTGTCACCGCATCAATTATAACAAGGGCAGCAAGTTCACCACCTGTTATTACATAATCTCCTATTGAGATTTCCTCATCTACCAGTACTTTTACTCTCTCATCAATACCTTCATAACGTCCGCAGATAAATATAAATCTCCGGTCCTCCTTTGCATAAGCCTCGGCCTTAGATTGATCAAAAGTCACACCCTGAGGGCTCAGTAGAATAACCTTTCTCGGTTCACCATCTTTTTTAAGATAATCCACTATCCTGAATATAGGCTCCGGCTTAAAAACCATTCCGGCCCCTCCGCCGTAAGGACTGTCATCTACTGTCCTGTGGGGGCCTGAAGCAAAGTCACGTATATTATACAGTTTTATGTCAAGTAAATTTTTCTCACGTGCCCGTTTAATAATACTTTCATTCAGATATGCTGTCAGTATATCGGGGAAGAGCGTCAGGACATCACATTTCATTAAAAAAAATCTCCGCAGATTACACAGATTTCCACAGATTTTTCTGAAACACTCTACTTTATCTGTGTAATCTGCGAAATCTGCGGATAAAATTTATAATCATTTTTCTATTCCAATATCTCAAGAACACACCTCTTGCCAAGTTTCGTCCCGGATGCGCTCAGGATAGTTCTCATTGACCGGGCTGTTTTCCCCTGTTTCCCGATTACCTTGCCAAGATCAGATGTAGCAACACGGAGTTCATAAACAGTGGTTCTTTCCCCGTCCACTTCTGCCACTGACACCTCCTCCGGTTTATCCACAAGAGCCTTCGCAATTTGCTCAATGAGTGATTTCATATCCACCTCCAGGAATTCGGACTGTTTTTAAAGGCCCGAAATTTTCAAAAGTTTCTTCACAACGGAAGTAGGTTGTGCTCCGCAGCCAAGCCAATACTTGGCCCTTTCCGTGTCTACCTTAATTTCAGAAGGGGTTTTCATAGGATCATATGTTCCAATGATCTCAATAAACGGGCCGTCTCTTCTCACTTTTGATTCAGCAACGATCACTCTGTAAAAAGGCTTCTTCTTTTTTCCTTTTCTTGTTAATCTTATTTTTACCAAATTCTTTCCTCCATACAACTAATTTCGATGATAAAGCATACAAAATTTTCAATGTATTTTCAAGTTCTAAATGAATCTAAAACTGCGGCATCCTGAATTTGCCGCTCTTAAATCTCTTCAGCATTTTCTTCATTTCCAGATACTGTTTAAGCAGCCTGTTCACATCGGCTACGGTCGTACCACTCCCGTCGGCAATCCTCTTTTTTCGGCTGCCGCCAAGTATAACATAATTTCTTCTTTCCTGTACCGTCATTGAATTGATAATTGCCTCAACCTTGGCAAAAGCGCTATTGTCTATATTAACACCTTTCATTTGCTTGCCAAGCCCGGGTATCATCCCGAGAATATTTTCAAGAGGCCCCATTTTCTTGAGCTGTTTTAACTGATTTTTGAGATCTTCAAAGGTAAAACTGTCTTTTTTTAGTTTTTCCTCGAGCTTAAGGGCTTCCTCCATATCAACAGCTTCCTGTGCTTTTTCTACAAGCGATATTACATCACCCATGCCGAGAATCCTCGAGGCCATCCTCTCAGGATGAAATGTCTCAAGAAATTCGATCTTTTCGCCTACTCCGATCAATTTAATCGGTTTGCCGGTTACGGCAACGATTGATAAAGCGGCGCCTCCGCGAGCATCTCCGTCCATCTTCGTAAGAATAACTCCGTCAATGTCGAGTCTGTCATTAAAAGACTTCGCAATATTTACGGCATCCTGTCCTGTCATGGCATCGGCGACAAGCAGAATTTCCTTGGGATTTGCTTCCTTTTTCAGATTTTCAAGTTCCTTCATCAATTGCTCGTCAATATGGAGTCGTCCGGCAGTGTCAAGTATTAAGACGTCCCTTCCCTCCTGATTTGACTTTTTGAGCGCTTCTGAAAAAATCCTAACAGGTTCATCTCCGGGTCTTGTTGCATAAACCGGCACATCTATCTGTGCCCCGAGCGCCTTTAACTGATCGATAGCAGCGGGTCGTCCTGTATCAAGGGCGACAAGCATTGGTCTTCTGCCTTCTTTTTTGAAATTATTTGCGAGCTTGGCAGAAGTCGTTGTTTTACCCGAACCGTGAAGACCTACAAGCATGATAATTGTGGGAGGATTGGGGGCCAGATTGATCTTACGGAATCCTCCGCCCATGAGCGCGCAGAGTTCGTCATGAACGATTTTTACAACCTGCTGTCCCGGGGTAATGCTCTCAATTACCTCTTTGCCTGCAGCCCGCTGCTTTACCTTATCGGTGAAGTCCTTTACCACCTTGAAGTTCACATCGGCCTCAAGGAGCGCCATCCTGATCTCCTTCATGGCTTCGGCAATATCAGCCTCTTTCAGAAGACCCCGGCCTTTTAACTTCTTAAATATTCCTTCTAATTTTTCTGATAATGATTCGAACATGTTTAGTTTTTATCTGTTAGCTATTATATTCTTACTGTTGTCATTCCGGCTTGTCCGGAATCTTCCCATTTAATAAAAAGGATTCCCGACAAGCGGGAATGACGTTTGCGATGGTATTTAAATACGTAAATCTTAATTGTGCATTACTAATTCTTAATTATCAAAAATTCTCCTCTATATACTTCTCTGCCGCCATTGCCGCCGTTGCTCCGTCACCAACAGCCGTAGCGATCTGCTTCAATGGTTTATTTCTTACATCCCCGGCAGCAAATATACCAGGTACCGATGCAGACATATTCTCATCAGTGATAATATAATTGTTTTCATTAAGAGCCACCAATCCCTTCAGGAACTCTGTATTTGGGTTATATCCTATGTAAATGAACACTCCCTGAACATCAAGAGCGGATTTTTCACCGGTCTTTATATCTTTTACATGTAATACATTAACGCCAGCGTCATCGCCGTCTATTTTATCTGCGACTGAATTCCAGACAAATTTAATTTTAGGATTTGAAAAAGCCCTCTCCTGCAATATCTTCTCTGCCCTCAGCTCGTCCCTCCTGTGGATAACATAAACAATTTCGGCAAATTTGGTCAGAAAGATCGCCTCCTGAACAGCAGAATCTCCCCCGCCTACTACAGCTATTCTCTTTTCTCTGTAAAATGCCCCGTCGCAGGTAGCGCAGTATGAAACCCCTCTGCCTCTGAACTGATTTTCACCTTCTATTCTTAAAGGACGCGGATGCGCTCCCGTAGCGAGTATAATGCCTTTAGCCTCGTACTGCTGATTGTCTTCAAGGATTATTTTCTTAATGTTGTTATTAAGAACAATGCCATATACAGTCCCCTGAATTATTTCCAGTCCAAACCTTACCGCCTGTTTTTCCATCTTCCGGGCAAGTTCAACACCCATAATGCCTTCTTCAAAACCGGGATAATTTTCTACCCATTCAGTGGTCGTAACAAGGCCGCCCGGCAAACCTTTTTCAATAAGGAGGCTCTTAAGTCTTGCCCTTGAAGTATAAAGCCCTGCCGTTAGTCCGGCAGGGCCTCCACCGATGATCACAACATCATATTTCATATCACATCAGAGATTCGATCTTGGACTTAAGCTGAGCCTTCGGAACAGCCCCGACAACCTGATCCAGAATCTTTCCGTCTTTAAAAAATATAAGCGTAGGAATGCCTCTGATATTATGGCGGCTTGCAAGCTCAGGGTTTTCATCTGTATTTACCTTTGCAAACGTTACCTTGCCTGCATATTCCTTTGCAAGTTCTTCAATAACAGGACCTATTATCTTGCAAGGGCCACACCATGTTGCCCAGAAATCAACCAGTACAAGACTCGGTAATTTTACAGTCTGGTCGAAAGAGTCAGCCGTAAGACTTTTTACTGCTTCTGACATTAATATATCCTCCTCAACAAAAGATTTACAGTAAGTAATTATATTCTGCTAAAAAGTTCTTTGTCAATTTTTTGTAGCTTTAATAGTTTATCATGATATGAGCTTTAATAAATATAATTGAAAAATTCTTGGCACATATATACAATCTGTAACATCTCATTAATTGATAATTGTTAATTTATCATTGTTAAATATTTTTTATCAGGAGGCTTAAATGTCAGAAATAAGAAGCCGTGAGGACAAACCCTTGCCGGGGATAGAATGCTCTGAAATATTGATACATGATGAAGACAACCTTGGTACAGGCGTTTTCACTACAGTGCTTGAGCCCGCTGCAATGTCAAAGATCAATCCGATATTAAGCTCAATAATTCATGAACCTGAGTTTCAGTTAATTGTCAATATAAATTCAGCAGAAAATGAAGTTACCGTTCTGCTTGGAAAGGCTGACAACAGTCCGGCAAGTTCCAGGGAAGTCTTTATACTGCCGGAAAAAATTGATACCTCAAAAGCACATCAGTTTGACACAATTTTCAAGGACTGGAAGATTACAGAATTGGAAATGAATGGCGAAGGTCTAAGCAAAGCACAATTGAAATAATCTCAGTGGAATCTCTCCTACTGATTCAATTACAGCCTTCATTTTTCATATGATTTCAATAATCCCATAAAAAGCATTTGGCCACAGATAAACACAGATTAACACCGATAGAACAAAAACTTATATTTATTTTGTGATTCATCCAAAAGGTGAGCTCTGAACTTCTTGTAACTCAATTATAAATCCGCGTAAATCAGTGCAAATCAGTGGCTAACTGCCGTTTTTAGAATAATTACAAAAATAGAATCTGTGTGAAACTTGTCAACTTAATGACATTTTTTGTCATTTGATAACATTTTCAACTTCATCATGTGACTCCTGCAAAGGTCATACATTGTTCTTATTGTCATTTCCATAAACCATAGTTCACGGCAAGTTTAAATGTCCTGTAATACCTTAATTTTATTGCATGACTATGATAAGTTCGGGATGACAGACACTGACATTTAAGGGTTTAGCAAGTTATGAATAATAAAAATTATGATGTTTTTATGTGACCTTGGAATAAAATTTGCAACTGTCTATAAAGATATATTTCATTTTTTAATTGTAGAATATTGAATATTTTGATATATTAACTTAATTTTAAATAGTGCCTTGATGATTTTTAATTTATTTTAGCAGATGTTATCGAAAAGGAGGTGTGTCATGAAAATTGCTTTTTTGAGATATTTATTCTTCTTAACTATTTTCTTAACTATCAGTTGTGCAACGGTAAAATCCCCGGTTGTTAACGATACAGGCAAGCTGATCCCGGCTCCATATTATGAAACAAATGTAATTCTCAAAAAGGATGACGCCACTAACATTGTTCCTCTTATTAATAAAGATACTGACAATATTCCGGTTCAGGAAATGATACAGGCCGCCGGGAAGGAAAATGCTGACGTATATGTTGAGAACACAGCAATAGAAAAACCTGTTATTGGTAATGAAGATACTTTCAGTGCACCCGCAGAAACAGAAAACGATACTATAGTTAAAGAAGAAGACCTTCTTGATACCGCTCTGGAATCTTGCAATACAGCCCAGGAACTCTGGTCCCAAAACAATCCTGAAAAGGCAATAGAGGCATTGGATGAAGCTTACCAGCTTCTCCTGAAAGTTGATACTGAAAGCCATCCTGAGCTTATCCGGCAAACAGAGGACCTAAGATTTATGATCTCTAAACGTATTTTGGAGATATATACCTCCCGTTTTACTACTGTCAATGGCAGCAATAAAGAGATTCCACTCACAATGAATGCAAATGTGGAAAGGGAGATCAAGTCCTTTCAGGGTTATGAGCGCGAATTATTTAAAGAAGGGGTCAAACGTTCAGGCAGATACAGGGAAGCAATGGTAAAGGCGCTGAAAGAGGCGGGAATGCCTGAAGAACTGTCATGGCTGCCGCTTGTTGAAAGCTGGTTTAAGGTAAATGCATTATCTCCGGCCCGTGCCCTGGGACTCTGGCAGTTCATTCCTTCCACTGGTTACAGATTCGGGCTAAAGAGAGACACCTGGATAGATGAGAGATTAAGCCCTGAGAAAGCAACCAAAGCCGCTATTGCATATCTGAAAGAGTTGCATCGGATGTTCGGCGACTGGACCACCGTCCTTGCGGCTTACAACTGCGGGGAAGGAAACATCCTGAGAGTAATCAGGCAGCAAAAAATTAATTACCTTGATAATTTTTGGGATCTTTATGGGAGACTTCCAAATGAAACCGCGCGATATGTCCCAAGATTCCTGGCCACATTGCATATTATGCAAGATCCTGCAAAATACGGTTTCTCTTTTGATCAATTAGAAAGTCCTCCCCTTTATGAAAGCATTAACATCGAAAAACAGGTCCAGCTTAAGACACTTGCAGACTTTATGGGCGCAACTTTTGAGGAATTTTATGCTTTAAATCCCGAACTCCGCAGACAAGCAACACCGCCTGTAAACTATTCCCTGAATGTACCGGTTGGAATGGGTAATATGCTGCTTTCAAAACTCGAAACCCTGCCATCATGGACTCCGCAGAAAAATGAGTATAACGATTATACTTTTTACACCATAAAAAAAGGCGACACGCTGTCACGTATAGCAGCAAAATACCGTACAAACGTTGACTCAATTGTCAAGGCCAACAAGATCAGCAGGAGACGCAGCCTGAATATAGGACAAAAACTTAGAATACCTCTCGGCCGGGGCAGTGATATGCTCTCATCTACAGATGATACTGTTTCCGATAAGAAATATCGGGCCAGGAAAGGCGAAACCTTAAAGACTATTGCAAAAAAATTCAATACGAATACGGCACAACTTAAAAAGATCAATAACCTGTCGTCGTCCCTTCTATATGAAGGTCAGGTACTGCAGTTAACCAAGTAATTATTCCTTGAGCGCATTTAAAACAACACCTGCGATAAATTCTGCCTTCTCAGTTTCAAGCTCAGGATAAATCGGGATTGACATAACTTCATTCGCAGCGGACTCGCTCTCCGGCAAAGCGCCTTGCTTGTAGCCAAGGTAGCTGAAAGCCTCCTGTATATGAAGAGGCACCGGATAATATACCACTGAAGATATACCGTTATCCCTTAGAATAGCTGCAACCTTTTCTCTCTTTTTTGTTCTTATAGTATATTGATGGTAAACAGGTGTCCTGTCCTTAAGCTCTATAGGGCATTGTACATTTCCGCCAAGAATTGATGTGTAGATTTTTGCAAGTACACGGCGTTTCTGATTATATTCGTCAATGTGTCTTAATTTTATTCTCAGGATCGCGGCCTGGATCTCATCAAGCCTGCTGTTATAACCGATGAAACGATGCCGATACGGTGCAACAGTCCCATGATTGCGTAGAAGATTAACATTTTCATATATATCGTAATGGTTCGTTATCATCATGCCTCCGTCACCATAAGCGCCGAGGTTCTTGCTTGGATAAAAACTGAAACAGCCGGCATCACCGATACCGCCGACCGGCCTGTCTTTATATCTGGCCCCGAACGCCTGCGCACAGTCTTCAATAATTTTCAGATTATATTTTTTGGCAAGCGCTGAAATTTCATCCATATCCGCAGGCTGACCGAACAAATGCACAACTATGATAGCTTTGGTTTTTTGTGTTATTCTTTCCTCTATTTTTGAGACATCCATGTTTAATGTAAGTCTGTCAATATCAACAAAGACAGGGGTTGCACCAACATATGTTATTGCCTCAGCGGTTGCGATAAAAGTAAAGGGGGTGGTAATTACCTCATCACCCTGTTTAATATTAAGGGCCTTAAGGCAAAGGTACAGGGCATCCGTACCGGAAGCGAGTCCGACAGCATGCTTGATATCATAATATGACGCTATTTCCTGTTCAAAGGCCCTGACATTCGGCCCCAATATAAATTGACCGCTGTCTAATATATCCTTTAATGCCTGCTTTATTTCTTCCTTGATCGGTTCATGCTGCGCTTTAACATCGAGCATGGGGATAACAGCTTTATTTTGTGTTGTATTTATCATCTTTCCCTTTATTTCTTTATATCGTTAGGCCCTGGTTAACCAAACCGGAAATTTTCAATGCTACATTGAGTGCTTCCCTGCCTTCATGTCCTGAGACTAACGGTCTTCTTCCGCTCTTAACGCATTCTACAAATGAGATTAACTGCTCTTTCAACGGTTCTTTAACCTCAGGTCTTCTAATCACCTTTTCTACGTTGCTATTCAGTTTTGTATAACTGACCAATTCCTGTTTTTGATAATCCAGATTCAGGAATGAATTATGCTGAAAGACCTTAAGCTGCCTAACCTTCTCATTTGCTATCCTGCTTGTCACGGCTTCGGCAATACAGCCATTTCTGAATTCAATCCATGCATGGGCAATGTCTATATTTTCAGTCAGGACCCTGGCCCCTGTAGCACGGATATCTGTGATCTCGGAATTAACCAAACTAAGTATTATATCTATGTCATGTATCATTAAGTCAAGCGTTACGTCCACATCTGTCCCCCTGCCGAGAAAAGGGGAAAGACGCTGTGATTCTATAAACCTGGGGTTATCCACCATGGCGCTTATCATGGCAACCCCTGCATTAAACCTCTCCAGGTGCCCCACCTGCAGTATAAGTTTTCTTTTTTCCGCCTCTGCAATAAGGACTTCAGCCTCCTCAAGAGTTGAAGTAATAGGTTTCTCAATAAGTATGCTTTTATTATGCTTCAGGAAATCAATTGCAACATCGAAATGAAATGTGGTCGGAACAGCGATGCTGACAGCATCAACAGAATCCATAATTTTCATGTAGTCATAAAATGCCCTGCAATTATATTTCTGTGCAAATTCCTCTGCCCTCGGAAAATCAGCATCAACAATTCCGACAAGTTTTACACCTTCAAGGCTTGAAAATATCCTTGCATGATGCTTCCCGATCGATCCAACCCCTATGACGCCAACGTTAATCATGTTCATTTTTCAATATTAAACTAAATAATAATTTTACCACAGAGATCACAGAGAACTTTATTGAAACAAAAAAGAAAATACTATATTTCTCTTTTTACTCTGTGCACTCTTTTATACAATAGTTATGTTTAAAAATTCTTAAAGTCAAAAATATTGAGAACACGGCGTAGCCTTTTAAAATTAGTGTCTTTTAAAAAACCAAACCTCATCCCTGTGTTCTCTGTGGTTTTTTAATATTAATTGTAACTTACTGAAATTCAAATATGAAAGAGGAAAAGTTAGAAGTAGATTTTATGTGACCCTGAACCTTTTCAACCTCAATACATTTGTCACTACAGTAACGGACGACAGACCCATTGCTGCAGCAGCAAGCATCGGGTTCATTAGTATTCCAAAGAAAGGGAAAAGCGCTCCCGCTGCGACCGGAATGAGAATGATATTGTAAGCGAAGGCCCAGAAAAGATTCTGCTTAATATTTCTGACCGTAGCCCTGGAAAGCGCTATAGATGCAACAACCCCCCTGAGATCGCCGCCGACCAGTGTTATGTCCGAAGCCTCCAATGCAACATCGGTTCCTGTACCGATCGCGATGCCGATATCGGCCTGCGCAAGGGCAGGCGCATCATTGATGCCGTCGCCTACCATAGCAACTGTTTTCCCATCCTCCTGAAGCTTTCTTATATTGTGCGCTTTATCTTCAGGCATAACCTCGGCAAACACCCTGTCTATACCGGCCTTCAATGCGATGGCCTCAGCAGTCCTCTTATTGTCTCCCGTAATCATTACAACCTCTAAACCGAGTTTGTGAAGGGCTTTAACTGCATCAACGGAATTTTCCTTTAATGTGTCTGCAACGGCAATGACACCTAAAACATTTCCTTCTGATGCAACAAACATCGGGGTCTTGCCTTCACCGGATAATCGATCAGCTATAAGTACAAATTCAGCTATATTAATATTCTTATCATCCATGAAATTCGAGTTGCCGAGACAGACATCCCTTTTATCAATTTTCGCCATGATGCCATGACCCGGTACCGCCTGAAAATCCTCAGGCTCAAGCAGGTCTACACCCATTTCCTTTGCTTTATTCACAATTGCCTCTCCAAGAGGATGCTCGGAGCCCTTTTCAGCAGAAGCAGCAAGTTGCAGAATTTCTTTTTCGCTGACAGCTGACCGCTGATCGCTGACCGCTATTATATCTGTTACTTCCGGTTTTCCTTTTGTCAGAGTTCCTGTCTTGTCAAATACAACAGTATTTATTTTATGTGCTGTCTCAAGCGCCTCTCCGCTTCGTATAAGGATACCGTTCTCAGCTCCCTTCCCGGTCCCCACCATGATCGATGTCGGCGTTGCAAGCCCCAGTGCACACGGACATGCAATAATAAGCACTGCAATAAAATTAAGCATTGCATAAGTAAAGGAAGGCACGGGGCCGAAATAGTACCATATTACAAAGGTAAACGTTGCAATTCCGATAACAGCAGGGACGAAGATCGAAGCTATTTTGTCAGCAAGCCTTGCTATCGGGGGTTTTGAACCCTGCGCCTCCTGGACCATATTGATGATCTGCGACAGCATTGTATCTTTCCCTATTCTGGCAGCCTCAAATCTGAATGATCCGGTTTTATTGATTGTGGCGCCTATCACTTTGTCTCCGGATTTTTTCTCAACAGGAATCGATTCACCCGATATCATGGATTCATCTACTGAAGAATACCCGTCTTTAACTACACCGTCAACAGGGATCTTCTCACCAGGCCTGACGACAACAATATCTCCTATTTCCAACTCTTCAATAGGGATATCCCTTTCCGTTCCTGCCCTGACAACCCTTGCTGTTTTAGCCTGAAGACCCATGAGTTTTTTAATAGCCTCTGATGTTTTTCCCTTTGCCCTTGCCTCAAAAAACCTTCCGAGCAGGATAAGAACGATGATGGTCGCCGCTGTATCAAAATAGACATTTGCCGAATATCCCTTTATTTCAAAAACAGACGGGAAGAATGTTGCTATAACGCTGTAAATGTAGGCAGCAGATGTTCCGACTGCTATCAGGGTGTTCATATTAGTTGCTCTATGTCGAGCAGCAGCAATTGCGCCCCTGTAAAATTGCCTGCCGACCCAAAACTGAACCGGCGTTGCAAGGGTTAGTTGGATAAGAAAGTTTATCTGAATGGGCAGTCGGGAGATAAAAGAAACCCCCGTCATGTCTGAGAACGAGAGAAGCAGTAACGGCACGGTTAACAGCGCCCCTGTAACAAGTTTAATTTTTAGTTTTTTAAATTCACTTTCCCTTTCTCTTTTCTCTTTTTCAACTGCATCCTCTCCTTCTTTTACATCCACAATGTCATAACCCGCAGCCCTGACAATCTTCTTAAATTCCCTGACCCCGGTAAGTCCGCGGATGTATTCGACAGTTGCCTGTTCGGATGCGAAGTTGACCGATGCCGATATGACTCCACTCAGTGAAGACAGAGCATCCTGCACCCTCTTTACACATGAGGCGCATGTCATGCCTTTTACCGGTATTGTTATTTTAGAAACAGAAACACCATATCCGAGGTCTTTAATGGTATGTATAAAGACATCAACCGCCGATTCTGCAGGATCGTAATTTATGGAGGCCTTTTCAGCGGCAAGATTCACCGTTGCACTGCTGACGCCCTTTATTTCTGAGAGCGCTTTCTGCACGCGCGCCGAGCATGCAGCGCAAGTCATGCCTGTGACAGGCAGGTCTATTCTTTTTGATACATGATCTTTTTCTTTTATTTTTCCTTTAATCACACCTTGACCTCTCTCATAAAAGCCGCTGTCTTGATAACAACCTCATGTTTACCATAACAACGAGTCCTTCTGAAAAGCCTCCATTGCTCCCGCTGTGTGTCGCCTTCAGGTGTTAAGGTTGTAAATTTGTCTTGTCAATACTAAATATTCTGATTTCAGGAATAAAACAGATTTTTCAAAACAGCTCTTAATATCCTGTAGCCCACTATTGCTATACCCTTTATATTGCCTGTAAACTTTGACTTTCCCGTGCCTTTACGGTAACTGACAGGCACTTCCAGTATCTTGTATCTTTTTCTTACTGCCTTGCACTGCATTTCAATAGTCCAACCCAGATTATCATTCATGTCAAGTTCCAGCAGCTTATTAAATTTAATAGCTCTAAAAGGGCCCAAATCAGTATATTTAAAACCATATAAAAACCTGATTAATGTAATTGCCAGAAGATTACCGAAACGCACCGGCATACGGAGAGCGCCTTCTTCAACATTCCCCATCGCCCTTGAGCCAAGAACGAGGTCATAATCTTCACTGATTATGGGAGCAACAAGTTTGCCTATCTCATCCGGATGATCGCTGTAATTCCCATCAACAAAGACTATGATATCCGGATTCTTTGTTTTCAGGTATTCAATCCCTCTGAGACACGGATATCCATACCCTCTTTTTGATTCAAACAGGAGAGTAGCGCCCTGCTCTTTTGCTATCTCGGCAGTCCGGTCACTGCTGCCGTTGTCTATAACAACCACTTCATTAACCAGATCCTTCGGCATATCATTGAGAACAAGCGGCAAGGTTTTCTCCTCGTTAAGGACAGGGATTATAACAGCTATTTTTTTATGATTAACAACTTCAGTCATGTTTGGATTCTCTCCACAATCCTCGGCTTCGGCACTATTATCGATAACGACAACACATCTACAGGCATTAACGGCTCGACTGATACCTGACCACTCTTAATGGTCTTTCTCACACGCTCATATGATTCCAATAGTGCGTTAGCTCTTTCTCTGGATAGTTCTCCTAATTTTTTATTTATGGATTCAAAACTATTGAGGGCAGTATTCACCCAATACTTCTTATCAGAATCAGAAATATTTTCAGACGGCGCGGCCTTTTCAAATATATCCTCTGCTTCCTCTTTTGATATCCAGGTCTCTGAAGCCCCGCTTCCTCGAAAGCCTGCGACTATACATTCCTCTGCAAAAGAAGATTTTTCAAATTTCTTATCCTTAATTAAGAATCTTATTCTCAGCAATAAAAGCGTAGTAACGGCATCTACATCTCTGGAGCGTATCACACCGCATCTTGCAGCGATATTACGGTTTCCCTCAGATTGTAATGCTGAGTTTAATAAATACTCAGCCAGAGTGACTGAAAGGGGATGGTTTCTTGATACGTAAGTTACATCCTCAACAGCAAGATGCTCAAATTGTATTTTTGATATTTTATTCCTGGACAATTTGAACTGAACTGCCTGAGGTAACCGTGACACATCGATTAATTGATGCTTACTTATCTGTGACAGGGGACTGCCCAGTCTCTGACACGCAATTTTAATAAAGGTCTCTACAACCTCAGAGTTTCCAAGTATAGCCTCTGATACCTTGAGTTCCTGAGCAACTTCATCAGGCTTGATGGCATGCTGGGCAAAACGAGTACGGCTTTTCTTTTCTTTTTCAACAGCGCTATCCCATTTGCGGTGTACATCAACAATCAATTCTTCTGAAGAGAACAGGCTTAGTTGGTCTGCACTATCTTTTCCCCTCAAAAAGAGTGCTTTCAATACCGTTTCCATAACACTTTCACTATCTACTGGTAACGGTACAGTTATTCCTAAAGTTTTATGTATCTTCTTTGCCTTCCGCAATAAGACATCCAGGACTGCGCCATCGATGGGATTGTCAGCGCCATATATAAGAATCGCTTTGACAACCGGCTTTATCTGTCTGAACCTGTCAACTCTTCCTTCCCGCTGTTCCAATCTATTAGGATTCCACGGCAGATCATAATGGACAACAGCATTGAAATGTTCCTGGAGATTAATACCTTCACTCAGACAATCAGTTGCAACTAAAACACGCTGGGCAGATTTTGCTAATTCATTTACCCTGATTTCTCTTTCATCGTCAGAATTTTCACTCGTTACCGCAATAACATGAATATTCTTAAATTTCTGGCTGAGTCTTTTTTGAAGGTATTGTGCAACATATTGCGCTGTCGAAATATACCGGCAATATACGATCGGGCTGTATCCATCCTTTATTAATTCATTGATTACAGCTTCCGCTTTTAATATTTTTGTATCGCCTTCTTCCTTGAGAGATTCAGCATCCTTTATGAATTCACGCAATTTTCTTTTTTCAGTCTCAGTAAATGACAATTGGCTTTCATTTACTACATGCGTGGGAACAACGTCTTCGACATTTTCGACATCAGTTGGATCGAGTATATAAGACGAATAATCAATATCTTCTGTCACTTCAGCCCCTGTCATTTTTTCAATTCTTGCTGAAAGAGCAGCTGTCGCTGCAGCAGGGCTCGACATAACACATCGCAGCAAGGCAAGCGCAGCCCAGTAGCGAACGCGCTGATGGACTTTATTTTGCGTATCATCAGATATAACTAACTCCCTGGCAAATTTATATATATTTTCAAAAAGCAGCTTGTATTCTTTTGATAATGTATATGGTTCTTCCGGTGAGTCACGCTCAGGAAATGCCGTATCAGCGCCCATCCACTGTTTTACGTCTGCCCTGCGGCGCTGGATCAGATGATGTGCCAGTTCCACCCTCTGATTCTCACTTAGCACTTCCAGGTTTAAATTCTCAAATGCGGGTTTAATGAATCCAAGAAGTGATAGAAAAGATTCTTCTATACCGCTGTGAGGTGTTGCTGTTACGAGAAGAATATGTTTATCTTCTTTTCTGGCTAAATCAAAAACAAGCTTATGCCGCTGCTGTTGGGATACTGACTGACCAGCCGGTCGTGAACAGCCATGTGCTTCGTCAACAATAACAAACTCCGGACAATGTAGAAGGAATGCGTTATTGTATTTCGCCGACTTAATAAAATCTATGCTTACTATAATGTGAGGATAGTACTGGAATACACTTATATCCTGCCGTGGTAGTTTCCTCTCCAGTTTGGCAAGAGTTCTTGTGTTTATTACTTCTGCTGAGATATTGAATTTTATCAATAACTCTCTTTGCCACTGATCACAGAGATAAGGCGGACAAACAACCGCGATCCGGCCTATTTCCCCGCGATCCAGTAGTTCTCTGGCAATAAGAGCAGATTCGATAGTTTTCCCAATACCAACATCATCTGCTATCAGCATCCGAACAGGGTTTAAGCGGAGAGCCATCAATAAAGGAACAAGCTGGTATGGGCGTGGATAAAATGATAAATGACCCATTGATCGGAACGGGCCTGCGCCATGTCTGAGGAGCAAGCGTGCAGCATTGCGAAGCAGGCGTGCTGACTCAAAGTCGCCGATGTCATTGACGGTAGGCCATTCTAATTCTGCCGGCTTAAGGTTATTTTGCTCTAATGGAAGATAAAGTCCGCATGTATCATACTCACTGCCGGTTAAAGGATGTAGCGGCAGCACGTCTTTTTCCATGGAAGGCATAACGACCCATTTTCTGCCGCGAAATTCAACCAATGATCCGACGGTATATGTGCTCATTTTCTTACTACTCCAAATATATCTTTATTTTCTTCTATCTGATCCTCTATCGGTCTGTCATAGCGAATGACAATCACTCTGTGCCCCATATTTCTCAAATCCACACGGACTCTTTCATCTTCTTTCTTCTGTTTGGGTTCATCATGTGGTGTACCGTCGCAGAAGACACAAACATACCCATTCTCATAATAGAAATCAGGAATCGAATAATAATTTGCAAGAGCTTTCTGTGCAAAGTCCGGTAAACGCCGTCCTTCTCTGTATAAATGGTCCAAAAATATCTTTTCCAGTTGCGAACGGGTATCTGTCTGCCTCCTGAGCCACTCGAATTGTTCGTCATACGTGCGATGTTCATATGTCCGGTGTGTCTTGCCCTGAGAAATTTGCAGGAGCAGATCCTTGATGAGGTGACGATGAAGCACAGTATGGTCTCTTTGATTTCTGTATGTAAGCAGACAATTGTAGCATGCACGGGCACAGTCAATTTCTTTATTGATCTCTTCACCAGTATTTCTATCAAAATGGCATATATCAAGCGCCTCTTGTGCTACACGACTTAAGGCATCGTTATCCTCAACAAGCCTTTGGAGCACTCCAACACCTCCTTCCGCAGCTTCCCAGTACAAAATACTTCTCTGCTCTTCCTGACCTATTCTCTCGGAGGCAAGCTCTTTTTCATCTATTTGATACACAGCGCATATACCTTTGTGTAATGCGTGCTGAAGGTTGGCAAGCTGCGCGTCATTACTATCATGATCTGTCTGGATCAGAAGAATGTTTCTTGTATCCTTAACAAATACCTGCACCCCCGTTCGAATGTTCTCCTGTCCTACTCCCAACGCTGTATCGCTGATATCTCCAGGTCTTTTGTCCCAAACACCGTTTGTCAGATCAAGGTTGAAACCTGACGTACTTCTCCTGCGCCACTTTCTATTGATCCGCCACAAGTGGGCAGCCGGACCATATGAGAGTCTCAGGATTGTCTTGCCGTCTTTATCAGAAACCTCACCAGATACCTTACTTATTTTTCCGTCTTTACTCGAAAATCTGAAGTGTGTTGTTATTTCATAGCCCTTTCTAATGCGCTCATCTTCATTACAGGTAATGCGATCCGTGCGCCATGTTGATACAGTCGTCATTTCAAAAAGATGATGGAGATATTCACTGCTGTTCGCATTCAATGTGGTATGACAATATTCACAGAGATCTGACTTAATACTGTCTCCGATATGAAAGGTTCCGCATTTCTTGCAAATCTTTGTCTGAGTAAAACGTGACTCAGGATCACCAACAGGTATTAAGCTCTTAACAACACTGTATTTGCGTCCTTCCTGATATATTATGTTTCTCGGACCAAACTCTGATACCGCAAGAAAACGAGGACGTGATATAAAATCACCCTGTCCTATACCCTTTGAGATATATGCACGAATAGGAAGTCGCGGGAAATTATATCCTGGTAAAAAGCCCTCGCTTGCAAGATACCGATAGGGATAAAAATCTGAATCATCCCGTTTGACCCGGTTACACAAGATATCTATTTGATGCAATGCCTCTTTGGCATTGCGATCTGCCTTCTGCCTTTCTTCTGCATTTAATCCCGTAATATGCGCATTCGCCAATTTCTCCTGTGATTCCCTGAGAAGCCGGTAGGCTACTTTATAAAGTTCTCTCCAACGATTGAATGAATCATCAAATTCTCTCTCAGATGATCTTACGGTCTGCTCAAGCCATTCCTCTGAGTACCAGTCTGCTGATTTGAGATCAAATTCACACTGTTTAAGAACAGACCGGCAATCCTCGAGACATTTTGTAATTCTATTTTCAGACAGATGTATATGACGTTTAATATTCTCAACTAACGGCAGGTCTTTTTGCGAAAGATCAATCAGCTCTGTAATTGAACCTTTTAATTCAAGGCCTACTATTGCAAACCATATTGAATGAATATGGGATTTCACGAGGTCCTCATTGCCCAGATCAAGCCGTGGAGGCACCACAACGCCTGCAACCATTGAGGCCCTTCTTCTAAAGAAATACTGGTCATGCCCGCTTCCTGTAGAACAATATGTAGTAATAAAGGCAGACTGTCCTGAACGCCCTGCGCGTCCGCTTCTCTGTGCATAGTTGGCAGGTGAAGGGGGCACATTCCTTAAATGCACAACATTGAGATCGGCAATATCAATGCCGAGTTCCATTGTGGGGGAACAGAACAGACACGAAAGATCACCCTTTCGGAATTTCTTCTCCCGCTCTTCACGGTCTTCGGGTTTTGTCTGACCGGTGTGCTCTCTCCCTTCCAGATGTCCTAACTGTACAGCGCCCTCTCTATAGAATTGTACAAAGAAGGGATTGGCTTTCCGTTCTAATCGTTGACTGCTCCCTGAAAAACTCAAAGTTCGAACTGGATCAAGCGGCTGAACCACTCCTTCTCCCTTTGCCCAGCGTAAAACAATTGTGCGAAGCTGTATCCTGAAATCGTCACCTTTTACTTCTTTATCAAGATATCCTCCACGGTTCAACACATCTACTAAAGTTTTCAGCAATTGTTCATATTCTGATTCATTCAGCGGAGAAAATAATTCAGGCCATGCGCGTGATGAACGCAGAAATTTTCCAATGACACTTATCAATGCAAGACTCTTGTCCTTCGGTCTCCTGATTCCCCATGCAAACCATATGTTTTCTGCCAATCTTTCATCATCATCAAAATTCCAGGGCTCTTTTAGTGTATCGTTTACTTTGCGTCTGAGAATTTCGTGATATTCCCCTTTTAAACATCGTGCATTCAGGGCAAGGGAGTGGCGCAGATGGTCAAGAAATGCCTTTGCCACCTTATAACGGGTTTCAGCGCCTGCTTCAGACAATAAATCATTTTTCCCCCACAGTGAAGTGTCGTTACATACTTCTTTTAATCCCAAATATTCTATATTGAGAAGCCCGCACTGTTCGAGATTCGGCTGAATAACACGCCAGCCTCTGCGAAGATCCTGATAAATCCTGTATTCAATATATTCAGTCAATGCTTCTCTGTTCAGTTGAGGCTGCACTCCGATATCACCGGGGTTTTGCGCATACGCAGCGGCAGGCAGGCCGAGCGTTTTAAAAACTTCAGGAGCAACTGTGGAGTGATCAAGAGTGCCTGAATCAGGAAGCGCGCGGTATATGGCGCTCCGGAGAAATCCGATCTGAACAAAATCATTAAAATGCCCTGCCTGAAGAGATGCGTCCTGTCGGTTATCAGTAAAGCTCATTACTTTATTGGCCTCAGGTTCGATATCCTTGTCATGCCGCATCTGGTTCAATTGTGATAAACAGAGAATCGTGGTGGCGGAACTTCTGCCCTCGCTTGAAAGCTGAGCCAGTTTTGAGAAATCTCTTGTCCTCTGATCATAAGCAATGTTGCATGAAAGACACGTCATAAAAGGCGCTTTCAGATACCATCCCAAAGCCGCTTCCTCTGCCGGCTTGTTTGAATACGTTCCATCCGGAGATATGTACATTCTTTCCGGGACAAACTCCTTGTACTTTGAATCCAGTACAGGCCCTCTATTTGTCTGACGGAACCAGTTTTCAGGTAGTTCAGAAATCCTCTCTTCGCTCCATAGTGGATTGCCCTCTTTTTCTATTAAGATGTACCCGTCTTTCACTGACTCCTGATCCATTTCAACAACATTGTCCGGAAGACGGGGCGAAATAGTATTGTCAGTTTCATTTTTTGTTACCTGATAGTATTCCTGTCCGCATATACGGCAAAAAACCATGGGTATAAGAAGCCTGTCTTTTCCTTCTTCTCCTTTTGTGTAATGCTGACCGCTCAGTGTGAGATGTCTCCTATCAACGGGTTCGAGCGTAGCGTAGACTGAATCCCCTTTCGATATAAACTGGTGAAGGCGGACAGCAAATACCGGCGAGTCTTCAGGAGCCGGATGGCGTAATTCGTTTCCTTTTTGAAGTAATACACGGATATTATTTTCACAAATATCGTTGTCAATATTGGTCAATTCGTGAAGCTTCTCTGCTCCCTCCTGAAGGGTAATCGGGATTCTTCTTTTATAAAAGATATCCTCTTTCTGAATGCCGAATGTCTCTTCTATCCAGGAGGTTAATGGATTGTTCACAAATTCACTGTAATTTTGAGGGAGATCATTGCTCATGCCTTCGATAAGTTTTTGAGCTGTGATATTCCCGCTGTATTGAATAGACTTTTTGAGTTTCTCATCGATCACATTCTCATGTAGCACATTAACACCAAAGATTTTACCCGTTACATAGGCAACAGCCTTTCTCTGAGCTTCTCTCGTGCCCCCGGTCACCATGGTAGCGCTTGTTCCGATACAGAGGAGATTGTCATTTCCGCATCGCTGCCGCAACCTGCGCACCAGCATGCTAACATCAGCGCCTTGCCGGCCTGTGTAAGTATGTAGTTCGTCAAGTACAAGGAATTCCAGATTAGCAAGGGTGCGATCCAGAAAGACTGCTTCTCTGGGACGGGACATCATCAATTCAAGCATCACATAATTTGTAAGTAGGATATGAGGAGGATGCTGCTGAAGTTTTGTCTTTTCATCTAATTTTTCCTGCCCCGTATATCTGCCGAATCTTATCGGGCTGTTGCCTTCTCCAAGATTGTCCAATAAATTCCGAATCTCTGTTGCCTGAGAGTTAATGAGCGCATTCATTGGATATACGATGAGCGCGCGTACCTGTTCAGGTTCTGGATTGTTTTTTAGTATATGGTCAATAATCGGAATGAGATAAGTCAGGCTTTTGCCTGAACCGGTGCCGGTTGTGAGTATATAATGCTCTTTCCTCGCTGCTGTTCTTACTGCCTGCTCCTGATGATGATAAAGCTGAAATGACTTATTATCTTTCTTTCTGAAGAATATCTTTTCGCACAATGGATGAAGGAGTCCCTCAGAAACCAGTTGGGAAACGGTCTTGCCCATTTCATAGGAAGGGTTAAGCTGTACAAGGGGATTGGGCCAGAGGATCCCTGAAGAAAGCTCCTGGCTTACGAATTCACGAATCCGCTCGTCCTGAATATTAAGGAAGCTTTCAATATACTGCTGATAGTCATTTATGACATTGTCTCTTAAATTAAAGATATTCATACGCGTCTCATGACTCTGTTCATCTTACCCTCCCTAAAGGTAAATAAGAGGACATATCTTTACCTCTGCAAAGGGTAAATTCAATAAACAGCCTGTCCTGCGCTTTCAGCGCAGTAAACCCCGTAGAAGACCTTCGTCCTTCTAACGGGGTAAATCCTATTTAAAGGGGTTTCTGATCGCAACTCCCTTTATGGTCTGTTTATCTGACAGATCTTCAGAAAAAATTGTTTTGGCCCCTCCGGCGAGAGCCGCCGCTACTACAAGAGAGTCCCAGAAAGAGTACTTGTATCTTTCATGTAATTCAGTCGCTTCTATTATTGTGTCTACATTGATTATCACAGTGTCCCATTTTGAAAGTCTCTTGATAGTCTCTCTGGCAAATGGTGCGTCCACCGGCGCAGAGATTTTCTTTGTTACCGTAACAAAGAACTCTTGCAGGGTCTGGGTGCTTAATAACCCGAGGCCCGATCGCCACAGATCTTTCATAATATCTATGGCGATCTGATGTTTGCGCCCGGCATCGAGGTCGTAGGCATAGACAATCACATTTGTATCGACAAAGACTTTATCTCCGTTCATGCAGTTCCTCACGCGTGCAGGGCATACGCCCGCCTGTGCCGAGATGGAGACCCTTTTCCATACGCCTGATTTCAGTATCCATCGCTTCCTTATATCCTGTATCCTTCCTGATCTTCTCTTCGAGGGACTCTCTGATTAAGGCGCTAAGCGATTTTTCTTCTCTCAATGCCAATGCCTTAGCCTTCTTTATTGTAGCTTTGGGAAGGGATAGTGTTAAATTTTGCCTTTCCATGAAAACCTCCTTTTATATATCACATAACTATGTGTAGCACATATTTATGTGATATGTCAAATTATTCTCATTTCCCCCCAAACAGCCTGTCCCATGCCTCCAGCACAAGCCTGCGGGTGCGGTATTCGCCGTATTGGCGGATTTCTTTTTCTTTCAGAACCCGGAAGGTCTCGCCAGGGAAGTCCGGGCCGTAAACGTCTTGCGGATCGAGGATATAGCGCAGTTCGTCACGCGTAAGTCCGTAAAGCTTTGCGTAATAGGCATCCAGCTCAGCACGCAGCAACGCCCTGCGCTCTTCATCCCACTTGAACGGTGGGCCGTCATAGTCCATGTCATCAGCAAAGGGTTTCATATCGTGCGCTGTATAGACAAGTTCGAGGACTCTTGCTGAAATGAATTCGATATCTTTTTCTGAATAATCATTAGGAGGCAGCGTCGGAAGTTGTTTTAAGATAAAGTAGCTCAATGAAGTACCACCAATTTTTTGTCTTGCCAAATAATCAAAAACAAGTCCGTTGACATTTGCAAGGAAACAAGTAACGCGAACTTTTTCAATCAAACTCTGAAAAAAGACTAACGGCTTTTTGTGTCCTACACCAACAATTGGAATAACACCAAAAATGGCAGTTCTCTCATTAGTTGCATTTGTAACATCTCGAAAACCTGTTAACCATTTATATGCCCATCCTGAAAGTCTATTGAATACTTCCGCCTTTTCAACCCAGTAACGCGGTCTTGTTTCATAGTCTGATGACAGCTTCTCATCTAAAAAAACATCACGAGTGTCAGTACCATGTTCTTTATATGTTCCAAACCGGTGATCAAACTGCCAGATCATCTTTGCTTCATACAATGGCAATCTGTCATCGGCAGGCTCAGTGTAAAAGAGGTGACTATCATTAGCCATGTGAAACATTGTCATGAACCGAATCCCCCAGGGATTTTCTTTCTTTTTTTCATTCAACAATACCGGAACCCTGCTGTAGATTTTCTTTGTCAGTTCCGCATCAAATATTGTTCTGAATACGGGTGTGGTGCGTGTGTTGGGATTGATGAGTTCAATATCGTCAGGCGAAAGAGTAAACCGCCTCATGTTATCGTCAAGATGCTCGGTGCGTGTAAGAAAGAATGCATATTCAGTTTTTTCAATTGAATTGTTGGAAGTAGTAAAGAGACAGAATTTATAACGACTGTCCACGGCAGGAAACAGTTTCTCTCTGTTTTCAAAATCAAACAAACTTACCAGCGCCTTTTTGTCATTCAGGGTTCCAAAGAATGCCTTGCAGGTATCATCCGTAGCAATTCCCGTCGGTACGATGATACCTGCCCGTCCGTGAGGATTAAGAACCCTGCGTGACAGTTCCGCAAATAGGGCGTATGTATTAATATCGCCGACTGCTGTTAAGGGGAATCGTTCGCAAACTCTTACAAACCTGCTGTCTGATTCAGCATCGTGTTTGGCAGTTTGAAATTCATTAAAGAGGGCAGGATTGTTTTCCGGGAGTTTTTTTATGAGCTTTTCACGCGCTGCTTTGTTGGGAGCATTTGCTATCTCAGGAGCACGTGTGGCAAAGAATTCCTGCTCCTGAAGTTTTATCCTCTCCCATGGTGGATTGCCGAGGACAACATCGAACCCACCCTCACCCTGACCCTCTCCCATCAAGGGCGAGGGAACAGAAGAGAAAACCTCTGGAAATTCCAATGCCCAGTGAAAAAATCGGTGTTTGGCGGCAAGTGCATTTGCCTTCCCCACAAGCTGCCCATGCGCTGCCTTCGGGCTTTCTATATAGCGCATCAGCCTTTCATGTGTCGGGATCGCAGGATCATCAAGCCTTGTCAGTGGATAAAAGAATGCGGCAGTCCAGATATTCGCTGCTGTCCAGTCTTTCCACCATCTCTCATCTGTCCTGATCTGTTGATACCTCTTATGCTTTTGTTCTACATCCTCCGGCGAATTATCATCAATGGCATCCACATTCCGCGCCTGTTCCGCAAAGCTTTTCAGGTCTGCATCCAATGATCCCTTTATGTCAAAAGGGAGTCTTGTCTGTCCGCTTTCCCGGTCTCTTCTTTCCTTGCGGTTTATCGCCTTTATCTGTTTGGCAACCTCTTTGTCATCACCCGTTACCGGTTTAAAGGCATCGTCAGGAATCCCGTCCTTCAAACGCTCCAGTTTGTCCAATCCGATAAGACTGTTGCCGCATTTAATTCGGTGATCTAAAAAGGTCAGTGGATACCCTTTGTTATGCCCTTCAAGCCAAAGCGCAACCTTGCAAAGGTCTACAGCAAGGGGATTAAGGTCAACTCCATAGATGCAATGCTGGATAACATCTCTTACTGCTTTGCGAAATTCTGCCGGTGTCGGTTCTTCTTCTCCTGAACGCACTTTCGCCAGTTCTTTCCCGATGCGTCTTGCGGCTGCGAGAAGGAAATGTCCTGAGCCTGTGGAAATGTCGCATACCTTAAGTGAGAGTAACGTCCGTTCTTTCTCTTCCTTTGTCTTTGCATTTTTTAAACGCTCTTCGATTACCGGAACGAGGGCGCTCTTGATAAGCTCCTGAACAAGCTCATGACGTGTGTAGTAGGAGCCGGTTGATTTCCGCTCTGTACCAAAGGCAAGGGTGAATTTAAGGGGAGAATCGGGAGTTATCACCGGATGATAATCGAGCAGGCTTTCATATACAGACCCGAGTTCTTCGACATCGAGATAGGCGTAGTTTATCCGGCGGTGAGTCTTTTCATCCTTGAAAATAGACATGTGAGCAAACCCGTGGAGGAAATCCCGGTTATAAAGAAAAGCATTTTCAAGATCGGGCATTGCCTTTGAACCAAAGAGATCCCCGTTCAATGCGGTAACGCCCAGTTTAGAGGCAAGGCTTGAATGGCAATACAATCTGAAATTTTGTTTGACCCCTTCCCATAAGTCCCAATATCTTTCTTCAGGATCAACAGGCCTTTCAACCTTTTCCCTGAGTCGTGTGATGCTATAGTATGTTTCATATATCCTGCAGAGATGATCATCCTTCGGATCAGGCCCCACAAGATTACGCTCCTCAGAAACCATCAGAAAGAGAAACCGGTAAATCAAACGGAGAAGCTGCTGGTAATATGTGAAGGCGTCTATTTTATTTTCAAGGATATGTTGTCTTAATTCACTGTTGTCAGGGTGATTGAGAAATCCATTGCCGAATATCTTGAGAGCATTTTCAACGCCGTCACGAAGACGCTCTCTTACTCTTCCGCCTGCCTCAATTCCCTGTTGATAATACTGCTCCAATAAACATTCATGAGCAGATTCCATATCCCTCGGCCAGCGGCTGCGATGCACAAGGCGGTAAAAAACCTGAAACTCCGCGAAATGCTCCCCCTCCATTATCTGCTTAAGGTCAAATTCCAGATAGGTAGGTCGGCTAAGGCGCTCTGAATCGCGCAGAAGCCGTAATTGATATCCATTGGTAACAATACCCCAGAGATGTTCTGTGCGATTAAGATATTCCTGAACAAGCGCATGAGGAGAGATCCGGGGACGTCCTGTCGGTGGCCGTGTGTCTATATTGATATTGGCGCCTTCAATATGTATCGGCAGGCCCTCATCGCCGCCGCCGAGACGGTGCGATATTGCATATGTCTGCCCGCCCGCTTGCGCCGCACTTTTTGTAAAGGTTATCTTGTCAAACCCCAGCGTCCTGAACAGGGGAAGTATCCACTGCTCTCTTGTCTGAGTCGCCCCGGTTTCGCCTTCTTTAATCCTGCCAAGCCCATGCTGAAATGCCTCCCAGTAAGCCTTTGCATCCGACCAGCAGGCTGCTATCTCGTCAATCAGGCGGATTTTGCCGTTAAGCCCGAAGTCCGAAGACTTCTGCCCGACCGCTTCCCCGGTCTGAACTTGTGCCAACAGATCAGCCGTTATCAGCGAGCCTTCAGAATGGATAGTTTGAAAGTTCATTGCCTCTACTTTCTAATTCAATACTGTTTTTCTCACTCCCAAAACTCCTTCCACCACTTTATCTGATTTTCAAGAAAAAACGATCTCTCCGGAACCGTGAAATAAATGACTGCCATTATCAGTACAACAAGTATAAACAATACATAAAATATGTCATCCCCTGATTTAGACTTCACTTTCTATAACCTGTGCAATCTTGTAATTTTCATCTGAGAATAGTGTTTTAAATTTCACTCCCGGCTGGTCAGACTGTCCGGAAGAGGATATATTTCCACCTCCCTGGATCCATCTGTCTTCACCCGAATTTTTTCTGATTAATACATATGTCACCTTATGTTCACCGAGTTTTCTCAGCCATTGTTTATAATCGTCAGCCTTTATATAAACCATCTTATTGGAAAATGCACTATTCCACATAGGAGATAAAAACAGCGGTTCATATGTATATGCAAGTGTTTCCCCCTGTGAAATGTTCCTGTTTATCCACGTCCAGTATCCGTAGTCCTGTCTCGCATATAGATCGATATTAAACGGAGCATGCGCGGCAATTATTCGTTCAGCCGCCGGTAATTGTATGAACTTTTTGATCTGTTTAGGGGTAACACAAGGTGAATTTGAGATCAAGAAAGTATATCCTGCAAGAAGAATTGCAATAACCCTGAATATATCATTTCTTTTCTGAAATTTATCAAAAACAAGTCCGAACGAGAGCGCACCAAGCCCGATAATGAAAATAACGTATCGCGGATTCCAGTTCCTTGGATACATAAGAAATGCAGAGGCAACAATTATCAATAACAAAATGAACCTGTAGCGCCTTTTCATTAATGCATAAACAAACGACAACACAATGCTCGGAAGAAACAATATAAACCATATGGGGCCGAACCCACCCAACCTTGAATCATAGAGGTAATATTCCACTTTATCCAACCATACATATAACGGCCTTGTGAACGGATGCAATTTATTGATAATCTCGGGGGCCGGTTCTATTATACCCTGATATAGTCCCTTAAAGATTGTATTATTTAAAATAGATATTTCCATGGGATAAACAGGGTTGCCGTAAATTATCCAGTTCTTTATGTACCAGTAACCGCCCATAAAAAGAACCGGGATGAAAAAATAGAAAAAATAAAGTTGAAAAGTTTTTGTCGCCATTTTCTTCCATCTCAATAGTCCTGACTCACAAGCATTAGATCGTCCAGGAAATTCCCGAATAATGACTACAGCCGACAATAGAGCAATAAATAAAGGCCCCGAGCCTTTTGAACCAAGTAAAATACCAGCCGTCAGTCCGGCCATTACAGTCGTGATATTTCGTTTCTGAAAACACGTCCCTCCCGCATCACCTTCGTAGGGGCGGGTTTCAAACCCGTCCTTACATGGCATATCATCCATAAGAAAATTTAAAGCCACAAGAAACAGCACAGAAACAGCAACATCCACATAGTTCGTTGTAGATTGCAGGATGACTATTGGAGTAAAGAAAAACAAAAGTGACGAATATATTGCAGCTCTTTCTTTAATATTCAACTTGACGGCGATGCTGTATATTGCAAGAACTCCGGCTATTGTGAAAAGAAGCTGGCTGAGGTCCGTTATAATATCATTCTTGAGAAAAATAATGTTCCAGATAAAGAACAGCTCAATATTTTTGGGAAAGATATTGATAAACTGCTCTATAAATGAGTTGTTGGGGATTTCCTGAATGGCGCCGCTCTGCATTATATAACCTGCGATCGGGAGGTGATACCATAAAGCATCCCAGGTATAAGAAGGAAAAAGATATCCTGAAAATATTATCCAGCAGACTGACATAAAGAAAAGCATAAAAATGAAGAACAATATCAGATCGCTCTTAATTACTGTCCAAAACCAGGCAGCCTTGCCTGAAATCTCCGTTAGAATATCTTTTAATACAAGCTGTCCACGGGATATTTTCTCACCCCCCCACTTGCTAAAGAGGGGCGAAGGAAAGATAATTGTCTTGCCGGTTGATATTGAACAACTCAGAACAACCAACGACACAGAAACATTAATCCAGAAAAGCTGCGCTGCATAAAGTTTCTTTAACACGACGCCCAGGAGCATCTCAGTCGCTATTATCTGCGTTAAGCCAAGGATAAATGTACTTATTGTCCTGTCAACAAAAGATAAGAGCTCCTTTTGTCTGAAAAGAAAAACATACCAGGAAGCAAATAAAAGAATATTTACTATTATGTAGGCAATGATATTCAATTAATCAAAACAGTTCCAGAACCTCCTGAAACCGCAGTCTGTCATTTCATGGTAATATTTGAACCGTTCCTCTGCCTTGTCTTTCATTCCCATTTTTTCATAGGCGACGCCGATATCCCATAATGCAAAACGATGAGAAGGTTCTATCTCAAGCGCTTTTTCATACTCCAAAAGCGCCTTTTCATATTGTCCGCTATCCCGGTAAATATTACCGAGCGCATGATGCATATGGACATTCTCAGGAAGGACTTCCAGGGCTTTCTTACACAGTAACAATGCATCTTCATACCGCTTCTTCTCGATATAAATATTCCCCAGATCAAAATAGGCATAGGGATGGGAAGGGGAGATTTCCAGCAATTTTTTATATGCCTTCTCAGCCAGGTTCAATTCTTTCCTGTCCTTATATAACAATCCAAGCTGATAAAATGCATAAGCATCCCGCGGATTGGCTTCAGTCGCTTTTATAAACTCATTAATTGCTTTATCTTCTGATTTAACGGTTTGATAGAAGATCGCAAGGAGGGTGTGCATGTTCTGAAATATATACGAAGATAATATTACTGCAAAGAAAACAGCAAGGATTAGAGTAACAATTTTTTTTTATGCTTCATTGTTTCGGATCCCTGTTTTCACAGAAATGTATGTCAACTCACTGTTGCTTATGCGTATTTAGCAAAGCAAAAAGCAATCTCTCAGGCTAATTCACATATATCAGGTTAATAGCATAAGTTTTTCCGAGTGCATTATTGCTTGTCTTATAATAGCCGACACCCGAGAGATCCCTGCTGTAAGATACTGATGTTTGCCATTTCGGTGTTAAATTAAATTGAAGCCCTATAGTTCCGTTCAAAGCGTCTTGTTCGAGCGTCAATGTATCCCTTATAAGTCTATTTCTTGATTTTGATCCTTTTTTATTCCCTGTTGTATAATATCTTTCAAGCATTTCGTCGGAAACTTCTGCATTGCCTACCGAATCTTTCCAGCTCAAGCCTCCCGTTAGTGACAACCATGATGTAATGGCATAACCGCCTGAAAATGTCATCTTAAACTCGTCTGACGGCTTAAATGTCTCTGGATCAAATTCATCGTTCTCGAACCTGTATTTGTAGCCTATATTAAATACTGCGTATCCTTTTCCAAGACCTCTGCCGAACTGAAGCAGCAATGTTGTATCATATTGACCGTCTCCCTGACTTAAATAAAAAAGAGGATGATCATAATCATATGCCTCTGGTATTTTTACTTCTGCCTGTACCGACATCAGTGCCCCTGACCCCAAAAGGTTTTGGGAAAGATTATACCTTAGACCAAGGGTAATATCACCTATCCCGCTCGGGCCGTCCTCATTTGCATATTTCTTGGTATCATTAGAATGCTGCCAATCCCACCAGAAAGAAGTAACACCAGTAAGTGTATCTGTAATACCGTATTCACCGTAATAACCGATCTTGGTGGAATTAAATTCCTCTTGCTGTTCATTGTAAGTTTTACCGCTTGTAGTAGTTACAACATCATCTTCCGTATGCAAAGTAGTAAATTTCTGTGTGGTCTTGTAATAACTGAGCCCCAGTGAATTGTATGAATGACCTTTTGCCTGTGTCCAAGCCGCAAAAACCTCGTGTGAAATAAAAACACTTCCGCATAAAATCAATAATACTGCAAATATTCTTCTTTTCATTGGGCAGACTCCTTTTTTAATAAATTAAATTTATTAGATTTTAATCTATCTTACTTTATTGCATTATGCAGTTATAATATCTTCAGTATTCCACTTTGAGATTATATAGCGTGCAATCCGGTTCGAAAAAATTCCTCTCAATATTACTTGATAAAGCGATAAAAAAGCAACATAAAAATATCCAACCTGAAAAATCACCAAAAACGGTATTGACACATAGATTTTGTTTGCATATGCGAAGTATATATTGAAAGTAAAATAAATCCCTAAAAACAGTTCCAACAGTACCATAGAATTTATTTCTCCTCTATATTTCTTGCCAACCCAACTGTCTTTTTTCTCTTCGATTTTATACTTAGGGGTCCTTGTAAATTCTGTCTCCTTATTGAACAGGGCCTCTAATACTCCTTTTGCATTATTTACAGAAAGCCCTATTCCAAGAGACATCAGCATAGGCATATAGAACAATCGCGTCTTCCAGTCCTTATAAGCCTCTCTCTGTGAACAGAGATAAAAAAAAGAAATGCCCACTGTCGCAACTATAAGGAAAGGCACATCCGTGACAAGCATCTGAAACCACCCTATATTAATCCTGGCTATCATTGACGGGTACATCAGCAGAGAAAGCAATAACATGAGCAGATAGGATACATTATTTGTCAGATGAAAGAACGCCTCTACTTTTACCTTTAAAGGAAGGTCGCTCTTCATGATCTGCAGAAGCAGTTTCTTGGCCGTCTGGATCGAGCCCTTGGCCCATCTGCTCTGCTGGCTTTTGAAGGCATTTATATCTACCGGGATCTCTGAAGGAGATGTTTCATCCTTTAAAAATACAAATTTCCATCCCTTAAGCTGCGACCTGTAACTGAGATCAAGATCTTCAGTAAGTGTATCATGCTGCCATCCTCCTGCGGTCTCTATAGCCTCTCTCCTCCAGATGCCTGCAGTACCGTTAAAATTAAAAAACCGGCCTGACCAGTTTCTTGCAGTATGCTCTATCACAAAATGTCCGTCAAGCATGATAGCCTGTATCTTTGTCAAAAATGAATAATCTCTGTTTAAATAGGTCCATCTTGTCTGCACCATGCCTATTTTTTGATCAGCAAAATAATGGATCGTCTTTTTCAGTATTTCCTTCTGCGGGACAAAATCAGCATCAAACACCACGATAAATTCACCTTTTGCCGATCTCAATCCGTTTTCAAGCGCACCGCTTTTAAACCCTACCCTGTTATCGCGATGGACGTATTGTATATCATATCCTTTCTTTTGAAACTCACCTACACATTCCTGGGCGATAACTGCCGTCTCATCTGTAGAATCATCAAGCACCTGAATATCAAGAAGCTCTATGGGATAATTTATATCACACGATGCAGTAATTAATCGCCTTACAACATACATTTCATTGAATATGGGGAGCTGGATGGTAACACGCGGCAAGCGCTCCAATTTTCCCTTTAGTAATGGTTTGTTCTTTTGATTTTTGTAGTAGAGATATACCATATAATAACGATGGGACGCATATATAAAAACAGTGAACAGCACAAAGAAATATATTATTAAAAATAAATAAAGTAACATTTTACAACCTCTACAGTTTTAAATATTAGAAAGTCAAGGATTTTTTTGACAATGCATTGTAACATACTGGAATACGGTGAGGCAATTAGAAATTTTTATAAATCAATTATGGAAAACCTTGCAATAAAGTTTTAAAGGTCATATATTATTATGTATATGCAGCAGCGCAGTAAATCCTACAATAAATCCTCACCAAAGTGGACATCAATATTAAAAGCCCTCGCAGATGAAAACCGCCTGCAAATTATCCATGAACTTTTAAGACATGAGTTGTCTGTCCGGGATTTATCTGACACTCTCAATATGAAGGATTACAACATGTCAAAACATCTCAAAATTCTGGAAGCAACAGGGCTCGTAAAAAAGAAAAAAGATGGTGTTCACAGGATATACCATATTACGAAAAATTTCAGTTCACGTCTGTCCAAAAACAATCAGGTACTGGATCTGGGATGCTGCAAGTTTATTTTTAATGGTTCAAAAAAGTAAAACCAGTTCATCCCCCTTTAAACTTATGGAATAAAATCTACTATATTCTGAGGCTCTTGCAAAAGTCTTTATTCGTCATTCCCGTGCTTAACCTACTGTTGGAGGTCTTTATCGGGAATCCAGTATTCTTTAAAACCAAATACTTCTGGGTACCCGCCTTCGCGGGTATGATGGCAAACGCGATTTCCTCTATTCTTTTGCAAGAGGCTCTTCTTTATCTCAAATTTCACAAAATAACAGATTGTTTAGTAATATAATTTATGGCAAAACAACAGAAAAGATACGGGATGCTGATTAACCTTAACAAATGCATAGGTTGTTATGCCTGTCAGGTAACATGCAAGGCCGAGTACAATATTCCTTTTGGAACATTCCGGTGCAGGGTTGAAACATATCAGTCAGGGAGTTACCCGGATATCAGAAAGTTTTTTCTGCCCCGCCTTTGTAACCATTGCGACATCGCTCCATGTATTGAAGAATGCAAAGAAAAAGCGCTCTATAAAAATCAGGACGGCGTCGTGGTTTCAAACAGCAGTAACTGCATTGGCTGCAAAATGTGCATTGATAAATGTCCATATAATGCCATCGAGATAAATCCCGCAACCGGAAAATCTGAAAAATGCGACTTTTGTTACGAAAGGACAGCAAAAAAACTTCTTCCTGTATGCGTGCAAAGTTGTATGGGAAAGGCGATTCTGTTCGGTGACATCAATGATCCCAAAAGTGCAATATCCTTAGAATTGACAAAGCATCAGTTAAAGGTTTTAAATCCCGAATTCGGAACAAGTCCTTCAGTTTTTTACATTTCAAGAGATGATACAGGAAGTAGCGCATTGAAAGACCATGTAATTACTACAGGACCCTCCACACGCCGTATCAAGGTAAAACAATCACCCGAACCATTGCTGAATAACACCAAATTAGTATATACATCTGACGCCATGTGCCCTTCTGAATGCGGCATATCCGTGGCTGTAGAAAACGGTATTGCAAAGAAGATATACGGCAATCCGCACACACTTATTAATAATGGAACATTCTGTGCAAAAGGCGCATCCGGCCTTCAGCTCACATATTCCCCGCACAGGATAAAAACTCCGTTAATGCGGATCGGCGAAAGAGGAGAAGACAAATGGAAGGAACTCACATGGGAAGAGGCTTCCGATCATATCGCAAAAAAACTGATATCTATAAAACACAAATATGGCCCTGAGTCTGTATTTCTTGATTGTGGTGATGTGACTGACAGAGAGGCCTTTTACAGACTGTTTCACGCATTTGGAACTCCAAACACATACAATCATGGAAGCATCTGCGATCCAAACCGCAGATGGGGACATGGCATTATGACAGGCGATGAAAGACCTTTGCCTGATGTTCAGAGGCCCGTGCTTATGCGAAATGACGACGGCGGGATGTATCTAAAAAAATCACACGATGCAAAGCTTATTTTGAATATAGGCTCAAACCCATTTGTGGCAACAAGATATAATTATATGTCAAACGGTATTGCGGCGGCTAAAGAGGAAAACGGATGCTTATACATTGTAATCGATCCTGCATATACCAATTCCGCTGCTAAAGCTGATATATGGCTTCCCGTAATACCCGGAACCGACGCCGCCCTGCTTGCGGGAATGCTTTATTATATTATCCGGAACGATTCAGAGCAAAGATACATAGCTCACGATTTCATAAATAACTACACTGGCCATTGGGAGGAGTTTAAAGATGCATTCCTCGCTTGCTCTAAAACAGTAGACCCTTCAAATGGTTTACACTTCTTCACTACAGAATGGGCCTCGGAAAAAACAGGCATTTCCATAGAGAACATCATGAAAATATCTCACCTTTTCGGCAGCACAAAGCCTGCTTCAATAGAGGTAGGAATGCACGGCACTTCACATCATACAAACGGAGATATCACCTCTATACTTTCCACAACGCTCTGCATAATAACAGGCAATGTTGAGGTACCGGGCGGACTGGTATTCACTGAATCTCTGAAACCGAAAAGAGGAACCGGCACTATCGGAAAAGCATTTCTTGACAAGGTTGTCAGCAGAAAGATCAACGATGTAAATATTAAGGGGAAACTTTATGAGCTGCATAAAGACCTTTACGGCGACTTCCCGGCCGCATGGAAAGGAGTGCTTACTGATCTGCCGCAAAAAATAAGGAAGGGAATAAAACTGAATCACGGGCCCTTTAAAGATTATCACTATCCTGTCAAAGCTTTTATAACACGGGCAGGAAATCCTGTCATTACTGCAGGCAGCACCCCTGACTGGATCGATGCAGTAACTTTGAAAAATGAACGTAAGGGCGGGTTTAAAACCCGCCCCTACCAAGAAGGGAATGCAGGGCTATTCTCAGACGAATACCAGCTTGAACTAATGGTCTTTATAGACACTCATATAACAGACACCGGGAAATTTGCTGATATTATCCTTCCTGAAGCAGGATTTCTCGAAAGAATGGGGGTGAGCGATGTTTATACTATGAGCCCTGAAATAGCTATCAGGGATCAGGTAATAAAGCCGCTTTATGAGTCAAAGACGCCTTTTGAAATTATGATGATTATGTCTGATGCATTAGTAAAAAATGGCGATCAGGATATCAAAGCAGAGGATTTCAGTCATAAATATTCGAACGAGGGAAATTTCATAAATGAGATCCTTTCTGAAACTCCGGGAATCCATAATATTGGAAATCCTCTCCCATATCCTGACCTTCCCGAAGGATGCCTTCTGGTCGGGACACCTGATAATCCAACAGCGGTGTGGGGAAAGAAGATAATAAAACATGGAGAACTCCTTACGGTTGACTGGCTCAGAAAACATAACGGCGTTGCGACCTGGCCGGCAAGCTATCACAGATACAAAAGATCAGATGGTTCACCGTCCGGTATATATCCTAAAACCGGTTCAAAGAAGTTTGAATTTAAATTCAGTTACCTTGAGAACATCAATAATAAGTTCGGTACGGATTTCCCGGTCACATTCTACTGGAATGATTGCAAGTGGAATCCCAAAAACTCATTATTCAAAGAATTAAGCAAAGAATATCCATTCCAGTTGATCAGTGGAAGGGTTCACTATGCAATGACCATGACAATAATCTGTCAATATCTTGCTGAGACGGAGACGGAGTGCATGAAGCGTCTCAATGATGCATTCACGTATACGATGTGTAGAGGCGGGTTTGAAACCCGCCCTTACGAAGAGCCTAAAGAATGTGGTAAATTTTATGGTCTTCCACAAGATCAGGAGATACATTTTGCTTCTGGAACTGTCTCTATTCCAGTCTTTGCAATTAATAGAACCGATGGAGCTCGTTTATATATAAGAACAGGGGATATCGTTATTCTCGAAACACCTTTCAAAAAGCGGATAAAAGGGAAGGCTTTTCTGACAGAAGAAATAATGCCAGGGGTTATTAAAACCGCCTTCGGCCCCGGAGGACAAAAGGCTTCGGGCCTGGGCTTTCAGAACAATCTCTCTGAATACACTCCGAACATCAACGAATGCTGTGACCCTGACAACATTTCCCCATTGACCGGCATGCCGGGATTTGGAGACATTATGGTGAGGGTCATTAAAGGATCAGTTTAAATCAAACCCTCCTACCGGAAAATCGGCACAACGGGGCATAAAATTTCACTTTAATGAAAGCTGGGATCCAACACATTATTATTCCAGCTTGATGAATTTGTGATCATTTCTTCACCCTTACTTTCTCCCTTGATGCCCTGCAATTATTATCTTCGTTAGTCTCTTCCAAATCATTCCTCTTGTCTGCACAGACTTTTACATAGTACCTGCCGGGAGGGGTATCAATTCCTATATTGACCGTTATCGTTCTTTTTGAACTTGCCCCGGCAAGCAATGATGACACAAAAACATCTCCGGCAAGTAAAATATCCGCCTCTTTATTAATTAGTTTATCCCTGTTCTTTGACAGATAACACCCTGCAATAAATTCTTTATCCGCAGATGCATTCCCTTGATTTTTAACTATAGCTTTAATGTTAAAACTTTTTCCGCGTTTCCTTGCATTAGGAGGATTACTTACAGATTTCACAATTAAATCAGGCCGCGCATAACAATCCAGATCAGCTGAATCAATGAAGCTGTCACAGTCATTGTCTTTTCCATCGGTGCATGTCGCATTTTTGTATGGTCCCTCATGTTGTGGCGGTACCGGCATGCATGTGTTGTTACCCCAAACTCCACCGGTACATGTTTCGGTCCCTATACTCGCACATTCGCCAACTCCACACAAAGATGGACGGGTAAGGTCCTCATCTACAGAACCATCACAGTTGTTGTCTAATCCATCACATTCCTCAAAAGCTCCCGGATTAACCAAGGGCACATTGTCATCACAATCATAACCTGGCGCCGTCTGACATCCTGTCGGCACACAATCAATTCCTGTGCAATTCCCATCTATTGATGAGTCTATATAATTATCATTATCATCATCACAATAATAATCAAATGACTCAATCGGTCCGAAACGTACCGGCCAGACATAGTTACTGTCGTTGACCTTATTGCCATAGCTTAGAGCGCCATCCCACATAGCAAAGACGCTGTTACTATAGTAGGGGATAGTGGTAGAAGACCAGTAGTAATCAAACTGCACATTTGTGAACGGATTATCTGCAGGCAAGGCAGCGTTTTCATTTGAATAATCAACCAGGCTGTAAAGCTCTTTTCTGTTTGGAAGATGCCAGTCGCTATAACCTCTACCGCAGTCCGGGTATGTGCCATTGTTTATCCTCTCAATAAAATCAAGCGCTTGCTGCCAGGTTACATCGCCATAACCTGATAAACCGATTGAAGGATATTTTGTGCCGATACAATTGGCATCCTTAAGCCACATGATCCCTGTGAGCTTGTCCTTTACAACCCCGTTGCCATTATCAACAAATCTTGGGACAGGTATTGTAACACCTTTTTGCAATTCTCCATCCTGACCTGTGCCTGAACAAAAAATCACATTGCCTGATGAGTCAAAACATCTCGTCTGTCCTGTTTTCCATATATTAGCAGGATATAAAGGGTCAGAATCACCGGATGGTCCTGAACGCACCGGCCAAATATAATAATAGTCAAAGCTCTTGTAGCTGCTGTATACGTAGCCTTGCCACATATCTACAACCCATGCGTAGCTTGTGCCGCCTGTATAAGTAGTAGAAGACCAGTAGTAATTCGACTGCACATTATAAAAACCCCGGGTATTAAGCCATACGGCAGTATTTGTCACAGCAGCATTTACAAGGCTTTCAAGCTCATTCACATTCGGCAGACGCCAGTCTGGGAATCCACATAAACTTAAGCTGCCGGCATAGTCCAGTGCAGCGGACCAGGTCACAGATCTATTCAAATAACCATTCCTCGGCCACATCAATCCTGTGAGATTATCTGTTATGCAATCAGACTGAGAGCCTGTTCCTAAAGTGAACCTCGTTTCAGGCCACGGCGCTCCTGCCCGAATCTCTCCATCCTGCCCCGTGCCTGCACAGTAAGTCACTGTACCTGTCGGGGTATAACACTTCGTCTGTCCTGTCTGTGGAAGTAATATAACACCACCGGCATAACAGGTTGAATCAAAAAAAGACAAAACCAGAAATGACCAAAACATCACTTTATGTATCACAATGCCTCCTCATACCGATGCTTTACTGTATGGTGTAATTCCTCAATGATTTCATATTCGTTTTGGGAGTTTTTGACAGTATTCTCTGTTATTTTCATGATCGTTGACTGCAAAAATTCTTATTCCCTGATTACTTCTAACAGTTTTTTTGAAAGAAGGTTTTTCGTGACAGATTATTTAGAATCTGTTTTTAAATACGGTTTGACTGTCTGTCATTCCGGCAGTCCTTAAGCTTGCCCTCGAAGGTCGTAATCGGGGACCGGGACCCACTTTTTTCAATATCTTCTCTATACCCGATTAGAGACCCCCGCTTACGACATGCGAGGGCAGGCTTCGGGCATGACAAAAATAAAAAATGGCAATTTATGCACAGACACTATTTATTAGTAAACCAGCAATAATCAGTCGTTGTCAAGAGAAAAATTAAATTCGGGAAAATCAAACAACAATTTTTCGCTGTTCTATGCCCCTTATGATCCTGAATTTATCTTCAAAAATAAACGAAATTAAGAACGTTCCCAAAGTCCATTTTTAATCGTATGTCAGCGTCCTGCCCGCCCCTGATATCATATTGCCGTTTGCGTCATAAGTGTATGTGTCCGCTCCTGCCTGTGTCACTGCATGTTTATGAAGGGGATCACCATAGACATAGTTTCCATACCTGCTGTTGTACGTCATATTGCCTATCTTATCATACTGCCATGTCAGCGTTCCGCCGTATGATGTGCTGGTTGCCGACGTAAGCCTGTCAAGATCATCATAAACATAAGTCCTGGTCTTTGTGTTGTCCAGATAATCTGTTATGCCTGTGATGTTGCCTGCATTGTCATAGGCGTATGAGAGATTCATAAATCCCGTACTTTGCCTGCTTGTCGTTATGGAGAACAGACGGTTGTTTTCTGTGTAGTACTGATACTGCGTGGTCACCCCATTGCCATATGTTACCAAAAGCGGACTGCTGACAGCATTGTAGCTGTTGTAGTCTGCATATGTCTGTGTCCCTGATCTGATGTCTTTGATGTTTCCGTTCCCGTTATAAGTATAATCAACTCCCGCATTGTCAGGATATATTATCTTCTTTACCCGCCCAAGAGCATCGTATTGCGTCTGCGTTGTATAGGTCGAGCCGTCAGATGCTATTGTCTTGATCGAACTCGTGATCTGTCCCATTGAGTCATAGTTGGATTTTGTCGTGCCTGAGGAATCGCTTAAGGTTGTAAGCCTGCCTTTGGGATTGGTGTATAATGTTTCATCATACGAGCCACTTGCAAAAGTCATAAAATGAAAGGAATTTAATAAGGTAAATTAGCTCTCCATCTGTTAAAATTTATTGTTACAAAAATCCAACAAAAAAGGA
>JAGVGM010000235.1 GCA_020057065.1 Thermodesulfovibrionia bacterium
AAACGCCTCAAAGGGCAAGGCCAAATAAAATATAACAATGATAAACCTGACCATATTCAACAAGAACCTCTTTGAAGCAGGCACTGAGTTTTTTAATCAGCTTGGCATACGCCTGAACAGCAATACTGCCTCTTCATTAGGGGCAAAAGAGATATTAAAAGGCCATTATAAAGATAAAGATAAAGGCAAAAATATTTTTGAGGCTATTACCGAAACATATTTTCTTGGTCTTGTGGATGATTCGGTTTTTGGCGGAACCCCTCTGTTAGAAAAAGAGAAAATCTCTATCAAAGAAGCGGAAGATAAAATCAATGCAGAATATAACGGATTAATGGTCTTTGCTGTGAGTCTGAACGGTTCCTATTCTCCTGCAAGAGGCGACATAGCCGAAGTCACAAGGGCTTTCAATCGGGCAAGTAAAAATGTGCCCGTTGTCCTGCTTCTCAAATACGGCGGTCTGCTTTCCTTTGCCGCTTCTGAACGGACTAAATACAAACAGGCTTGGCGGGAAGGAGAAAAGATAGGGAAGATTTCCCTTCTTAAAGATATTAATCTTAAGTCCCCTCATACCGGACACTTAAAGATACTGGAAGATTTAAAGGTTGAGCCTGATGTAAACACTTTTGATGCTCTTTATAAGCAGTGGCAGGAAGTGTTCAATGTTCAACTGCTGAATAAGAAGTTTTTCAGGGAACTTGCTGACTGGTATTTCTGGGCAATCCAGAATGTGGAATTTCCCGATGATGCTGAAAAAGACAAGACTGTCAGGAATGCAATAAATGTGATCCGGTTAATCACTCGGATAATATTTGTATGGTTTTTAAAAGAAAAAGGTTTGGTGCCCGACTCATTGTTCATCAAAAGCCGTATAGACAATATTCTCAACTATACGGATAAAACCGGCTCTACATTTTACAAGGCAATCTTGCAGAATTTATTTTTCGCCACTCTCAATACTGAAATGAACAAGGACAAGCCAGGAAACCGTATCTTTGTAAACAGGCAATATGGGATAACAAATCTTTATCGGTATGAGAGGTTTTTTAAAGACAAAGATAAGGCTTTGGCATTATTTGAAAACATTCCATTTCTTAATGGCGGTCTCTTTGAATGTCTTGACAAAAACACCGGCTCAACTGAAATCCGCATTGATTGCTTTTCAAACAGAAGAGACAATGAAACACGCCTCACAGTGCCGGACCATTTATTTTTCAATGCCGAGGGTCAGATTGTTGCTCTTAGCGATGTATATGGAGATAAGAGAAGGAAAAGCGAGAGGGTAAGAGGCCTTATCGACATCCTTGATAGCTATAAGTTCACCGTCGATGAAAACACACCGATTGAAGAGGAAATCGCACTTGACCCTGAATTATTGGGAAAGGTCTTTGAAAACCTGCTGGCAAGCTATAACCCTGAAACACAGACCACAGCCCGAAAGCAGACCGGCTCTTTCTACACACCGAGAGAGATCGTCAATTACATGGTGGATGAATCGTTGATTGCGTATTTGGGGAATGCCCTTGAACGTCATTCCCGCGAAGGCGGGAATCCGGATGCCGTTGTAGGGGCAGGTCTTGTGCCTGCCTGGATTGAAGAAGGGCACCCACAAGGGATGCCCCTACAAAACAACGAAACCCGTCTTCGGCACCTTGTTGCATACAATGACGATCTGCACAAATACACCCCATCTGAGGTTGATGTTCTGATTGCCGCAATCAATACATTGAAGGCCCTTGACCCTGCTTGCGGTTCCGGGGCCTTTCCAATGGGAATGCTTCATAAGCTGGTTTACATCCTCGGTAAGCTCGATCCTGACAATTCAAAATGGCGCGAACTACAGAAACAAAAGGCGATTAAGGAAACAGAAGAAGCCTATAATATCGGCGACAAGCAGGAGCGTGAAAAGCGGCTTTTAGATATTAGTGACGTTTTTGAAAACAATGCCTCTGATTATGGAAGGAAACTTTATCTTATTGAGAACTGTATCTTCGGCGTTGATATTCAGCCGATAGCCGTGCAGATCGCAAAGCTTCGGTTCTTTGTATCGCTGATAGTTGACCAGCGGATTGACTCCAAAAAGGAAAATCTCGGCGTGCGGCCGTTGCCCAACCTTGAGACAAAGTTCGTTGCAGCCAATACACTGATTGGGATTGAGAAGCCGGAACAAGGCAGCCTGCGAAATCTTGAGATAAAAAATGAGATAGATCGTAAAGAAGTAGAACTGAAAAAAGTCCGAGAACGCCATTTCACCGCCCGCACTCCACAGACAAAAGAAAAGTGTAGAAAAGAAGACGAACGATTGAGGGCGGAAATTTCAGAGCTACTTAAAAAAGATGGATTCCCACTGGAAACAACAAAGAGGTTAGCAAAATGGAACCCCTACGACCAGAATGAATCTGCTGATTTTTTTGATCCAGAGTGGATGTTTGAGATTACAAAAGGTTTTGATATCGTGTTAGGAAATCCACCTTATATTAAAGAATACACACATAGAGAGGCGTTTGATGGTGTTAGAGAGTCACCATATTATCAAGGTAAGATGGATATATGGTATTTATTTGCTTGTCTGTCCCTCGATATGCTGAGAAAAGATACAGGAATATTGACGTTTATCGCAACAAACAACTGGGTGACAAATACTGGTGCTTCAAAAATGAGAAACAAATTCATCAGAGATGCATATATCCTAAAAATGCTTGATTTTGGTAACTATAAAATATTTGAGTCGGCCGATATTCAGACAATGGTTATGCTATTTATGAATAATGATCAACATAGTGAATATATATTTGATTATCGGAAACTCTATGGCAGCACCCTGACATTTAATGATGTTATGGATTTACTTGCTCATGCAGATAATGAACAGGCAGTTTATTTAACTCCAGTTATTAAACGAATAAAGTTAATTGATAAGCCATTAACATTCAGTGATGACAGTAAGGAGACTCTTTTAGATAAGATTCAAAATAAAGCAAATTTCAAGTTGAATGAGAACAAAGAAGTTGCACAAGGAATTGTTGCCCCTCAAGATTTCTTAAATAAGGCTTCTCAAAAAGAGTTAGGGAAAGGTTATGAGGTTGGAGAAGGAATTTTCTATATATCAGAGTCAGAAAGGAGCATATTAAATTTATGCAGGGAAGAGAAAGAAATTGTGAAGCCGTACTATACAACCAACGAACTCCATAAATATTATGGTACCCCGAAAAACGAATATTGGGTAATTTACACAGATTCTTCATTTCAAAACCCCAAAGCAATGCGACCATACCCAAATCTAAAAAGACACCTTGACAGGTTTAAATCAATAATCACCTCCGATAATGCACCATACGGACTTCATCGGGCGCGGAAAGAATATTTCTTTAAGGGCGAAAAAGTTATATCTCTCAGAAAATGTATTGAGCCAACCTTTACTTATACGAATTATGATTCGTATGTTTCCCAAACTTTTTTTGTTATTAAAAGTGTAAGAATAAATATGAAATTTTTAACTGCGTTACTTAATTCTCGATTGATTGCATTTTGGTTAAGACATAAAGGCAAGATGCAAGGACATCAATTCCAAGTTGATAAAGAGCCATTATTGGAAATACCAATTATAAAACCAGATTTAGAGCAACCCTTCATAAATCTCATTGCCCAAATCCTCATCTCCAAAAAGAAAGACCCCAACGCCGACACATCCGCCATAGAAAAACAGATCGACGAAATGGTCTACGCTCTCTACGGCCTCACGCCGGAAGAGATTGCGATTGTGGAGGGGAAGGGATGAATAATGAAAATGTAGGGGCAGGTCTTGTGCCTGCCCTTCTTCAATCCGGGCAGGC
>JAGVGM010000157.1 GCA_020057065.1 Thermodesulfovibrionia bacterium
AAGATTATTGAAAATGTAGTGCCGACTTTGGCCGACTGAATGAGCTAACTCATTGATTTGCAAAAACTTTGAATTTTAAACTGCGGAAGATGGGTTAACATGAGAAGTCCATTATAGATGAGAATTTGCCGTAACGATGCACAGAAGCGGGCCTTACATCCCTTACACATCTACTCGTAATGAGTCCACATGCGGATTACTTTTATGGTTTTGATCTCCTTCATAACCTGGTACACCAACCGATGCTGGATATTGATTCGACGCGAATAAGCTCCGGATAGGTCACCTACGAGTTTCTCAAACGGAGGTGGTTGTTTGAATGGATTTATTTTAAGGATTTCCAGAAGTTCTTCGGCTTTTGGGCGAAGACCCGCTGCTGAAAGTTTTTTGGCATCTTTTTGAGCCTGCTTAGTAAATATCAGATGCCAACTCACCACTTAAGATCTTTGCTGCATTTTTCTGCGGGAGCTTTCAGCCCCTTGCGTATCGAATCCCTCATACCGGGAATGGACAGCAGGTAAAGTGTTTCCTGAATTGCACGCCAGTCGTCCTCAGAAATAAGTACAGCGTTGTTTCTTTTCCCTGTAATCTGGATTGGTTCATGTGATGAAGCGGCTTCATCCAATAGTTTGTACAGCTTTGCCCTTGCTTCACTTGCTGATAATGTTGACATATTTATCACCTTTTTAATTAACGTACCATATTGCGTACGTTATGTCAAGTGAGCCCATGTGGTTAGAATTGACCGAATGTAATTTTAACCCTGTTTCTCCAGCCACTCCAGGGTATTTACGGGTTTCCCATTATATCTGATCTCAAAATACAGTGCCGGGGTATTTAAGAGTTTGGACCTGGTTATTTTCCCTAACTCGGTCCCTTTGATCAGGAGATCTCCTTTTTTGAGCAGCACTTCAGAAAGATTGCCATATAAAGTGTTGTAGCCATTGCCATGATCGATGATCAGGAGCATGCCGTAGCTCTCAAGAGCGCTTGCATAGATCACCCTGCCGCCTGCAACTGATTTTGGCACATCGTTGAGAGTTGCCTCTATTTGTATGCCATTATTAAAAACAGGGACATTATATACAGGGTCTTTATAAGCTCCATACGGGAGGAGCACTTTGCCGTAGATCGGCCATGGCAAATTACCTCTGAATGACCCAAAACCGCTTCCTGTAATTGATGAGGGAATAGCCTTCTTGTCAGTGGCTGCTACCATCCCCTGGATCTTTTGTGATGAATTTTCGAGCTCCCTGACATTTTTCTCATACGCTATCTGCTTTTCTCTCACACTGAGCAGCAACTCATCTTTCTTTGAGAGAGTAGCCTGTAATTCTTTTTTTCTGTTCCGGGCCTCTTCTTTGCTTGTTTCAAGTTCTGCGTAGATGGTTTCAAGCTCCTTTCTCTTGGCATTGATCTCCTTGAGGTCAATCATATACTTTTGCATCGCCCTTCCCTCATAATTGGTGATCAGGCTGATATACTTGCTTCTTCTCGACAGATCCTGGTAGTCATTTGCTGAAGCAAGAACAAAAGCATTATTCCCAAATTGCTGTTTCAGCAGATAATTAACATATTCTTTAAGATAAGGTTTCTTGCTGTTCAATGCTTCGGTTAGCATATCAATATTTTTTTCAAGGTTTGCTATTCCCTTCTGTGTCTGCGACATCTGACTGTCGTAATTCCGGAGCTCTTTCTCTTTCTTGCCTATGGTTTCGCTTACTTCCTGAATGTTTTTGCGTATATATGTTTCTTCCTCTTTTGATTCACTTATATTGTCCCAGGCGTTCCTGATCTTTTGCTGAACTTCAAAAAGCTTGTTTGCTTTTTCAGCCGTGGCGTCAGTGGGGGTTAATAAAATAAATGCATATAATATCAGACCTGTTGAAAGCGCTGCGGCATGGAGAGATGAGACGCACTTCCTGCATTGAAGTTTATGATGAGGACTTAAATGAAACATTTAATACCTTATTTTTCCTATGGCTATAAAGCTTCCCAGGAGGCTCATCATTGCGCCGGTAAAAGGAATAACTAAATATATCTGCAACGGTAAGGATGTCACGATAAATTTCATCGCAGGCAGGAACTCTACCATTTTATATGTGATGAATGAGTAAAGGCCCAATATCACAAGAGAGCTCACAATACCGCCCAGCGCTCCGATAAAAAAGCCTTCGATCAAAAAAGGGAGCCTTATGAAACCTTTCGATGCGCCCAGCAGTTTCAGGGTCTCTATTTCTTCTTTCCTTCTGTGCAGGAGGATCTTTATGGTGCTGTAAGTAATAAATGTAACAGCTATAAATATGGCCGCACCAAAAACAATTGAACCGCCCTGCACTGTTTTTGCAATAGTGATCAGAGATGAAAGCCATTTTTCACCGTATTGCACTTCCTGTACACCGTCCAAGCGCTGTAGCTGCGCTGCTTTTTCTTTAACACGCATAAGGTCCAGATAATCCTTTTTGAGTTTAAGCTCAAAAGAAGAAGGCAACGGGGTTTCCTTGAAAATATCAAGTATCATTGCATTTTCACCCATTGTCCTTTTTATTTCTTCAAATGACTGCTCTTTTGATATGTAATTAACTGTCTCTATATCCGTATCCTGCAGCAATTGTCTTTTTATGGATTCTTCTCTTTCCTTACTGACATTTTCGTTTAAATATACTACCATGCCGAAGCTTTTGGCCCAGCGCTGAAGGGCGGAATTCATATTTGAATTAATTATTATGAAAGAGCAAAATATGGTGAGGCCTATACTGACCGAAAGGATGGTCAGAGAATTGATCCACTTTTCATGCGCTATGCTTTTAAATGCGGTCTTAAAAGAATATTTCAGGATCTCGAATCTTTCTCCGTTTGAACTGCCTTTAGATATCAAGCTACATACTCCTTTTCTATATAATGATCATTCACGAAAATAACCCTGTGACCGGATGCGCGAAAAAGGGTTTCATCATGGGTCGCGATAAGCACTGTAGTGCCCTTGCTGTTTATCTTGCTGAAAAGATCCATAATGACCTTTGCATTTTCGATATCAAGGTCTCCGGTCGGTTCATCTGCGAGCAGAACGATCGGTTTGGATACCATGGCCCTCGCTATTACGACCCGCTGCTGCTCACCTCCTGAAAGAAATTGCGGGAAAAGGTTTGCTTTATCGAGCAGCTTAACTTCTTCCAGCGCCTCATTTACGTAATGCCTTACTTTCCCGGGGTTCATGCCGTGGATGCTCAATGCAAGCGCTACATTATCAAAAACAGTTCTGTTGGACAGTAATTTGAAATCCTGAAAGATTATGCCTATGTTACGTCTTAATTCCGGAATTTCATGCTGCTTTAATTTGCTTATCTGCCAGTCAGCGACAGTAATGTGTCCGCTATCAGGGCGTTCTGCACAATAGACCAGCTTAAGCATGGTGGTCTTCCCGGCGCCGCTCGGGCCGGTTATAAAGAGTAGCTCGCCTTTTTTAACGATCAATGAGATGGAGTTAAGAACGGGTTTTTTTTCGTAACTTTTTGAGACGTCCGAGAATAGAATCATATAGTCTCTCCTAATGTATTAATGTCGATAATATTATCGGCACTAATAAAAAAAACTTTAACACATGTAATTCAAATCACAATAATAACTGTGCTGTTTTTCTGTTGCCATGCGCAGATAAACGTTATTTAACCACTGGAATTTAATAATATTATTGATAGGAGGATTGAAAGCTTAACAGGTGTGCCGTAAGTGTAATATATATTTACACTTACTGGTCTAAAGTTAAGTCAAGATTATTTGAAACAGAATAGATTATGTCTTTCCCTATAGGGTGTTGTGATATGAGAAAACCTTCGAGGATTGCATTGTCACAAATGGTATTGATAAGCCGTGGATTGCCCTTTGAATAAGAGTGGATAGAAAAAATTGCCTCGGTTGTGAAGATCTCCTCTTCACAACCTGCCACTCTGAGCCTGTGCTTAATATATTCCTGTGTACTGTTCAGATCGAATTCTTTTAATTTGTATTTTATGGCAATTCTCTGTTTTAGAGGCTCATCAAGGGCCAGAATATTATCCAGGTCAGGGAGCCCGAATAGTATGAGAGTTAATAGCTTACCCTGAGACATTTCCATGTTAAGCAGCCCGCGGAATTCTTCCATTATTTCCCTGCTCTGAAGCATTTGCGCCTCATCTATAAGGACCACTGCTTTCAGGCCGGACTCATTTATATGTATCAGTCTCTTATATAATTGCCCCAGTATATCCAGTTTGTTTTCAGCCACATTTTCAACTCCAAGCTGAATTGCGATCTTTTTCAAAAACCAGTCAGCGGTAACAGTTGAATGGAGCACAACAAGCAGAGCGGCTTCGTATTTATCTTCATCGAGTTCGTCAAGAATTCTCCTTGCAAGTGTTGTCTTTCCGGTCCCGATACCACCAACAACGACAGCAAGGCCTTTCATTGAATCAATTGCATATCTAAGCCGTACCAACGCATCTGCGTGCTGCATATTACTGTAGAAATACCTGTTATCGTTGGAATTGGAAAAAGGTTGTTCTTTTAATTTATAAAAATTCAGATGGTCCATTGTATTACAAGAAAAAATCAGGAGACTCTAAATGTAAGATATCCGGTTTTTCTTAACTTTTTGCTTTTTTTCAGACTTCCTGCTCAGGGCTTTAAGAATATCAATTTTATGTGACAGATCTTTATAGTCTGGATTTATTGTACGTATTTCAGAGTATATTTCAAGGGCTTTGTCGTAATCATTATTCTTCATGTAGGCCTCAGCAAGTTCATATTTTATGTCAAGGACCCTCTCATCGCTGCCGGGCATTGATTCAAGGAGCGTGTTAAGTTCAGATATCGCACGAATAAATACGCCTTTTTCCATATAGCACAACGCGATCATTTTGGAACTTAGTAACGCCTTTGCAGGATCCTTTGCCACGATCTGAAATTCCCTGATGGCGTCATCAAGCAGACCCTTATTTTTATATTCAATCCCTGCAGTGTAGTGCGATTCGTAATCCTCTTCGTCAATACCGTCATTGTCAGATATCCCGTCAACAACAGGTCCTGTTTCGTTAAGTGACCGCAGGGACTGTATCTGATTTCGAACCACTATGTTATCAGGGTCAGCGGCAAGGATTTTTTCATAAATACTGATGGCCTCAGCGATTAATCCCTGGTTGGTGTAAAACTCTGCCTCAGTCCTTTCTTCCTGAAAATTTTTCTGAGTAATATCTTCGGTTCCCTGCTCCTCTACTGAGATTTGCAGTTCTTCAGGAGAAGGTACAGGAGCTTTTAATTCTAAAAGAAGTTCAAACTCTTCAATTTTACTCTTAACGGAGGTATTCCCAGGCTGTAACTCTGCTAATTCTCTATACAGTCCAAGGGCCTGCTGAGCCGCTCCATGGGCTTCATGTATCTTCGCAAGATTCTCTAACTCTCCAGCTAATAATTCATTGTCATTTTTACCCCTGTAAATAGTTATGAGCCTTTGCCTGACCGGAATGGATGATAATTCTTTAAATTGTTCAAGCAGCGCATATGCTTCATCCCAGTTTTGATCCTGCAGTAATTCATCAATACATGTCTGCAATTCCTCCCATGCCTTATCCCATTGTCCTTCACTGATATAAATATTCCCAAACAGTTTTTTGTAAAAAAGATCGGCAGGGACGGACATTGTTAATTTTGACAGGATGTCTTTGGCATCCTGAATTCTATTGGCCTTGATCGCAACTTGAACGAATTTAGACAGGACATCCTTATTATTGTGTGAAAAATGCAGCGCCTTAGCTGCAAAATTAAATGCCTGCTCCGGTTTGTTCTGCTTTTCAGCCAGATCGCTGAGCCCGATAAAAGAAGGGACATTTTTAGGGTCCGAACTGATGGCCCTGGAAAAGAATTCGACGGACATATCAATATCATCTTTAAGCATATAATCAGCAGCAATTGCGGCATAGTCATTTGCGGCTTTTTCAGGGAGGCCTTTACTGAGCCATAGATCGGCTATTTTTGCCTTAATGTTCATATCGGATGGTGTAAGGCCGAGGATTGTAGTGTAGATATCGATCGTTTTGTCTATTTTCCCGTCTCTGGAGATCTTTTCCGCTGCTTTAAGATAATACATAACAGCATTGCCGATAATACCCTTTTCTGCGTAAAGCTCTGCTAATGCGATCAACGCGCTATACTGAAAAGGCACAATATTCAGAGTTTTTTTGTATATTGCCATCGCCTTCTGGTGAAAACCATCGCTTCTGAATTTATTGGCTGCAAGTATAAAATATTCTACGGCGTCATTTTGTGAACCTTTTTTTATATACAGATCCCCGATCGTATTGTATATATTGGCGTCTTCACGGACCGTGAGAAGTTTCTTCCATGCGGCAATAGCCTTGTCGTACTCGCCTTTTTCTGAAAACTGGATTGCAGATTCCTGGAGGGCAACAATACTGCTTTTCATTTTTTCATGTACATCCTTTAAATTTTATCTTAAAAGCTTGCCGGTGCAAAGTCAATCAAGTCCGTATTCTTTCCATCTCCCTGTGACAAACTTTTTAATATTTTCAGGCATTACTATTTCAGGAGGCCATTCACGTTTAAAACCTTCGGATGACAATTTCTTTGTGGCATCAATACCAATTTTCCCCCCATAGGCAGGGATATCAGAGGCGTGTTCAAGCACATCGAGGGGGCCTTCAACAATAACTGCATCTCTCTTCGGATCAACATTATTGCCTATTCTCCAGACAACCTCGCTCAGGTCCTGAACATTTACCCATTTATCAACAATTACGATCGCCTTTGTAAAGCTCATTTGTCCCATTCCCCAGAGCGCGTACATGACTTTTCTTGCATGGCCCGGATAACGCTTATCAATAGAAATAACAGCTATATTATGAAAGACGCCTTCAAGCGGCAGGTTCATGTCAATAATTTCAGGAAGCTGCTTTCTTAATAACGGAAGGAAGATGCGCTCTGTTGCCTTTCCGATATAGCAGTCCTCCATCGGAGGTTTTCCTACGATGGTTGCAGGATAGACGGCATCCTTTCTGTGAGTTATACACGTAATATGAAATACGGGATATTCATCAGCGAGTGAGTAATACCCTGTGTGATCTCCAAACGGGCCTTCGACCCTCCGCTCTCCGGGATCGCAGTAGCCTTCGAGGACTATCTCCGAATTGGCTGGGACTTCCAAATCCACTGTTTCGCATTTGACGAGCTCTACAGTATCATTTCTCAAAAAACCTGCGAAAAGCATCTCATCAACCCCTTCAGGCAGGGGAGCAGTTGCAGAATACATAACTGCAGGATCAGAACCTATTGCAACAGCAACTTCCAGTTTTTTGCCCTGCTGTTCCGCTTTGCGGTAATGCCGTGCGCCGTCCTTATGCATATGCCAATGCATTCCTGTGGTCCTGGGATCATATACATGCATGCGGTACATCCCGCAATTTCGCTCTTCCTTGTCAGGGTCTTTGGTGAAGACCATCGGCAAGGTAATGAATTTTCCGCCGTCTTCAGGCCAGGTTTTTAAAATAGGGAAGATATCGAGTGAAGGGTTATTCCTGATGATTACATCTTTGCAAGGCCCTGTCTTTATAATTTTAGGAAAAAAGTCCGCGAGCTTTTTAAGCTTTGGCAGCGCCTTCAGTTTTTCTATGAAATTGGTGGGAATTTCAGGCTCAAGAAATTCAAGTATTCTGACGCCGATGTCGTCAAGGTTCTCCACCTCCAGCGCAAGACGCATTCTCTCAAAAGAGCCGAACGTATTGACAAGGACCGGGAATATTGACCCTTTTGGATTTTCGAACAGCAGGGCAGGGCCTCCCGCCTTTACAACCCTGTCGTTTATTTCTGCGATCTCTAGGTCCGGATCGACCTCAGCCTTGATCCGCCTAATGAGTCCTTTTTTCTCCAGTAAACTTAAAAATTCTCGTAAATCTTTATAAGCCATTTAGAGTATATGATACAGGATTAATGATTTAGCTTACAAGGGGACAAACGGTATGTCAGGAAGCGAAGATATCTTAAAAATACTGAACTATATATTTTATAGCCAAAAACAGGATCACCAGACCCAGCATCATCTTTATAAATTTCTGTGGGACGAATTTCTGGAATCTTGCGCCTAAATACATGCCTAAAAAACCGCCTGCGCCGAACAGGGCTCCCAAGAGCCAGTCAGGCGATGTAGCAATCCCTTCTCTTGCAGGCATGATGCTGTAAAAAGTGACTCCGGCGATAGACGTTAAAAAGGTCCCCATTAGCGCGGCTCCGGCAACTGTATAAACGGGCAGGTGAAAGACTGCCACACAAAATGGGGCGATGATTGCGCCGCCGCCGATCCCGTAAGTGCCCCCGATGATTCCGACAACAAACGCAAGGAGAAACATCGCAGGGGTGCTGAATGAAAACCTCTCGCCCCAAAATTCATATTCCACTTTTGAAAAAGTGAATGAAATTGTTTTTACAACTGCCTCCCCGGGAAGTCCTGAAGCAATGCGTGCATGCTGCTGTTTCTTGAGTTCCTCTGTTCTTTGTTTAAATTTGTCTTCAAGCGCTTTCATTTTGGTCTTGCCTGCAGCGGCCTTTCCGGTCGTTTCATACAGAAGCCGGATTCCAATATATAGCAGGACACAGCCAACAAAAAGTTTGAATGTTCTCGGGTCAGGCATGTAGTGAACCCTGAGATAATAACCGATAAATACTCCGGGTAATGTTCCTGTGCTTACAATCCACGTCAAAGGCCATGCCATGCGCCCTTCCTTTATATAACGGTATACACCGCTTGGGATAGCGACTATGTTAAATACAAAGTTGGTTGCGCTTACTGAAGGGCTTGTAAACTTAAGGAAACTCATCTGAAAAGGCAGAAGCAGAAATGCCCCTGACACTCCTCCCATTGAGGTGAAAAATGAAATAACAAGCGCGACAAGAGGAGGAAGAAGTATGGAAGTTTTAACGCCGGAGACGGGGAAAAAGATCTCAAGAAAATCCAATGATCACTCCTGAATTAATAATTGTAAATTGGTCTTTTAGTATCTTAGCGTTGCCTTCAGACGTTTAGGATACAAAAGGAGATCGAGGCCGGAGTTTATGCTTGTTACATGTATAGACCCGGCCATCAGGATGTCAACCGCACAACCTTCTCCTTCCGTGACCGCTATGCCTATCCTGGCTGCCCGCAACATCTTTCTGTCATTATTACCGTTACCGAATGCAACTACAAAACTGGCGCCAAGCCGTTCGACGTATTCTTCTTTCTGGAGATCGTGATACTCTCCTTCAAGAACATGTGCTTTACACGGAAGACCTTCAAGTTCAGATAATGCCGTTCCAAACGTATCCGATGTCAGGACATGAATATTCAGAAAATCGGCTATGCTGATCAACCTTTCCCTCACACCCGGGATCAGTTTACCATTAAATGACAAAGTACCGGTAAAATCTGAAACAAGATGATTAAGTTTAACGTCTCCAACACCCGGGATGTCTATCTCAAACATAACCCCTCTCGTTTAAAAGAATGCAATTTGCAAATATTATGCAAGAAATGAAAAAGATATGCAAAAGATATTTTTAAAAATTATGTTATTAAGGGTCTCATAATAGTCTGTACATTCTTAAAGGCGTCATTCCCGCATGTCTTTAGCGGGAATCCAGTAGTTATTAGTCTCTGGATGCCCGATAAAGGTCCTCGGGCATGACGGACAAAGGCAGACAGTCTGTAAATACTATTTTGAGACTGTTAATACGTATCCCCTTCATTTATATTTACAAAAGAACGCCCTGTTTTTTTAATTGAGTGCAGACGTTTGTCGGCAAGCATTTTTCCCTTTGCACGTTTGGAGCGCTTGCGTTTCTGCCGCCTGATCTTCTCGATCCGCTGTCTTTCCTCGCTTTCCCTGCCTTTTATTAAACTTTCTATTTTTTCAAAGAGGAGCACCCGGGCATAATATCGGTTCAATCCCTGAGAACGGGTTTTTTGACATTTAACATCTTCACCTGTTGGTATATGTTTCAGATAAACACAGGTAGAGACCTTGTTCACATTTTGTCCGCCTTTGCCCTGCGACCGGACAAAAGATTCTTCAAGGTCTTTTTCATAGATGCCAAGGTTTTCGAGCTTGGACCTCAGAGCCGTTTCTTTTTCAGGACTTACAGGGAACATGGTTAATTATAAATGATTTTGACTTGTAATACCCAGCTTGTCAGCCTGACAGCTTGCCGGTAGTATTGTAATTTTTCTTCTTAATATGCTATAAAAGTAGTCTCTTTGCTCTTGCCAAGTGAGGTCAAGGGCTTGTCTTTTCGCATGCGAAAAGAGCCAATTCACAGGGAGGTACAAATGAGTTATTATGAAAAGGTCATAATATTTGACTCGAATCTTGACGACAGTGCTGTAGAAGAGACTGTTGGCAAAATGAAAGACGTCATCGTCAGACAGGGCGGTGAAATCTTAAAATCAGAAAACTGGGGCCGCCGTAAATTAGCTTATGAACTTAACAAACATCAGAAAGGCAACTACATCATGTTGCTTTTCAAAGCTCCGCCATCTACTATCATAGAACTTGAGAAACTTTGCAAGGTACTTGATTCTGTCATAAAGTTTATGGTTGTAAAACTGTCGAAAAAGAAACAAATAGAAGCTATGCTTACAGCCCTTGCGCAGTCCGCTGCAAAAAATGGGTCCAAAGATATCTCAAGCCCGGCCCAGGCAAAGATGCCGGCATCCGGAGAGGGCAAAACGGAATCGGAGGGCAAACAGGATGTTCAATAAGATAATACTGATCGGCAATCTTACCAGGGACCCGGAATTAAGATATACTCCCCAGGGAACCTCCGTATGCAATTTTGGGATAGCTGTCAACCGCAGATACAAGCAGGGTGATGAAACAAAAGAAGAAGTAACCTTCATAAATGTGGTTGTCTTTGGTAAACAGGCTGATACTTGCGGACAATATTTAAATAAGGGCAGCTCAGCGCTTATTGAAGGCAGACTGCAGGAGCGGCGCTGGGAGACTGAAGACGGACAGAAGAGAAGCAGACATGAGGTAGTTGCACAGAGTGTACGTTTTCTCTCCAAAAAACAGGGAGCTGCTGATCTTGAGTCAGGCAGCGGAGTGGAATCTGCTCCTCCTGATGAAACTACCGAACTGGAGCCGTTTTAAAATTCATTTTAAATATTAATCTTTTTAAGATAAAAGGAGCATAAAGTTGCAATACAGAAAGTTTCAGAGAAAAAGATACTGTAAATTTTGCGCAGATAAAATCCCGTTTATCGACTACAAGGATATCAAGAGCCTCAGGAGTTTTCTTACCGAAAAGGGCAAGATATTGGCCGGCAGAATGAACGGCAACTGCGCAAAGCACCAAAGAGAGCTTACACAGGCCATCAAAAGGGCACGGAGTATAGCTCTCATGCCGTATGTCGAAAAATAATGAGAGTTCCTAAAAGCTGGGTGTCTATCGTAGCCAAAGAGATCATGGAAGAGCTTCTTAAGAGGAACCTGATCGAATTGCAGGCGCCAAGAGAGAAGATCACGGAATTATTGCATGAACTCATGCTCGATGAGCTTATGGTTGAAGACAGGCTTAACGAAGAAGTGCGTGAGATGCTGAAGAAGTTCGATTCTGAAATATCAAAGGGACGGCTTGATTACCGCAAGGTCTTTGATCTGACAAAGCAGAAGCTTTTAAAGGAGCGCAATATCATCATATGAGGCTCTCGGATGATAAAGTCAGTCATCTCACTCACGTGGTCCTGAAAGGGCTTCTTGACAAAAAGGCGGTAGCGCTGCTTGCCGAAGAAAGCGCTATCAGGCGCGAGATAAAAAGGATAATTGTAAAAGAATTAAAACTTGCCGAAAGCATCGACGAATCCATACGTAAAAAACTTCAATCCTATTCAAAGAAAATCCCCGAGGGAACACCCGAATGGGAGGTCCTCTATCAGAAATTCTTTTATGAGGAATCGACTAAAAAGGGCAGGGGATAAGTTTATCAATTGAGCCTCTTGCAAAAGTATTAACAAAATACCCTTGAAACATCTCTTTAAATTCATCTTACATCTTTTCCTCATTTTTAAGCTTCAATATTTAAATCTC
>JAGVGM010000091.1 GCA_020057065.1 Thermodesulfovibrionia bacterium
AACACCCCCTTTCTGGAGGGGAAGTTACCACATGTCAGTCACCAGGGTGGTACACTTTTCATTCCCATTTCTGGTACACTATTGCATTCCCATTGACATCTGTGGCAATGGTGCTAATATTACTTTCTCCATAATGCTTTTTTATTCTTAATGGGACTGGAATATTTTTCCCTCCTAAGTAAAAGTTTCTATGATCAGCTTTAACGGATGGGACTATCCCGTGTGTCCACAGTAGTGCTGATACGCTATCCAAAAGAAAACAAGTGCCCCTTGATAAAGGGAAGGGATGAGGCTGAAAATTTCCGTCTCTTAACATCAATGAAATAAATCTTGCATCTTCCTCGTAATTGATTTCGACTAGATCTATTTGTTCTATGCCGGACTTCTTCAGGCTATCAACGATGCCGTTGATTTCATCTTTCTTAAAAAGGGTTCTTTTATGTACCACAACTCGTGTAGGCAAATCACCCATTGCATTAAAGAATAGCTCTCTTATGAGAACTCCAAATTTATAGGCATCCTGATACGATAAAAACGGGTTGTTCTTCCGGTCGATATAACAATCGTCAACTTTTGACAGCTTATACTTTAAGCCTTGGCCTTGTGCATTGTAAATGTGGCTGCAACCCAACACCACTTTTTCTTTAAATTGCTTATGGTTTACACTGTAGCCAATACCAACAAAAGCCGTTTTGGTTTCTAAGCCTGTAAGTATCCAAGGCGTTCTTAATGCTTTCACATAAAAAGCTAACGACAACCACCAGTTAACCTGGCAGGTAAGCTGGTCGCTTAGCGTATCTTCCCGGATAAACTGTGTAACAATACCTCTTTGGGCTGCATAGGCTTTGATGTGGTCATGCAAATCAAATTTTTCCTGCTCATCATCAATTCTGGTGAAAGCATTCCAAGAAGATGGAATAAAAATTACAATTACCAATTTTTTACTGACAGCTTCCAATTGGTCAATGCGTTTTTTTATGGCAGCTAATAATTCCAGGGCCATTTGCTTTGAGGCCTGTTTGTTCTCCGGTAAGTTACAATCTTTCGTCCGCTCACTTTTGGCATGCGGAATGTTCAGAGGAATACCGTAGGCCGATAAAAAGCCAGGATAGTCGAGCAAATAGTCAGGGTTGTATGCTCCTGCACTTTGTTGTTGATTCAGGCGGTTCAGAAACCGGAAAAATTTATCACTAAAGGATACTGGGCATATAACGCCAAGATTAATTTCGCTGTCAAACACGTTTCCATTCATGGGAAAATCATAGGGCCTATTATTTGCCAATCCCCGCATCGGATGAAAGTCTCTCGTTATTTTTCCGGTGTCTTTGTGGATAAAATCTAACTGTGGTTCCAAATATTGTATTCCGCCATGAACAAGAGTTTTCTGATTAAAGCTGTTTGGGAAAAATTTTAACCCCGATTCTGTTCTTGCTTTCATTAGTTTAACGTGCATTGTATCCGCGCTGATTGAGAACTTGAAACCACTGGCAGACTGTGCCGGATAATCAAAATGCAGTCGGGTTCCAGACGGGAAAAGAATTATTTTCCATTTGCTCAGAAAAGCATCAAAGTTGGGATTAGGCTGTCGTCTAAGCAATCCCTCATAATATATGCGGGATATTTCTCTTGTTGTCTCTTTGGTTACTTGCTCCGAATTGGTAAGCGCAAAAGCCGGTTTCAGACTGATGTATGTGTATTTGTCGTCGAAGAATAATGAAATCTTAGCTGCTTCAAAAATATCAAAGGTCTCACTACCAATATTTATACGTTTTTTGTCAGCTGATTGCCAAAATCTAGCATAACCATCAGTCATCAAGCTGTGCACTTGGCAAATACCATTAATAATTGCTTTTCGGTATAAATTCTTAAAAACCGATCCTCGTTTAAGTTCTTCTATACTTACTGGAGTGCGACGGATTTCGCTCTTTATTCTGCTGCCAAAGACATTATGAATATCAGAAAGAGTACCGAGTGCATATACCATTTTCTTTAGCGGAGCCGCTACGATGGTAGAACTTTTTGTTAGCTCTTTAATAGTTTGCCAGGGCTTTTCATTGTCGTTGAATTCCAATTCAAATTGGAACACTTCCTTTGGAAAGGAGAGGTGAAACAGGTTGCTGCGGATAATGGTATTAGTGTGTTTCACCTCCATTGAAAAAGGCGTCACTACCCAGGCATCGCCTTGCGTAGCCTTGAGTGTTTGTTCAGCTTTATCTTTGAATTCCTGCTGGTTTTCAAAACAGCTTCTGGCTAAGTGGATGAGGGTGTTGTCAAAGCCGTCTGTTGGAACAAAATAGGCATGCCTTCCAGCTTCGCGGGCTTTGAGTAGTAGATCTTCCACCTCCGGCTTTATTTCATGCCCATATCCACACCAAAACAATAAACCTGAGTCTTTTATTGTATAGGCTGTCTTTAGTGCATTCATCAAAGAACGGTCACGCCCACTATAGCCAGAAACAATTAAATGTTTATTATAAAGATGATGAGACAATGCCTTCACAAAAGTATCGTTCTGAGTGTCTAATTCGATGTTTGTATTTTTTAAGGGGCCGTATTTAAAGTCACCGTGAAGAGCCACGCAGAGCAACTCATTTCGGCTGGCCGGGCGGTGTATGCGTTCTGATGTATCCAACGTAACATCAATGGGTGTGAGATTCGTTTGATGAGCGGCTTTTATAATCAAACCGTCAAAATTAGTTGTAAAAACCGAGTGGATCATCCCGAATTGCGCCAATAAGCACAACAATCTATATCCGATGAAGGGTTCTTTACCACGATAAATATTTTCAAAATACTTTTTACGGACGTCATCAATCGGGTAAGCTATCAGGGCGTATTTAGAATATTCATCCGGATCATTTAGAGATGGATAGCACCCCTCATTATCGAGCCATCTTTGAATACTGTACCTTACTGCTTCGGCTTTGAACTCCTTATATTGATTAGCCAGATTGGGGTTTTTGGAAACAAAAATGTCTTTCTTCCACTCCCAGATACAGTCTTCAGCGGGCTTCACACCAGAGCTGATAGAAGCCCCCGCTCCGAGCAGAAACACATGTTCATTATCAATATTCTGCTTTACCGCGCGGAGAAAGGCATCATATGGCAATAAAAGGTCATTCATAATTTTACCCTCACTTCGCCGGACATGAGCTTGGGAAGTAGTGTGTCACGCAGGCGGGAGAGGGTGCGGATTTGGATTGAATTCATAAAAATTTTATCATCCAATGGTTTAGCCATAGTATCAAATTGTTGAACTATTTTTATGTCTGGAATAATCGTGTCG
>JAGVGM010000178.1 GCA_020057065.1 Thermodesulfovibrionia bacterium
GACAGGCATCGTGGTGGCCATTGACACCTACGGCCCGATCACGGACAACGCAGGCGGTATAGCAGAAATGGCAGGAATGCCTGAAGAGATCCGTAACATCACAGACCCCCTGGATGCAGTCGGCAACACCACAAAGGCTGTTACAAAGGGTTATGCTATTGGTTCGGCAGCCCTGGCGGCACTGGTCCTCTTTGCCGAGTATTCCCGCTCTTTCGTGGATCCGATCACGAAGATGGCGATTGATATCAAATTCGATCTCTCGAACCCGATGGTACTTGCCGGTCTGTTTATCGGCGGCCTGCTCCCCTACTACTACGGCTCGCTCCTGATGGAGGCTGTTGGTAAGGCTGCCGGCAGCATCGTTGAGGAAGTGCGCAGGCAGTTCCGAGAGATCCCGGGTATCATGGAAGGCACGGGAAAGCCGGAGTACGGTAAGTGTGTTGACATCGTGACCAAGGGCGCCATTCAGCAGATGATGCTCCCGGCCCTTATACCGGTTGTTGTTCCTATCGTAGTCGGCTTCGCCTTAGGCCGTGAGGCCCTCGGCGGCGTACTTATCGGCAGCATAGTCACCGGTCTGTTCCAGGCTATCGCCATGACCAGCGGCGGCGGGGCATGGGACAACGCCAAGAAGGCATTTGAAGATGGCGTTACAGACGACAAAGGCGTCGTTCACAAGAAGGGGAGTGATGGACATAAAGCATCTGTCACAGGTGATACAGTCGGCGATCCTTACAAGGATACAGCAGGCCCGGCTATCAACCCGATGATCAAGGTTATCAATATCGTTGCACTGCTGATCGTTCCGCTTATATAAAAATATGTAGGGGCGGGTTTGAAACCCGCCCCTACAATGAAATTGTCTTTCTTCAGTGTGAGGAAAGATCGGGGCGAGGGGAAACCCCGCCCCATAAAAGAAAATTAAAGGGCTGTTCCGTTAAATCGGGACAGCCCATTTTTTATTTAATCCGGATCATTCATACTATAAAAAGCATTTAGCCGCAGATACACGCAGATAACCGCAGATAAAACAAAAACTTATCCCTATTTTATTGTTCACCAAAAAGGTGAGCTATGAACTTCTTGTAATTCTTTGATTAATTCGCGTCAATCTGCGCAAATCAGCGGCTAACTGCCGTTTTTAGGATGAATCTTGTTGATATCAAGTAGTTTCTTTGCGCACAATTTTAGCTAATAAAATTATAGAGTTAATGATGCCATTAAAGTTTCTTATATAAAGTACGATAAGAAGAAACAAGATACAGAATGCCACCTTTGGTGGATAAACAAACAACACTTAATTTAAAGGAGGTTTAGCATGACTAAACAATGGTTAATGGTGATGGTAGCTATCACCCTGTTTGCAGCAGGCATTGCTATTGCCGGCCCGTATCCTGATGACCTGACACAGCAATTTATGGCTTTTAAGGCTGACGGAGAGGCTGGAAAGGAAATGCCCGCTACTTTAGAGGGGGTTCACACTATCACTGGTGGTGACGCATATAAAATGTGGAAGGAGAAAAAGGCTGTTGTCCTTGATTGCCGTCCCAAGGCACAATATGATACTGAAAAAATTCAGGGAGCAGAGCTGTTTATCGCTGACGACTTCATTGCAGATCCTGCTATGGCTGAAAAGCTCGACAAGGACAAGACATATCTGCTTTATTGCAACGGTGTAAAGTGCTGGCGTTCGACCTCGGTCGCGTTGATACTTGCCAAACATTTCGGTTTCAAGAACATTTACTGGTACAGAGACGGAATTAATGACTGGAAGAAAAATGCATATCCAGTTGAATAATTGACTCATGGTGCAGGGATTAGATAAGGGGTAATGGAAAAGGGACATATAGCCGGCTTCCCTTACCCCTTATTTTTTATTACTGTCGCAAATAAAAAGGAATGAAAAGACCTTGACAATAAAAACGAAGCTTACACTGAACATTGTTATTGTCCTTGTATTATAGGCGCTGTTGCAACCACAAGCGTCGTGGGGCTGAGGTTCATAAAGAACAAGCTGTATTATCTTACAGAACGAAGCACCCCTTTTCAGATGAAGACCGTGGAATTTCAGAGGGCGATACAGGGGTTCACCGCTGATATTTTAAAGGTCAGCGCCTCAAATAATTCTGAGAAGTATAAAAATAACCGCTCTGAAGCTGAAATATCCTTATCAGAGGTGAATAAAAAACAGAATGAACTGGAATCGCTTTATGGCGGCGTAAAGATGGAGACCTATTCTGAACTCAATAAAATAGCACAGGAGTTGTTTGCGATCACAGTAGGGAGATTGAGATCAGAAGAATACATAGTAGCTGCTAACAGTTCAATTTCCCAGAGACTTAAAGATTCATCGAGTATCTTAAGGCAACTGGATGAAAAGGTGAAGGGTTTTCAGACTAACCGGTCAGCAACTGTTCTGACGATGCAGACCGATATAAATCAAAGCTCAAAAAGACTCAAAAATGTAGAATCTCTCAGTCCGGCGCTGAAGGACATAAATCTGGCTGTCTATGAAGCATTAAATACCCGTGACAATAAGGCATTAACATCTATCCAGGAGAAGATCAATAATTCAATAAGCAAGGTATTACAAAATGAATTTATAAAAGAATCAAAAGATGTTTCCAATGAGATTAAATCATTGGGTGACAGACTGGGACAATTTATAAAGACACTTATATCCGGCGCTGAACAGTCTAACGATAATTCTTATGACAAAAACAATGAATCTATAAAGGATATAGATAAAAAATTCTCAACGATCTTTTCCGCGATAGACCGTGAAACAATATCTCTTAATGAAAAGATTGATACAGCAAACAAGAAGGAATCCGATGCATACACACAGGCAAATATTGCTTTTAATGCATTATCTACCAGTTCGGAATTCCTCCCGCTTGGCTTACATATCGAGACCCTGTCGACCGGGCTCTTTTCTGTTACATCTCTCAAAGAACTCGACGCCATAGAACTCGATATTAGAAAAGGTTTTGAAAAGATCGATTACACACAAAGTACCATGGAAAGACTCCTCAAGAAGCTCAAGGCAAATGAAGAACTCGAAATATTTTATAAAATAATAAAGGCGTTAGGCTCAATAAAGGGTACATTATTGGCACAGGACGGCATAATCAACAAGATCAGGGAGCAGTTGGACATTAAAGTAAAGGTGTTGGAATCTGCTGAAAAATTAAGAGAGATCGTCTTTAAACAGGCGGAAAAAGGCAAGGAAACCGTTGCATCCGCAAAAGGGGAACAGGAAAAAGCAATAGGTGTTGTAAATAAGATGGTTAATGTCAGTACGGTACTGGTATGGGCCATAAGCTTAGGAGCGACCATATTTGGAATTGTCTTCGGTATATGGGTGTACAAGTCCATCGCAAACCCGTTACACCAGCTTATGAAGGTCTCTGATGAAGTGGCGAACGGTGATTTAAAATGCGTGATTTCTGCCAACAGCAACGATGAGGTGGGAGCTGTTCAGACCTCAGTTACAAAGATGGTGACCAATCTCAGGGGTATAGTCGGCAAGATGTTGAACGCCACATCTAACCTTGCAAGCAGTTCAGAGGAATTGTCAGCAACAGCCAACTTGCTGGATCAGGGTTCACAGGATCAAAACACACAAATAGAGCAATCTTCAACCGCCATGGTGGAGATGTCACAAACCATCATGGAGGTGGCAAAAAATGCAGCCGATGCTGCAGATACATCACGAAAAACCTCTGAGATGGCCAGGAAAGGCAAGGATTCGGTTGAACAAACCGTCCAGGGGATGATGAATATTTCCAAGGCTGTAAAGGACGCCTCCATGCTTGCAACTTCTCTCGGTGAAAGTTCAAAGGAGATAGATAAGGTCATATATGTAATAAATGAAATAGCTGAACAGATAAATCTCCTTGCATTGAATGCAGCCATTGAGGCAGCAAGGGCCGGAGAGTACGGAAGAGGGTTTGCTGTTGTCGCGGACGAAGTAAGACTGCTCTCGGAGAAGACCGTAGGATCAACAAAGGAGATATCAGGCATCATTAAGAAAATACAGGAAACCGCTGTAAAGTCCATAGATGCGATGGTCCGTGGTGAAAAAGAAGTGGATAAAGGGGTGCAACTTTCCGAGGCAGCAAGGTCCTCCCTTGATATGATAGTGGCTGCCTCTGAAAAAGGCGCTGATATGATATACAGGATCGCAGCAGGATCGGAACAGCAATCATCTGCAGCGGAAGAGGTATCGCAAACAATGGGAAGTATATCCCTTGTAACAAAGCAATTAAGCAATTCCATAACCGAGATAAAGAGGACATCGGAATCACTCGCACATCAGGCCAGTGAACTCAATACCATGGCTACATGGTTTAAGACCTGATGGTATAAAATCTGGTTCTTCCGGCATTCCTGTGGGTATATAGTTAAAGTCTGTTTATAAACTCAACCTTAAGACGTCATTCCCGGAAGAACCTAAACTTCCTCATTGTCAATCATCTTCTGGAATGTTAATATTTTCATAAGCAGGATAAGAAAGTGCTACATTATAAAAACAGGGAGGAATTATGACTAATGGACAGACACAAAAATTGGCTGTGTTAATTGATGCTGACAATGCGCAGCCTTCGATCATAGAGGCGCTGTTAGCGGAAATAGCGAAGTACGGGACTGCTAACGTCAAGAGGATATATGGGGACTGGACAGGATTTCATCTGAAAAGCTGGAAAGACGTATTGCTGCTGTATTCAATTCAGCCGATACAGCAATTCCGGTATACTGTCGGGAAAAATGCAACTGATTCCGCCATGATTATTGATGCAATGGATCTGCTGTATACAAATAGATTTGACGGTTTCTGCATAGTCTCAAGCGATAGTGACTTTACCAAATTAGCCTCAAGGATAAGGGAATCCGGTCTTGTTGTTTATGGATTTGGAGCGAAGAAAACGCCGGAACCCTTTGTCTCCGCCTGTGACAAATTTATATATGCTGAGGTTTTGGTATCCAAGGCAGATGACAGTATGTCCATAAAACGAAAAAATGCCAATGACCTGAAGCAGGATACGAAGCTCGTCAACCTGTTGAGAAATGCCGTAGAGGCCTCATCAGACGACAGCGGATGGGCTCATCTCGCACCGGTTGGAAGTAACATTGCCAAGCAAGCTCCTGATTTTGATCCGCGCAACTACGGTTACAACAAACTCGGGGAACTGGTTGTCGCAACAAAACTATTTGAAATAGAAGAACGTCTCGTAGGGGAAGGGCATTCCAAAGCGATTTATATACAGGATAAACGTAAAAAGTAAACGACTGTTAAAAAAACAATTAAATATTATCTGATTGTCATTCCGGCTTGTCCGGAATCTTTTTCTGAATTCATACAAGATTTTTCGGACACTACTAAGAGGAGATATAAATGAAGATCGAACTTTTTGTGCTTTGTGATGCTGCCGCGGATTATCACGGAAAACTGAATATCCTTGGCACGTTCGATGTAATATGGGCGAAGCAGGTACCGGCCGTTCATCCACAATGTGCAATTGCTTTAAGGGTACGTTTTTCAAGAATAGAAGAAGGTGACCATAAGGTCAGAATAAATATTGTTGATGAAGACGGCAAAGCAGTTATTCCGTCACTTGAGGCCGGCATAAATGTTCAATTCAGAGAAATGCCGGCCTCAATTTCAATGAACATGATCTTCAATATTCAGGGTCTTAAAATCCACAACTTCGGAGAATATTCCATAGACCTTGCTATCGATGGAAGGCATGAAGCATCGCTTCCGCTATATATAAATCGGATGCAGGGGAAGCCTGAGTGAGTAACGTGAGCATTCTTAGTGACGGGCGGATTACTTATTCCCCTCTTTGAAAAAGACCAACAGTAGGTGCCTTAAGCAGGGGTTAGGGGAGATTTTGTAAAAAGATTTAAAAAATCCCCCCTCGCCCCCCTTTGCTAAAGGGGAGGGCAGTGCAACGGAGATAATTATTGCTTAAACGAATACCACTGACGTATGATATATAGTTTTTCAATATTGGAATAGATTGCAGGGGCGGGTTTAAAACCCGCCCCTACGAGATAGGTAAATGCGATGAAAGGCATTATCAAAGCCCTGGGGCTTGTATTCGGCGACATCGGCACAAGTCCCATATACACATTAACGGTAGTTTTCCTCCTCCTTCAACCCACTGCTGATAATATAATTGGTGTTTTGTCATTAATTATCTGGACGCTTTTCTTCCTTGTTTTCATCCAGTACGACTGGCTTGCAATGGGTTTGAGTATCAGAGGCGAAGGGGGCACCATAGTTCTCAAGGAGATCCTTGCGCCGCTTGTCAGCGGTAAAAAGAAAACGGCATTTATAACTATACTGGCATTTGTTGGCATCTCCCTTCTCATAGGCGATGGGGTTATTACGCCTGCCATCAGTATCCTTAGTGCTGTAGAGGGGACTGTTTTAATACCGGGATTTGAAAATGTTTCGGGTGGGACTATCGTATTGGTTTCTATCTTAATTGCTATAGCACTGTTTGTTATTCAGAGTAAAGGAACTGAAAAAGTCTCTTTTGCCTTTGGTCCCATCATGTGTGTATGGTTTTTGTCCCTTGCATTTTTAGGTGTTATCTATCTTTACGATGCGCCCGAAATAATCAAGGCATTTAACCCTTATTGCGGGATCCATTTCCTGCTTGAAAACGGCTGGAAGGGTTACATAGCTCTCGGTGAGATCATCCTCTGTGCAACTGGAGGCGAGGCTCTTTATGCAGATATGGGACACCTCGGGGCCAAACCTATACGGCATGCCTGGATAACTGTTTTTACAGCGCTTGTATTAAACTACCTTGGGCAGGGCGCATTTTTGCTGAAACATCCTGATGCAAAAAATATCCTTTTTGAAATGGTGTTTCACTGCGCCTCATTTATATACATACCGTTTCTGCTGCTCAGTGTTATTGCAACTGTGATCGCTTCACAGGCCATGATCAGCGGTATGTTCTCAATTGTTTATCAGGCGATAACCATTCGTATAATGCCTCCTTTGAAAGTAGGTTATACCTCCATTGAAAGAAAATCCCAGATTTACATCGCATCCGTTAACTGGTTCCTGCTCATATCCGTTATATTCATAATGATAGAGTTTGGCGAGTCGCACCGTCTTGCTGCAGCCTACGGCCTGGCGGTTACCGGTACGATGACAATTACAGGGATCATGATGACATGGATATTTTATCTTAAGAGAAAACCCCTGTTCTCAATGCTCTCGTTCATCGTAACATGTGTTGATATGCTGTACCTTTCTGCAAATTTCTATAAGATCCCGCATGGGGGTTATTGGTCGTTAATAATTGCAATGATCCCGTTTTCGATGATAATTCTCTATACACAGGGACAAAAGGGTCTTTATAAAAAGATGGACTTTATGTCCTTTAAGGAATTCATCCCAAAATTCAAGGAGGCGTATGCAACCTCTCCAAAAATTAAAGGCACCGCACTTTTTCTCATACGTGATGTCAGGAACATTCCTTCTTATATTACTCAGACCATGTTTTCTCACGGCATCATCTATGAGGACAATGTCTTCCTCTCTATAACCGGCAGGAACGATCCGTTCGGGATCACAGGTTTTTACAGGGAGGACATGGCATTCGGCATCAGGTCCTTCGAAATACAGTTCGGGTACATGGAGGTCATAACAGCAGATGACATTCTCAGGCAAGCGGGGATAGATGAGAGGGCGGTATATTACGGCCTTGAGGATATTTCCGCAAAGAACATTTTCTGGAAGATCTTTGCGTTGATAAAAAGGGTTGCGCCCACATTCATAAAATTCTATGAGTTCCCGCCTGGAAAACTTCACGGGGTCATTACAAAAGTTGTAATGTAAGCAATAAAAGACTGGCAGATAATTCAGAGGGGAAAGTTCAGAGGCATTTGCTTTCATCAAAGGTTCTGACATAAGAAATTTAGTTCTTTAATTTTATGAATTTTATTAGTAAAATCTTATTGGAATATTTACGATGAAGGGTATTGTTAAAGCATTAGGATTAGTATTCGGTGATATCGGCACAAGTCCCATATATACCTTGACAGTAGTATTTTTTCTGCTCAAGCCTACTGAAAGCAACATTTTAGGGGTCCTTTCACTTATTGTCTGGACCATGACTATCCTTGTTTCTCTGCAATATACGTGGCTTGCTATGAGTCTGAGCATAAGAGGTGAAGGGGGCACAATTGTGCTGAGAGAGGCCCTCTTGTCACTTCTTAAACCCGGCAAAAGGACCGCTATTGTTACGATCCTGACATTTATCGGAGTTTCTCTCCTTATGGGAGATGGGGTCATCACCCCTGCTATAAGTATCATGAGTGCTGTTGAGGGGTCGGTGCTTATACCCGGGCTTGAGGATATTTCCGGAACGACTATCATGCTTATTGCTATGCTCATTGCGGTTGTACTGTTCTCATTTCAGAGCAGGGGCACTGAAAAGGTCGCATTTGCTTTCGGCCCGATCATGTGCGTGTGGTTTATAGCTCTTGCCATCATCGGAATCGTATCGATCTATGAAGCACCGGTTGTGCTGAATGCCATTAACCCGTATTACGGGGTAAAGTTCCTTCATGATAATGGATGGCAGGGATTTATCGTGCTAAGCGAGGTTATTCTTTGCGCCACCGGAGGTGAAGCTCTGTTTGCCGATATGGGGCATCTCGGCGCAAAACCTATAAGGAATGCATGGGGCGGTGTTTTTATAGTGCTCGTCCTGCACTACCTGGGACAGGGTGCGTTTTTGCTGGCTCACCCGGAGGCAAAGAATGTCCTCTTTGAAATGGTCTTTCATTATTCCAGATACCTGTATGTACCTTTTCTCCTGCTTAGCATATTGGCCACTGTCATCGCATCACAGGCCATGATAAGCGGGATGTTCTCAATAATTTATCAGGCCATAACAACGAGGATCATGCCAATGTTCAAGGTCGATTATACATCTGTCGAGAGGAAATCACAGATCTATATCAGCTCTGTGAACTGGGCGTTGCTTGCAGCGGTTTTGTTCATTATGCTGGTGTTTCAGGAATCGTCGCGACTGGCGGCGGCATACGGCCTTGCTGTTACAGGGGACATGACCATCACAGGCATATTGATGACATTCATATTGTATTACAAGAAGAAACCATCGCTTGCCTTTTTAGCGCTTTTCATTACAGGTGTTGACCTTCTGTATTTTTCTGCCAATATGACCAAGATCCCGCATGGCGGCTACTGGTCGCTTATACTTGCCTCATTGCCTTTTATCATCATACTTATTTACACCCGCGGGCAGAGGAGACTCTACAAGGTCATGAGTTTCACGCCGTTTGATGAGTTTATCCGGCAGTTTAACGGGATATATTCAAGATCTCACCAGATAGAAGGCACGGCGCTTTTTCTTATAAGGGACATAAAGAATATTCCTTCATACATCACACAGACCATGTTCTCTCACGGGATCATATACGAAGACAATATCTTTCTGTCCATTGTAAACCGGAGCGATCCGTTCGGGATCACAGGTTTTTACAGGGAGGATATAGCAAGCGGGATCAGATCTTTTGAGATACAGGCCGGATACATGGAACTCATTATTGCGGAGGATATCATAAGGCAGGCAGGTATAGATGAGAGGGCTATTTATTACGGGCTTGAAGATATATCCGCCAAAAATCCGGTTTGGAAAATATTTTCCCTAATTAAGAGGGTGGTGCCGGCATTTATTAAATTTTATGAATTCCCGTCATGGAAACTTCACGGCGTCATTACAAAGGTGACAATGTAGTTATTGAAGGCTGTCCGCTCCAGCATGAATTTCGTTAATATCTTTCTGTTCTTTCTCTCTTCTCTTCTCACTCAGAAAAAGCGGATAAGGGACTTTTGAGAGTACCTCTTCCACAGTCGTTATGCCTTCCCCCACTTTGGCCCAGGCGTCTTCAAAAAGTGACTTTGTGCCCGATTTACGCGCAACATCCCAAAGCTCATCTACGGTGAAATTTTTTGAAATGAGCCGTTTCAGTTTTGTATCCATATGCAAAAGTTCGTAAATACCTATCCTGCCTTTGTATCCTGTATGATTGCACCGTTCACAGCCTTTTCCCTTATAATAAGTTTTAAAATGCGTGACTTCAAACCGGATCAGTTCTTCCGGCTCCGGCGCTTCAACCTTGCAGTAGGCGCAGATCTTTCTGATAAGCCTTTGGGCAATAATGCCGCTGACAGCAGCAGTCACCAGGAAGGGTTGCAACCCGATATCAATTAAGCGGTTAATTGTAGAAACCGTATCATTGGTATGCAGGGTGCTTAATACGAAATGGCCTGTCAACGCAGCCCGTGCGCCAATCTCTGCTGTTTCCATGTCCCTGATCTCACCGACCATCACAATATCCGGGTCCTGTCTTAGTACGGAACGCAGCGCATTGGCAAAGGTAAAGCCTATCCCCTCATTTATATGAACCTGTGTTATTTCTCCAAGTTTGTATTCCACAGGGTCTTCAAGTGTTATGATATTTTTTGTCTCGGTCCTGAGCTGCTGAAGTATAGAATACAATGTGGTTGTTTTTCCGCTTCCTGTCGGACCTGTAACCAGGAGCATGCCCTGCGGCTGGGAAAAGATTTCTATGAGCGGTTTCAGGATGTTATCGGCAATACCCAAATGACTGAGCGGGATCAATCCTGTTGAGGAGTCAAGCAGCCTTATAACAACAGTCTCTCCGTAAACTGACGGGAGAGTCGATATCCTGAGGTCTACGTTTTTGTTTTCAAGACGCAATGCGCTTCTGCCGTCCTGTGGGAACCTCCTGTTGGTGATATCGAGATTCGATATTATTTTTATTCTCGAGGTGACCGCCTCCGCGATCTGTTTAGGATAATTCTGTACATTCTTGAGCCCTCCGTCTATCCTGTAGCGAACCTGGACGCTTTTCTCTCTTGGCTCGATATGGATGTCGCTTGCTCCTGCTTTGACCGCGTCGGCAATGATCATAGTTACAAGCCGGACGATAGGGGGCGCTTCACTGTCCGAGTATACTGACTGATAAACAGATGTATGTTTTTCTTCGTCGACTTGTTCCTTGATAAACTCTACTCCATCATATGACGGCAATTCCTTGAGGACATTCCATGTTTCATCTGAGGAGCCATAATACTGTTCTATTGCGTTCAGTATGTTGTTCTCTGATGAGATTGCAACGGTTAATTTTAATCCTGTTTCAAATGTAATATCCTCTATGGTTTCCCATTCGAGTGGATTTGCCATGGCAACCAAAAGGTTTTTATTTTTCAGTTCAAGCGGCAACACGAGCTTGCTCTCGGCAATTTCTTTTGGAACAAGAGCCAGGATTTCTTTTGAAGGGTTATAATTTCTGCAATCAACCATCTGGAGAGAGAGTTGTTTTGTCAGCGTTTCCGCCACCTGCATGTCGTTTATGTAACCCAACTCTATGAGGACTTTCCCGAGCTTTTTATTTTTTCCTTTTTGAATAGTGAGGGCGGTTCCGAGCTGTTCGTCTGTAATCAAACCTTCTTCTAAAAGTATTTCACCTAATTTTTTTCTCTTCATGCTATTCCTTTAAGTTTTTTAAAAAAACGTTTTATTCCTTTTTGTATATATATAATCGGTTTAAACGCGTATTAACTTAAATAAGAGACAGGTGATTGATTAGAGGCTGTTATAACGATATTTTGGCATAAGATCAGGAGGTTGTATTTTTTTCAGATCATAAGGCCTGTTAAAGGATCAGTTATCGAGGCTGTAAGCAGCAGTTCTTCCATTGCGGGTACATGTCGCAGGGTTACGATTAATTATTAAAGATCCTAAAATTTTTTAAGATCTTTCAGCAGACATGGAAGTCTGTTTCAGGATTTTTATAATAGACAATTTGTTAAAAAAATGGTTCGTTGAGGAGGCTGCTAAATAATTTTAGAGTTATGCCTCTTTTTGTCTTCGTACATTGATGAATCAGCCTGTTTAATTAATTCACTTATTGTACAGGAGGAGCCGGGATCATAATGTGCAAATCCCATACTGAGTAAAAGTGCATAACTGCGTCCAGCCTGTTCATTGTGGATTTTCAGGTTTTGCTGAATATGATCTACTGCTATTTTTTCAATATCAGCTTCAGAGCCGTCTGTTATAAGAACGGCAAATTCATCTCCTCCCATGCGGCCCATTATGTCCGACTCGCGAAAACTCTTTCTGAGTATGTTTGCTGCATCCACCAAAGCCTGGTCTCCGGTCTCATGCCCGAGTTTGTCATTTATTGCCTTCAAACCGTCCAGATCCAGATAGATAAGCGACATTCTCCTTTTGTGCCTGTTTACCACTTTAAATTCCTTTTCTGCCAGGGTAAAGAAGCCGCGCCTGTTGAAAAGGCCGGTAAGTTCGTCGGTTATAGATATAGCTTTTAAGCGTTCCTCCACTTTCTTGCGTTGAGTGATATCCCTGTCGATACCCCTGAATCCCATAAAATTACCGCTTTTATTAAATACGGGCACCCCGCTTGTTTCCAGTACAACAATGTGTCCGTCTTTGTGACGGTTTATATTCTCCAGGCCATAAAAGGGTTTTTGCTCTGTTAGTATTTGGCTGAATATGGTACGGCTCTTCTCGGCCTCATCTTCAGGCATAAAATAAAACGGGCTTTTCCCCAATACTTCGTTCACATCATATCCCAGGATATCTTTTACTTTGGGGCTGGAATATACATACAATCCGTCTGCATTAATTTCCCAAACCCAATCACTGGTAGATTCAACCAGATCCCTGAACTTGGCCTCTGACTCTTTTAAAGAATATTCTATCCTCTTGCGTTTTGTTATGTCACGGTATGTAGCGAGAATATATGGTTTTCCATCTATGTTAATTAGCTGAGCCGAGATCTCTACCGGGAAGGTTGAACCGTCTTTCCGGACATGCATTGCCTCAAAAAAAAGCGGGTTTCCTGACATCAAAGATTTTGCCCTCTCAGGAATATGCTTCCTCGTTTCCGGATCATCCAGCAGCGAAATGGGCTTACCGATCAACTCTTCCCTATTATATCCGTGTATGGCGCAAGCGGCGGGATTGAGATCCTCTATTATCAGATCATCTGTTGCCGGAGAAAAAAGGAAAATACTGTCAGTGGCATTGTTAAACAGTGAATGGAATCTATGTTCGCTATCCCTTAGTTTTGACTCCATCCCGTGTTTGTATAAAGCTATCTCAACGGCAATGCGCAGGTCCCGTTCATCAAAGGGCTTGATAATATATCCGAAAGGTTCAGTTTTCATTATCCTTTGCACTATTTTTTCATCCGAATGGGCCGTGATATATACTATCGGGATATTGGATCCGGAGTGTATCTGTTCTGCTGCTTCAATCCCGTCCATCTCTCCTGCTAATGAGATATCCATAAGCACCAGGTCTGGTTTGTCAATCGACACTTTATTTACTGCCCCCTCTGCTGTAGTTTCCACAGAAGTAATAGTATATCCCATCTCTTCGAGGCTCCTTTGTATCACCATGGCAGTGGCCCCTTCATCTTCAACTATCATGATGCGATTACGTCCCGTCATTCATGCCTCCTGAAATTAATCATGGATATGTTTTTTATAACTAAGCTTCTAAACATATTGGGTGATACCTTAACGAATAATGAGCAATTATTAATTAGAGTCTGTGTATAAATTATAACATTGAACCGTCATTCCCGCAGTCCTTTGAGCGGGAATCCAGTTTTTTTAACAAGTTCTGGATGCCCGATTACAGACTTCGGGCATGACGAAATTGA
>JAGVGM010000343.1 GCA_020057065.1 Thermodesulfovibrionia bacterium
CCTGTTTGGCATCCCAGCTCCAGAAAGCTCCCCATGCGTGCCTTGCCCATATTGAACCGGTAACCATTGCCATGGTAAGCAAGAGGAACCCTATAGTTAGGGAATAATGATTTATATCATCCAGTAGCTTTAAAGAGGGCAGCCTATGGTAAAAGGAGCCTATCTTTTTTGACTTTATCTGATGTTCCTGTATCAGGTACATAACTCCGGCACAGAAGGCCAGGGCAAAAATAGCATCGCCTAGAAATGCCAGAATTACATGAATAGGCAGCCAGGAGCTCCTCAATACAGGCGAGAGAGGGACAATCTCTTTGGAAAAGGCAGAAGAGACAAGGGTTAAGATAGATGCAACAGGTGAGATAAAAGAGCCAAGAGAAGTAATCCTGTATTTAAATTGAATAAACAGGTAGACACCAACTATTGCCCATGCTAAGAATGAAGGTGCTTCATAAAGGTTGGTGATTGGGGTGTACCCCGCTTCAAGATATCTCAGGATTAAACTTATGGTATGAAAGACAAAACCACTGGTCAGGATAATAGTGGCAGCCTTAGAAATACGGGGTCTTTGTTTAAACAGGTACAATAGATAGCTGAATGTTCCGGCTAAATAAAAGACCAATACGATCTTGAAAAATAATGTATTCATCTTTGAAACCCTTATAACACTTAGAGGCCGATCCCCAATTCACCCAAGGAGTACCCCTCACCCAGTAGCTCCAATAGGATACTATCCACCTTATCCTTTTTCCCTTCCTTTATAAGATCAAGCATATTTGAGTCTACCAGTCTGTAAAATATTGTTCTGTTTTTTTCTGAATTGTTACTCGCCTTTAACAGCCTTTCGCGTACAGCACCCATTATGGTCAGAAAGATACTATACTCCTCTCCGTAGATGGCTTCCAGCTCTTCCCTTATTTTTTTAGCAAGGGCAGGACTTTTTCCAGAGGTAGAGACGGTTATAACCAAATCATCTCGATCTACCACAGAAGGGACGACAAAGTTACATCTCTCTGGTGTGTCTACTGTATTAACCAGGATTCCTTTTTCCAGAGCCTCCTTGCTGGCCTCGGCATTTACCCCGGAATCATTAGTGGCAACAAAAACCAGGAAGTCACCCTCAAAATCTCCTCTCTGGTACTCTCTGCATAAATGTTGGATTTTGCTATGGGATAGGAGCTCTTTTAACCGGGGGGTCAAATCAGGACTTATTACAGTGACTCTTCCCCTGCATCTTAAAAGTGATTCTACCTTCCTTTCAGCAACCCCTCCGCCACCCAGTACAACACATCTCTTGTCTGTTATGTCTATATTTATCGGGTAGTACCTCAAGTTCTTCTCCTATTTAGTTGCAAAAAAGGATTCAAGGGGTCAAGGGTTCAAGTTTTCAGAGCCAACTTTAATGACACGAACTGCAATTGTGTGATGAACAAGTTCCACAACTACTGTCCCCGGCAGAGCTTGAAAAATTACCGCCGCTTTTGAAGCTACAGGCAGACATCAACTTCGTAACCTTTGCCTTTTTACATTTTGGACAATTTACCTTCGGAGATGACCCTAAGACCAGTTCCTCAAACTCTTTCCCACAAAGATCGCATTTATATTCATATATTGGCATCCTTTAATCCCCCTAGTTTAAAAACTTGCTTTTTTCCCTCCGCCTGCCTGTGCATCTACGCACCTGTCTGCCGTGCCCGTTTCCATCTCAACGGAAAAGTTCATGCCGTCCAGTTTATCCGTCACAGGAAGTTCGTTCTCCTTTTGAATCGCTTTTACATTTTCAAGGATCTGTTCTTCGTCAAGCGTCAGGCGGTTGCCAATACCGCCTTCCTGTAAAAAGTAACTCTCATAGGCAATGGAAAAATCAAAATCACCGCGGTTTAATGGCTGACCTTCAAAAATTCCGACAATGGAATCTATTGCCTCAAGCTGAAATTGCTGATGTGGGTCAAAGTGGAGTTTCAAGTATTTGTCTCAGGCCTTGGTATTATGACGATAAATTGTTCGCCGTCAATGTCATTAAAAAACTGGATATCCGGTTGTGATTCCAACGCCCGTCTGATCCCGGAGCCAAGCCCTTTGTATGGTAAAATGTGTATGCCATAAGCAACTAACTGGTTGTTTCTAATTATGGGATTGCCATATTTAATTTCTTCAACCGTTAGATTGTTAGGCAGTTTTCCGGGGCTTATAATTTCAACTCTGTTATCAAATATCATTAAACGTACCGGAGAGTTTTTAAAATAATCCCGGTGCAGGAGTGCGTTTTGTAATAGTTCTTCAAGGGCTATTTTTGAAATTTCCAATATGCCTGGCGAATTAAAGTTTTGACCTTGTTGAGTATGTTTTAAATTTACCTCAAAAAATCTTATTCCTTCATAAAACATATCCGGTATTGTTCCTATTATATCTCGACTGTCTCTATATTCGTTTCCTCCGATGCTGGTTCCCCAAAAAGATACTGCCTTAATGCAGAAGGCAGGTTTATAATTCTGTGGTTCTTTCCCAAAAAACAATAACCCAGCCAAAGTCAACTTTCCATTTCGTACCACCTTTTTTCTTTTAAGAGCCTGTTCAATATTTAAGTTTTCTTCTTCAATTGTTTTTTGGAACTCTTTTTTAAAATATTGTTCAAACTTATCTTGGTTAATATCATCCAAAGAAGTCCCATAAACTTCCATTTCGTCTGCCGATAAATTAGCGCTGCTCTGAAACAGACGAAGTATTTCCGCATTATCAGATACACGTCTTTTATCGGCGCCTTGTTTTACCCAAATCGCCAGGTTGTTGTCTTTATACGGTTTGTTTATCCCTTCCTTTATATAGATAACTAAAATCCTTTTTGAACCTCCATTATCAAGAGAAACTACTTCTGTTGTCACATAAATATTGGGTTTTACCTTATCAGTTGCAATATTTCCTATTTGGTTACTATAATTCTGCGATTGCTCGTAACTTAGCCCGATTATTTCACCTGTTTTATCCCTAACTCCAAGAAGTATCATACCTCCAAGAGAATTGGACATTGCTACCATTTCCGCAGCCAAAGAATCTGGCGAAGTAATTTTTTCTTTAAACTGTACGCGACTTGTCTCACCGGTGCTTATTATATCGAGTAGTTCAATGGCATTCATTTTTTCAAGCTCCATAATTCATAGATATTCTTTCTTCGATTAAAAGCCTCTTCTCCGCCTTCCATGATAGTTACTATATGCTTCTGTGTATCAGTGTTGTCAATTGTTCCGTCATGGGTTTCGATTTTGGACTCCGAATATTTACATGATATTATTTTCTCGCTGTCGCCAAGCACAGGGATATTCGCGTTGTGAGTGGCAAAGATAAATTGCATCTTCCCTTTCAAAGCCTTAATCTCTTTAATTACGTCTTCGTAAATGGTCTGGTTGTCAAGATCGTCTTCAGGTTGATCAATTATTAAAACATCGGTTTCTTTTTGAGCTAGAAGAAAAAGAATAAGCCCTGTGGCTCTCTGGCCGAGGGAATGCTCATCAATAGGTTTCCCATTATATTTTATTGTGAATTCGTCTTCAACTCGGAACGTAAGAAGCTCCGCGAGATTATCGAACAACCGCTTTTTGTACTCAACAAACTGATTTTCGCTTAGAATATCTTTTAATTTTGTCTGATCCCTGTATATTTCAATAAAGTCCTTATACTCTTCCGCTATCTTTTTATAATTAGGTTCAGTAATGCGGCTACCGCGGAAAACCTCAGTCTGTTTATCCAGGAATTTATCTTTGTTACCTTTATATCCAATTTCTATGTTCAGTTGATTATTGGAATCGTTAATTCTTTTTACCTCTTTATCAAGTATTTGATACTGTTCGTGCCACAGATTATTCAGTTCTGCAATCTTATTGTTCAGAGAGGAAGTATATTCATTTCTTTTCCTCTCTGATTTTTCTATCTCTACAAGCTTTAGTCTGGCAATTTCAATCTGCCGATTTAATTTTAGAAATTCATCAGGATTAAGATTCGGGATATTGATTTCTCTTTTAATTTTCGCGAATTCTTCTTTAAGATTTTCTTTCTTCTCTTTCAGTTTATTCAATAAATTTCTGAATGCGTCTTCTTTTTTTACTGTTTCAGTTTTAATTACATTCAGTTTGTTAAACTCAACATTGCATTGACTGAATATTTTTTCAGCTTCGAGAAAAATTTCCTTGTTCTCTTCGGAGCCCACTATAGTCTGCTTAAAAAAATCAGAATAATTGTTTATGAGGGAATAAAGCTCATAGTTAAATTTTCTTATTTCGGTCAACAAATCACTTAACCTGACCTCGTCCGAATCAAACCGGCTCTGCTGTCGCAGTTTATCTTCAACTTGCTTATCTTTAAATATTCTAAGCTTGTGCTCGGCATCCTTTATTATACTCTCAGTTTCCTTCTTTAATCCCTCAAGATTTTCCAGCTTTCTTAAGGCAGTTATAGTATCTTCAATATCCACTGTTTTAACCGCTATTCTTTTTTTAACATCATAAAGCCTGTTGCCAATCAGTTTATTTACAAGATCAGCTCTAAAAGCGATATCCTTGTTAGACAGATCTTTTTGCCCGAAATAAACAGGTGTTTCAAATACAGTATTTACTGACGGGACATCAATACGTGTATTACCTTCATAAATATTTTCTTTTTCTCCGTATCTTTTTTCAATACTGAATTCCTTTTTATGTTTATCGACAACCTTAACAACAACCTTTCCTCCGCTTTTAAGTACATACTCAATAAGATCGTTTTTATACTTTGTGTCCATTCTGCCGGCGTTTATTCCAAACGTATAGCGTAAAATTTCAATAATTGATGATTTTCCACTTCCCCTGATGCCTATAAAATTATTAAGTTCCGGCGAAAAATTAATTTCTTTACTGTCAAGCAACCCACCTTCAAACGAGATTGATTTAATATATGCATTATCAAGTTCTGGACGAATGTCATTTGATATGCGGTTCTTTTTATCAGTCAATGCATATTTAACGGCTTCAAAGTTAAAGTCACCTATTTTTATAAAACATTGCTTTTTAATAATATTACCAACCACATCCTTTTGAGTGCCGCATAAGCCTATTTCATCAATCTTTTTACAATCTGAGCCTTCAACAAAAGCAGGGAGTTCTTTTTCACTTCCAACCCATGTTATCAATTTATCTTTTAAATCATTTGTCCTTAATTTCTGAAATGCCAGTACATTTCTCTTAAAATTCTTGTCTCCGGCTATCTGTTTTATTCTGCCTCCGTCTAGTTCCTTGCAAAAACCACAATCTTGTTCTATATGCGCCATAACAACAAATGTATCGCGGCCTTCTTTCCGGTGTTCTTCCAGTTTTTTAAATAACTCTGAGAGATTATATTTGCACCTAGTGTTCCTGTTTTCACGGTTGGCTATTCCTTCAAAGGCAGAGTTTATAAACTGTTCAATGAAATTGTCATTGTTTTTTATCCAAGCTTCATACTCAAACGCAATTAAAGCATGAATCCCATTTGAACCGTCATTTACAGAAAGTTCCAGACCAGGGATCAAATAGATGTTTTCTTTAAAAGCATTTTTTCGTAGTTCTTTATATTCTTCCAAATCAAACTTATTATGATCCGTTATTATACCAGTTCCTATGTCAACTTTTTTTAGCTGTTCAATGTAATCCCTTACAAAATAATTCTCATCACCATCATACTTGAATTCTTTATCTGCCTTTGTATGAAGGTGAAAATCAGCCTTAAGCCAGACAGAGCCATTTTTAAAAATGTTATTTTCATTTTCCATAATTCACACCGCCTTATAATAGTCAGGTACTTCCTTACTCTCACCTTTTCCTGTTTCGATCACTTTGCCAGCGCCGGCAAAGTGATATGAGGGTGCTCATAGCTCATATTGTCTTGAAATCTATATCCGCATCCTTCATCTGCAATGCGGTATTGGTCTTTAACTGGTCGTTGTTTTTGAACAGCCTGTCGAGGGTTATCACTTTACTGGGTTTCCCTGCAATGACTTTTTTAATGATTTTATCGTCCACCTTTTCGAGCATCAGAACTATTTCGCTATCATTCACGAGTAGATAGCCGTTCTTCTCTTCGATATTTGCAGTAAGCGCAACACCGGATTTCAGAAGAAGTTCATAAAGCACATCCTCTGTTTTTGCGTGCTCATCGAGCGGTTCAAGATGCTGCTGCATTTGCTCGACAAGATCTTCTTCGCTTTCTATCCTGGAACGCCAGATTTTAAAATTTGATTCCCGGAGTTTAAAGACCTTAAAGCCCAAATCCTGTTTGTCCGAGTTGCCGTACAGGTCGAGTTGACTTCCCTGTTCTTCCTTGATTTTCTTGATTACCCGGCGGATGCGTTCCTTGCCGATTTCAGCGATTGTTTTATAGCCTGCCCTATAGGCCTCCGAGTTTTCATCGCATTTTTCAGGAAGCTGAACCATGATGAATTTGCGGTTGCCAGCCTGTGCCGAGCCTGTCGAAGCATCTTCTTTATTAAGGGATAAGACAGCGTGGGCGGTGGTTGAGGAACCAGCGAAGAAATCGAGGATGATGTCGTTATCATTAAACCCACCACCTTGTTCTATAAGTATTTTGATTACATCAGAAGGTTTCAGAAATTTTAATGTTTCTGTATCCCTGCTAAGTTTTTCTTCGGTTATATCCAATGATTTTCCGTCCATCTCACTGCTTCTCTTTTATCGCAATATTAAAAGTTTTTAAAAGCGGTCATAATTAAATGCTTCACTTCTTAGAAGAGAGAGCCTCTTTTACCGCCTCACTATAAACCATTTTCAACGGCGCTTTCTTTTCCTTTGCTATCTTCTTACAGTCTTCATATTCAGGTGATACGTTGATTATCGTATCTCCGTCCTGGTAAATCTTTACTGTAACTTTCCCAAACCTTGTTTCAACCTCTTCCAATCTGCGGGGTACCTTAACCCTCCCCACTTCATAATAACGAACACCAAAAGACGTTGATTCCTCAAGAATCGTATTGATCACGCGGGCTTTATCCCCTTCATGGCAAATTACCCTCAGCAGCACCGAAGGTCTGTTCTTCTTCATCTGAAGGGGCGATAGAGAGACATCCAGGGCACCTTCTTCAAAGAGTCTTTCCATCAAAAAGTCATAGACCTCAGGATTCATATCGTCAATGTTAGTTTCAATGACAGTTACTCTATCAACCTCTCTTTCTCGCTCATCGTCTCCCAGAACGACCCTGAGTAGATTGGGAATATTTTCAAATTCTTTGTCCCCCACACCATAGCCTACATCCCTTATTATCATCGGAGGCATCCTGCCAAACTTATCTGTTAATGTGGTAATTATGGCTGCACCGGTAGGAGTAACCAGCTCTCCCATGATACCCGATTCATAGACCGGTTTACCCTTCAGGAGCTCCAGGGTTGCCGGCGCCGGAAGGGGTAGAGTCCCATGCTGACAGGTTACAAATCCTGAACCCAAAGGAATCCGAGAGGCATAGACCGCCTCAATCTCAAAGTGTTTTACTCCAACCGCTGCCCCGACTACATCAACGATAGAATCAACAGCGCCCACTTCATGGAAATATATACTGTCAATATCCCTTTTGTGGATTTTAGCTTCCGCTTCCGCTAAACGCTGGAATACCCTGATACTAAGGTCTTTGGTGTCTTTATCCAGCGAACTCCCATCAATAAGACGTCTTATATCGGAAAAGCTTCGGTGGTCAGTATCCTTATCTTTTAGAATTACCTTTACCCTGGAGCCGCTAATCTCCATCCTGGCTTCGGTTGAACAGATTATTTCATACCCGCTTAAGGATAGCTTGCTCAGATCATCCTCTAGTTTGGCCTTGGGCAGTCCCAAATCCACCATAGCACCCAGAATCATATCCCCACTAATTCCGGAAAAACAATCAATATAGGCTATTCTCATATATTATTTACCTTATTTATTAAGCCCGCGATATATCCTGCCCCGAAGCCATTGTCTATATTGACAACCGCAATCCCGGGGGCGCAGGAATTCAGCATCCCAAGTAAGGCAGTCACTCCGCCAAAATTTGCTCCATAGCCAATGCTGGTAGGAACTGCAATGATCGGTTTCGATACGAGTCCGCCAACTACACTTGGCAGCGCCCCTTCCATTCCTGCCACAACCACCAGGACACTGGCTTGCAAAAGCCTTTCCCGCTGACTTACCAACCGATGTATACCGGCGACTCCAACATCATAAAGGCGATCTACCCTGTTGCCCATCATCTCGGCAACGAGCACAGCCTCGTCAGCAATGGGTATATCTGAGGTTCCGGCGCTTACGACCAGGATAGCGCCCTTCCCCTCCTTTTTTATTTGCTGATTTATTATTGTAATTGCTCGTGGTTTTGGATAATATTTTGCCTTTGGAAAAGCCTTTTTTATTTTAAGGGCTTTCTTTTTCTCCACCCTGGTTATTAAGATGTTCTCTCCCTTCTCAATCATCCTTTGGACTATGGCTATGATATCCCCATCCGACTTCCCCTCGCCGAATATTACCTCTGGGAATCCGAGCCTCAAATGGCGGTGGTGATCAATGGTGGCATGACCAATGTCTTCAAAGGGTAAGGTCTTCAATGACTCCAATGCTTCGTCAATCCCAACATCCCCCTTTTTAACCCCTTCTAACAAGCGTTTTAACTGTCCCAGTTCCATCTACCCTTCTCTCTTTTTGTCCCTTGCTATAGCACTGTAGAGATAACCCCTTTTCTTTATCTGCCTATAGCTATCCTTGCCGCCAAACGTTCCGGCAATCCAGCCTTTATAATCTTTTTCTGGGCAGTCCCGATGTCATAAGGGGACCTTTTAAGTGTGAACACGCATTCTTTTGCATCATAGATGCCAAAGGCAGCATCAGGGATACCATCCCGGGGTTGTCCCACGCTTCCCACGTTAATAATATACCTGCCTCCTTCTTCCAATCGAACTGTCAGGGTTTTTGAAGAGGAAGTCTTTCCTTCCTTATCTTTTTTAAATACAACA
>JAGVGM010000194.1 GCA_020057065.1 Thermodesulfovibrionia bacterium
GCTCTCCGCTGCTGCTTCCTCAGCAATAGATGGGAAGACTTCTGGGAGACACGGTCTTGTGCCTGACAGGGTTACCAAAAAATTTGTCGTGCACCCTTTAGAATACGTTGCAAGCCTTGCGATAAACACTGAACTATTTTCTTTAATTGGGATATAGGCAATATTAAAGTCCTCACCATCTATTTTTGCCCTGTCATAAATGATACTATCGCCTGAAAGGGCCTTTTTGCTTTTTGCTTCATGATCCTCAAAGGAACGCATAAACTTTTCCGTCGAATAGGCTATTGTCTTATTTCCGGAAAAAAACGCAATTTCGCTGTCTGTCAGCTCAGCAAGCTCTTTACAGACCTTATTATCAATTATAAGATCGGTGATAATTTCTTTTGAATCCTGTCTGCCTGTTGAATAAGTGTTGACTTGAGAAGACCTGTTAATATTGCCAGCCTTAAAAACACCTGTTAAAAGCGTACCGAGTTTAATGTTATCGTCAGCAACAGGTTTTTGGAAATGTAAAAAACGAGTGCTTGTTGTAAGATTCTTTAGAGACTGACCCGGGTTGCCGACGTCAATACCGAATTCCCTGTAATCGTTCTTTGGGATATTGAGCGCCTCCCATATCGTATTGACAACTTTACCGTTCTTATCAGTAACAAAAATATAAGCGATCTTATCGTCTTTAATTACAGTCTTTATAATGTCATCAATTTTCAGTACATCCTTGTAAAGCATCGGATCAATGAGTATCTTGCTGAGAATATTTCCTATGTTTTCGCCCTTTTCCGATAACGCCGCTAAAATGATTTTCTGCTTCTCGATAATTGCCATTTGTTTCTCGTACACGGCCTTCTGTTGTTCTGCCGCAGATCTTTCGTTTTGCATCCTCGTCTCCATTTTCAGTTTGACCAGGTCTGATTTTTTGTTATTATAGGCTAAAACAAACTGATGAGCTGTTTTTTCAATAAGATCTTTCTCGAAGTTTTCAAGCTCACCTGAGACCTTCAACCTTACGCCGAAAAATAAAAGCGTCAATGCAAATAACACCATGCCTACGCAGGTAAACAGAATTTTAAAGCGGATACTGTGAAATTTATTGTAACCGGATATTTTAGTCATCCGAATAATTTCCTCCAGTCTTTTCCCCTGCAAGCTTGCTTGAAGGTAGTAATAAAATTCTCTATCATGTTTTCTTATATCGGCATTTTTAATTTATTTCTTGAGTAGTTTTTTCCTGATTTCATATAAGGGTTTCCCTGTAGCGGGTAATGTTTTACCTGATGCCATGAAAGATGCTTAAACACGGACTTCGTCGTGAACTCAGTCACTCTTCGACAGGCTCCGTGTGACAATTATTATGGTAAGCCTGCCTGACCATCAGCTTCATAACGAAGTTTTGCATCTCAGGATAATAAAGGTGACCTGTAACTTTAATTTTATGCGCTTGTTCATATCAGTAGTCAAGATTTGACAGATGATATACGATTGTGGATGATAGTGAATATATTAATAACAATGAAAGGAGAGAAACAATGTTGGAAAGCAAAAGAAAGTTTAAAAGATTTGATCTCCCTCTAATTGTAAAGTTCAGGCCGGCCAAAGGGAAGACCCTGTATTCGCTGGGACTATTGAAAAATATTTCCTGCGAGGGACTTAATCTTGAGGCGCGTGGATTTGATTTTATTAAACATGAAAATCTGGAACTGGAATTGAAATTTCCTCAGGGCAATTCATCTGTTTCTCTCTTTGGCGACGTAATGTGGAAGAAACAGGATGGAAGCGCAAATTACGCGGGGATCAAATTCCGGGAACAGAATGAAGGCGTCAGGAATGAAATACTGGAGAAAATATCCTATCACACGAGTATCCCTGTAGAGAGTTTTATTAACAAACAGGACTTATATCATAAGGGTAAGGAAAAAATGACACTGCCCAATCCATCTGCACAAAAAGATATCTCTTCTGAAAAACCTCAAAAACCCGGCCTTGTAAAACAGTACACTGAAGACGGCGCTAAATGTACTTTAACGTTCAGACTTTCAAAAGAAGCGGCAAAGGACGCTCAGAATGTAACGCTTGCTGGTGATTTTAATAACTGGGATATACATAAGACAGAAATGATAAAGCTTGACAGCGGTGATTTTTCCGTAACGTTGCAATTAGACTGCAAGAGAGAGTATAAATTTAAATATTTCATAGATGGCAGCCGTTGGGAAAATGACCGGCATGCTGACAAGTACGTACCAAATAACTTTGGCACTGATGACTCTGTAGTAATAACTTAATTGCCGTTATACGCAGATCCTCAAGCCGGGAGATCCTTCTTTCACGCCGAATTTTTAATATCCTGTTAACCGTATCATATCAGGCCCCAGGCCCGGCACTCTCAGCAGCGCATGCTTCTTGTGGTGTATTTGACCCTCGCAAATCTGCTTCCCTTCTCAGACGCTGACGCGGAGCATATTCCATTTCGGGCAAGTTCTGTTAAAATAAAGATTCCCCGCCGCAAGCGGACGGGGTATCATCAGGTAGGGATTGTTCAAAAAATCCCCCTCCCCCCCTTTTCCAAAGGGGGGGATTTACATGGAACCGCCGCAGAGACAGCGGGGTATTTGAAAGAATAAAACAATCTTATCTATATGATGATGGAATGTGAAAATTGAGGATTACAAGTTGAAGTCGATTATAATGCGGGTGACACGCCGGGTCGAGCCGTTGGTTGGGTATTTATGCAGTTTTCCAGTGCAGGGCCAGTTTTTTGTGCGCCGCAGCACAATCTCGCAGGTAAAGATTGATTAGCGTCTGGTAAGGGACGCCGATCTCCTGCGCAAGATTCTTAAAGTAGCTGATGGTGCC
>JAGVGM010000298.1 GCA_020057065.1 Thermodesulfovibrionia bacterium
CCCATAACAAGAGGTATATTAATACCATCGACTCAGCGGCTCAGTTCAACATGTTTTATCCGTAATGCTCCGCACTACGGATAAAACTATATACGTTATGTGTAAAAATGAAAGGCTAATCGATGCAAGATAGTCTTTCAGAGGAGGGACGAAATGACACTGCTTCCTAATTATAAAGACATTGTGGAATTAATAAAAAAAGGAGCGACCATAGAAGCTCAGGAAAAAATAATGGAACTGCGTGAAGGAGCACTTGAAGTTCAAGAAGAAAATATCAGGCTTCGCGAAAAGGTAAAGGAATTAGAAGATAAACTTAACAAAAAAGAAAATGTTATCTGGGAGGCACCTTTTTATTGGCGTAAAGATGGAGATAAAAAAGACGGTCCTTTTTGTGCACAGTGCTATGACAAGGCAGGTAATCTAATAAGACCTCTAGATCACAAGAATGGCGTATGGACTTGCCCAACATGCAAGAATATTTATAAAGATAGCAGCTATCGTGATCCAAGTCCACAGAGTGGCAGTCACGGCTGGGATGCTTTTACATAAAAAAACACATAACCATGCAGTGGAGTTGAACGAGGAACACACGGCGCTTTTTTAGCCAGATTACGTTTTATGTATTTCAGATTGGTTTTCAGCATGTTTATGTTATTCGGTGTTCCTTGTCACTCACTTTTGCGTTGTGCATTTAAGCAATTGAACTACTTGCGCCGATAATGGTAACTTATAGCATGTCAAATTTAATCAAGAAAAATGGCAAGGCAATTAGATTCATTGATTTATTCTGTGGCATTGGCGGCTTCCGCTTTGCAATTGAGCAAGCTGCTGTTGAATTAGGAATACCCGTTAAATGCAAGTTTTCCAGTGATATAGACGAAGATTGCCAAAAAGCTTATGAAGCAAACTTCAGAGATAAACCCATCGGAGATATTACAGCAATCAACGCCGACGACATACCTGACCATGACATTCTTCTTGCTGGTTTTCCATGTCAGCCTTTCAGCATCATTGGACACAGACATGGATTTAAAGACACTCGAGGAACGCTTTTCTTTGACATTGCCCGCATAATTGAAGCAAAAAAACCGACTGCATTTCTTTTGGAGAACGTTAAATTGTTAGCAGGACACAATAACGGCAAGACACTCAAGCGGATTATGCAGGCATTAAGAGATTTAGGGTATCATGCTGATTTTCGTGTTTTAAACGCATTAAATTTTGGACTTCCCCAAAAGAGAGAGCGTATTTTTATCGTTGGATTCAAAAAAGCTTGTTCATTTGATTGGCCGGAGGGCGGCACATCCATGACTCCGCTGCATGAGATTTTAGAAGACGACGTGCCTGAACAATATTATGCCTCCGAGTATATCAGAAAGAACCGACTGAAAAAACATAAGCCCACAAAAGAACTAACAATCTGGCATGAGAATAAAGCGGGACATATCAGCGCATATCCATATTCCTGCGCTTTGCGTGCTGGAGCTTCATACAACTATTTGTTAGTTAACGGCGAGAGGAGACTTACTCCTCGTGAGATGCTGCGCTTGCAAGGATTTCCAGATAGCTTTAACATCATTGGCAATTATAGCCAGACTCGGAAGCAAGCAGGAAACAGCCTTCCTGTACCTGTAGCTAAGTCAGTTCTGAGAAATTTATTTATTGCTCATGGATGGCATAAAGGCTATGTCGAATACGATTACTTTAATCTTCAGTATCAAATGATTAATGGACAGATGACGATTCTTGAAGAAAGGGTGAAATATGGGAGAAGGTCCAAAATTAAGAACCGTAGAGAAGTACAAGCCGCCTTATCCACTAAATAAATTCCCTAAAAACTTCGCATTAAATTTAGGACGCGAGATAGTTTATCATTTAGCTTCGCGTGGGACTCCAAGGCTTGAAGGCGAAGACTGGGAAGAGATATTCGCACGACTTGTCGGAGCGCAGTGGAAACCCTCAAATGTCGGATTGGATGATATAGTCCTCCAGCAAACAGCATGGGGCGCAAAAACAGTAAAAAACAAAAAGCCATTTACAGCGTCCAAGATAAGATTAATATCTGGTCGTAATTCTCCAGTTTATTCTTTTGGTGATAGACAAGTCAGCGAGTGTGATCCTAATGAACTTGGTGAAAAAATACTTTCTATCTGGAATGAGCGAGTATCCGGCATACGTAAGCTTTATAAACACCTAAGGACTGTAGTATTAGTTAAATCAGATGATCTATTGGAAGTTTCAGTATTCGAATTTGAGACTATTTTATATGTAGCTGATAAGTTTTACTGGAAGTGGAACAGAGGTAAAAACTTAGAAGGCTTTGTAAAAGATAGCAAACAACACATCTTCACTTGGCAACCTCATGGCTCACAGTTTACTATTATCGAAAAAGCTCCGAGTGACAGGCTTTCTATAAGAATCAAAAAACCACCGGAACTTGATCGTGACGCTTTTCTTGAAGCTATTAAATTTGATGCATCTTGGGTAGAAATAATTAGGTGACAACATGGACACCTTTTCAAAATCTGAACGCTCAAAAATAATGGCAAGTGTGAAGTCTAGGGGCAATAAGTCCACGGAGCTTCAGTTCGTTTCTATCCTCAAAGACAAGTGCATCACAGGATGGCGACGCAATTATTCTTTGATCGGCAACCCGGATTTTGTTTTTCCGAGAGAGAGAACCGCTGTGTTTATCGATGGATGCTTTTGGCATAGTCGCCCCTTGCATTGCCGTATGCCGGCTTCAAATAAAGACTACTGGAATAATAAAATTGAAAAGAATAAGATTAGAGACAAGAAGATAACAAGGGCATTGAAAGCGAAGGGCTGGCAAGTGATCAGAGTATGGGAACACGAGATTAAGTCGGGCAAACTTAATCATAAACTAAACAGAATGCACAACAAGTCATTGCAGTGAACGAGTACCACAGGACACTTTATCAGATGAGCGATGACTTTAGATTTACAAATCGTCTTTTTTGCTTTTTAACGTCTTACAGTGGTACTCGTCACTGAATTCTACGTTAGAAAGGAGGAAATTAAGATGATTAAAAAAGTCATGTTATTTATTTTCACTTCTTTGGTTATAATGGTTTTTGCGTTCGGCTGTGATGAAAGTAGCACGAGTGAAAAAACCAGTAAATATGATGACCTTAGGGATGCACGTAGAAGTGGGAATCGTGGAGATATTCATAGAGAGGTCATGGGAGATCTCCAAGCCAATCCACCGCGGAATGTAGAAGAATTAAGTGATAGGCTACGAGAAATGGAAGAGCGGTCGAGATAGTTAACAGCTTCAGAATTTGTTGAGATACGTAATATAACCAGTTTTTGTTTAAAATGACTTAATTGACTTCTTCTGTCAAATTGTAACCATGGACAAAAAAGAGACCAGAGTCGAACGTATTCTCAAAAAGTTTAAAGACAATAAGATACTTTCCATAATAATTATTTTTGGGATTATTATAGTTGCGTTAGGCACTTTCATAGATGCTGTAAAAAAGATAATAGACGTATCCTATATTTCTTCCCCAAAATTACCCGTAGAAGATAACAAAGTATATTCTATGATTTTACATTTTAAATCTAAGAGTGGTGATAAGAAATTGTTAGAGAGTTTGTACGGTTATACATTCGATATTAATTCTCCTCAACATTTGAAGATATTAAACAATATTACTAACCAAATAAAAACGGAGAAGAATCTTTATGGTGTTGCATTAGATATAGACAGACTAGAGATAGTATACAATAAGGCTCCTTTAGTTTGTCGTGATTTAGCGGACTTGGAGATTGTATTACAAAATCAACTAGAAATATACGAACATGGACGTGAATTGATAATACGTCTTTTTGGACTTAGGTATGATGCAAATTTTGAGAATGATCCCCTATTAAGGCAGTTAGTCTCTGATTATGGAGGTTAAACTAAAGTTAGTTGAAAATAATAAGTGGCTCCCCCGTGGGGTATAATCCACGGAACGGAAAACAAAAAAGAAAGGAGCCACTAATGAA
>JAGVGM010000241.1 GCA_020057065.1 Thermodesulfovibrionia bacterium
AATTGAAAGGATCGTTTAAAATAAATTCATCAGCTTTTGAATGAGATAATTCCGGTCAATCTAAATGGGATTCGCCGGTCAACTTAGTGGGATTAGGCAATGCCGCAAGAGCTGAAGAGCGGCATTACTGAACTTAAAAAAGAGAAGATGAAGTTCTACAACAATGAAGAGGACTGCAAGTTCAAGACAGATAAATCATTGAAAAGCGCTGAGCTAAAACTCTTCCAGAAGATATTGGCTGCACATTCAAAAAAGAATGAGGATAGGATAAGGGAGCTTAAGTTGAAAATTGATGTGCCTGAATGGAAGGCGGTAAGTCTCCTTGACGGATCAGTTGAGCAAAAAGGGCAGCAGTTGAAGCTGGATTCGGTAAAGTATCAGAAGGAGATAGAAGAGATAAACTTGGAACAGGAGAAAATAAGCCTTGCGCATTCTGCGCTCAAGAATGTATCAGATATCCCCTTTATCTGGGACATTGCATTTGTGGAAATATTCGAGGGCGAGAAGGACGGGTTTGATATAGTTGTCGGCAATCCGCCTTATGTCCGTCAGGAGAATATTTCTGATCCTCGTTTGACGAGAGAAGAAGTGACAACTGAGAACAAGAAAGAATACAAGGCAAAACTCATGAGGTCTGTTTATCAGGCGTTTCCACGCTTCTTTGGATACAAGGCAAAGATTGATATGGATGCTCTCAAACCTGAAAAGGCGGTTACAAAAAAGATTAACGCAAAGAGCGATCTTTACATCTACTTCTATTTTCATGGCTTGTCGCTGCTGAATGAAAAAGGTTCTTTCTGTTTTATCACTTCAAACTCATGGCTTGATGTGGGGTATGGAGCTGACCTTCAGGAGTTTTTGTTAAAGCACTGTCATGTAAAGATGGTGATTGACAATCAATTGAAACGCTCTTTTGCCTCGGCTGATGTGAATACCGTGATTTCACTCTTCTCTGCACCGGATAACTCAAGAGAGGGCGGACTTGATAATGTGGCAAAGTTTGTCATGTTCAAAGCGCCGTATGAACATATCATTTCACCGGTTATTTTTGAAGAGATTGAATCTCAAAGTCTTTGTGAGACCACAAATGAATACAGGGTTTATCCGTTATTGCAGAAAACCTTGTTTGAAGAAGGCTGTGATACGCCGGAAGATGAGGATACTGATAATTCCCCTCTAACAAGAGGGGGCGGGGGTGTGTTCCCCACTTTGAAAAAGGGGGGATTTTCTGGTAAAGAACAATTAAGCATCGCATCTTTAATATCCGCCGAATACACCGGCAATAAATGGGGCGGGAAGTATCTGAGAGCGCCGGATATCTTCTTCACTATCCTTGAGAAGGGGAAAGTATTTACTCAGCAGCTATCTGATTATTTTGAAGGAGAACGTTATCTAAATACAGGTGGTGCAGATGGGTTTTTCATATTAACTGACGTGAAGAAATCTGCACATGGAATTTATCAGATCCAAAATAATAGCTCTGACACCCGCTTTGATGGTGAAATTGAATCAGAATATCTTGTTCCTCTTATTAAAGATTACACCAAGAACAATAAATCAATCGAAATTAAGGGTTATGATGCATACTGTTTAGTAATCAAAGACCCTCCAAGTTCTCGTCTTAAGAAGTATATCAAATGGGGTGAAGAACAAGGTTATCATCAAAGATCAGTTACAAAAAATCAACGCCCCTGGTACAAACCAACCAATCAGATGATTTCATCAGCAAAAATTCTTGTTCCTCGAAGTTTTGGTGAGTCGTTTGTTATTTATTATAATCCTAAGAATTATCTTTCACTAAGATTTTATAGACTCCATCTTCAGCACGGCAATATTAAGGAGCTCATTGGTTTTTTAAATTCCACGTTAATAGCGTTCTTTTTAGAAACGTTAGGGAACAAGGCATTAGGTCTAGGTGTTTTAGATTTTTTTATGGCTGACTTTTTAAAGATGAAAATACCAATAGTATTGAACAAAGACATAGGAAAAGCATTTGATAAAATAAATGAGAGAGAAATAAATGACATTTACTCGGAATGCGGGATACCTTCAGAAGGTCAAGGGCAAATCAATCCACTTAGTGATAGAAAAAATCTCGACAACATCATCTTCGACACACTCAATCTCACTCAAGGCGAGCGTGACGCCGTCTATGAGGCGGTCATCAATCTCGTCAACCAGCGCCTCAACAAGGCGAAGAGCGTGTGAAGGGATGAAAGGACATAACTGCATAATGTATAATGAAGGAAATAACAGGAGGTGTATATGAGCATATCAGTGACACTCCCGGAGATAAATATATCAGAGGAAGATTTAAAAATATTGCTTGCCATCAAGCTCCTTGATGAAGGTTTGGTCTCTCTTGGTAAGGCGTCTGAAATAGCCGGCTATTCTGAAAAGGCATTTGTTGAGGTATTGCTGCATAAAGGAATAGCTCCTATAAAATATCAAAACCTGAATCTCAATAAAGAGCTGTTCAATGCATGAGACAGTCATTGTTGACACTTCTGTTTTAATAGCACTCGAAAAGATTGACCTCTTGCAAATTCTTTGTAAGATTTACAAAGAAATTATCTTGCCCGATGCGGTTGTGAAAGAATTTGGCAGTGTTAATATCGATTGCCACTCAGTACAAAAAGTAGAGAGCAGGCTGATCCATATTCTGATGCGGGATTTAAATCTTGGCAGGGGAGAATCCGGGGTTATAGCCCTTGCTTACGAAACCAATTTGAAAGCCTTGCTTGACGATTTGAAGGCACGCAAGGTGGCTGAGGATCTGGGAGTGTCTATCAGCGGCAGCATCGGCATTCTTCTGAAGGCTGAAAAATCAGGGCTTATTGAAAGCGCATTCAAAAAGACTCAGGAATTAAAAGACAAGGGCTTCCATGTTTCCAATGAATTGCTTGCCGGGATTTCAAAATTCAAATTCTAAGAAATAAATGCCGACCCATGACATAATAGACAACCGCAACGAAAAGCTGGTTGACCACATCAACCGTATCCTTTCCTCAACCGATGCCGCCCGGTTTGCTGTAGGCTATTTCTTTCTCTCCGGTTTAACCCCTATCGCTGAAAAATTATCAAAGATAAAAGAGCTTCGTCTTCTCATTGGAAACACCACAAACCGTGAGACCCTTGAACAATTGGCTGAGGGTTACAGACGTCTTGAACTGGTGGCTGAAAAAGCAGAGGAACAGGTTTTCCCAAAACGGACAGACACAAAAAAGATGGCCGCAGATACGGCGGAGAACATCAAGACCGCAGTTGAGCTCATGGACCAGACAGATGAAGGCGAGGCGTTGGTTAAGACGCTGGTGCAGTTGATAGAAGAGAAACGTCTCAAAGTTAAGGTATACACAAAGGGACGCATGCACGCAAAGGCCTACATTTTTGACTATGGAACACTTTTTGACGGTTCAGGGAAACCCGTGGAAAGGCACGAAAACGGGATTGCGGTTGTCGGCTCATCGAATCTTACCTTGGCGGGCGTTACTCATAATACAGAGCTTAATGTAGTCGTACAGGGAAATGATAACCATGCAGAGCTTGTACAATGGTTTGATGCTCTATGGGACGAATCACAGAATTTTGATGAAGCACTGATGAATGAAATGAAGCAATCATGGGCGGCTTCTACTGTTTGTCCTTATGACATATATATGAAAACGCTTTATTCCCTCACCAAAGACAGGCTCGAAGGAGATGAAGATACAGATATTCTCTGGGACGATGAAATAACAAAGAAGCTTGCCGATTTTCAGAAGGTTGCCGTAAGGCAGGCAATCCAGATAATCAAGGATTTCGGAGGTGGATTCATATCTGATGTTGTCGGCCTTGGGAAAAGCTATATCGGCGCTGCAATTGTTAAACACTTTGAACGGACTGAACATGCACGGCCTTTAATTATTTGTCCTGCAACCTTGGTCGAGATGTGGGAGCGTTACAATGAAGTTTATCACTTAAATGCGCGGGTGCTTTCTATAGGATATTTAAAAGAGGATGATGATCGTATTACAAATATCCTGCTTGAAGATGTGAAGTTCAGGGACAGGGATTTTGTACTTATTGATGAGAGTCATAACCTCCGCTATCCGGATACTCAAAGATATAAAGTTGTCCAGGCTTTTTTAGCTTCCGGCAAGAGATGCTGTTTCCTGACCGCAACCCCCCGGAACAAGAGTGCCTGGGATGTTTACCACCAGATAAAACTCTTTCATCAGGATGAGAGCACAGACCTGCCGGTTGATCCGCCTAACCTTAAAGGTTATTTCAAGCTGATCGAAAAAGGAGACCGTAAACTTCCAGACCTGTTGTCAAACATTCTAATCAGGAGAACAAGAAATCACATATTGCGGTGGTATGGTTTTGACTCTGAGACTCATCAGCCAATCGATCCGGCCAGCTTCAGCGATTACCTTGACGGTAAAAAGCGTGCATATGTAATGGTTGCCGGACGTCATCAGTTCTTCCCCAAGAGAGAACTTGAGACAATTACATACAGCATAGAGGATACTTATCAGGGACTCTATCAGCAGTTGCGTGGATACATAGGAAAGGCCCGGAAGGCCCGGAAAACTATCCAGACCAAGCCGCCTCCAAATGAACTCACTTACGCCCGGTATGGTTTATGGCATTATGTGAATAAAGAAAAACAAAAGAAAGAACCTTATGCAAGTCTTCACAGAGCAGGGGCCAACCTCCGAGGCCTTATTAGGGTACTGCTTTTTAAGAGATTTGAGTCAAGCGTTTATGCCTTTAAGGAAACTCTAAAGCGTTTAATCAGGATTCATGAATCTTTTTTAAAGGCCTTGGAGCAGGGAATTGTGCCAGCCGGTGAAGATGCACAGACAATACTTTACGAGTCAGATTTTTATAAAGAAGCAGACCTTATTGATGCCCTCCGTAACGTATCAAAACGGTATAATGCCGCAGACTTCAATCTTGAACTGTTATATAAGCATATCGAGCATGATCTAAAATTGCTGAAAAAAATCACAGCATTGGTTGAGCCTATTACACCTGAACAGGATGCAAAGCTTCAGACTTTGAAAATTATGTTGCAGAAGAAACCGTTAAAAGAAGGTAAGCGGCTCATATTTACGCAATATGCTGATACAGCGCGCTACCTTTTTGAAAATCTTAATCATGGCGGTAAGCCGTCTGACATTGATGTAATTTATAGTGGCGATAAGAGCAAGGCGCGTGCGGTTGGAAGATTTGCGCCAAAGGCGAACCCCGAATATAAATTCCATGAGGGCGAGTCAGAGCTTTTTACCCTTGTAGCCACTGACGTACTTGCCGAGGGCCTGAATCTCCAGGATTGTGACAAGATTATTAATTACGATCTGCACTGGAATCCTGTTAGTCTCATTCAGCGTTTTGGGAGGATTGACCGTATCGGAAGCGAACACGATATTATCTATGGTTTTAATTTCCTGCCTGAGACGGGGATAGAAAGAAATCTCGGATTAAAACAGAGACTGCAAAATCGTATTCAGGAAATACATGATACTATCGGTGAAGACTCGGCGATCCTCGACAGGACTGAGCATCTGAACCCGGATGCAATGTATGCGATTTATGAAAAGAAGGGTGGGCAGCTGAGCCTCTTTGAAGAGGAAGAAGAAGAGTTTCTCGACCTGAATGAGGCAGAAGAAATCCTGCGGCAGCTGAGAAAAGAGAATCCCGGCGAGTACGACAGAATAGCAAATCTGAGAGATGGTATCCGTTCTGCAAAGTTGTCGGTCAATAAAGGCCTCTATGTTTTTTGTCAGGCAGGCAGATACCAGCAATTATTTCTTTTGGATGATAACGGTGAAATAGTTTCCAGAGACATTCCCAGGATACTCGGAACAATAAAGTGCAGCCCTGATATACAGGCGGCTCCATTGTCGGATGGATACAATTCTGCTGTAATGCACGTTAAAAGGCAATTCGTAGAGGAAGTTAAACACAGACAGGCAGAGAAAGAACATACGCTATCATTAACACATGGGCAACGGTATGTTATCAGGGAATTACGGGTAATATTTGGATTAACAAATGATGAGGACACAAAAGCTCAAATCAACGTATTAGAGAAGGCATTCCGTGGACCTGTTACTAATGCGATAAACAAAGAGCTGAACCTGTTACGAAAAAACGGAGTGACTGGAGATGCGCTTGTGAAATCACTTGCCCGGATATACCATCAACATAATCTGCGGGAGTTAGCTGACAGAATAAGACTACATTTGGAAGAACAGCCGATTCCGAAGATAGTTTGCAGTGAGGGAATGGTGTAGGGGAGTTTAGCAATGGAAAATAATCAAACAAATTGCTGCATCTATACTCAAAAATCTTCTTGTTGTTAAAATGACGTTGATTAAAATTGACCGATTGACAGTAAGGATGAAACTGATAAAAGATATATTGAAAATGACTATATGCTCCATCTTTAACTTATTTGAAAGAATGCCTCTTATACCAATTAATTATCTTATCCAAAAACCCCGCCATAGTCCGGCAGTCCTTATTCTGACGCAGCCACTCCAAATTCTTCGCATCAATCCTTATTCTTTTTTGATCTTCCCGGTGACAAGACCACAGGGAATCTAATGTAAGGTATTTTATTATTACATCCGCTCGCTAAGCCCGTGGCAAGACCACGGGGGATATGCTCGCTATCCATTTAAACCTTGTCTTTCTCATAAGGGCACTTAAGGGCTCTGCTTTGCTCTTCCCCTGCCCGAATATAAGAAAATTAATCAGGTTATACAAAATACTAAAAACTTTAGCCAAACAAAAAGGACTTACAGAAAAAACTCTGTAAGTCCTTGATTTTTAAGAGTGAGCCGTGCAAGATTCGAACTTGCGACCCGCTGATTAAGAGTCAGCTGCTCTACCAACTGAGCTAACGGCCCATAAAAACTTGTTATCATTCAGCAATCGGCTTTCAGTTTAAAAAGCTGAGCGCTGACAGCTAATCGTTGATAACTGCATATTTTACTAATGCAAAATATGCATGGTGCGCCTGAGAGGATTCGAACCTCCGGCCCTCGGCTTCGGAGGCCGATGCTCTATCCAACTGAGCTACAGGCGCTCTTTTTCATTATTAATTAAATTTGGGGTGAGTGACGGGGCTTGAACCCGCGACCCTCTGAGCCACAGTCAGATGCTCTGCCAACTGAGCTACACTCACCATTTAATTATAGCTATCAGCAATCAGGTTTCAGTTGTCAGTAAAAAAGCTGACTGCTGACAGCTAATTGCTGATAGCTGCAAATTTTGCTCTGCAAAATTTGCAATGGTGCGCCTGAAGGGATTCGAACCCCTGGCCCACTGCTTAGAAGGCAGTTGCTCTATCCGACTGAGCTACAGGCGCATTATAACAATACGTTGGGGCGCAGCATGCTGTGCCCCTGCAATATTTAGACAGTATGTATTTTAATAGAGATGTCTTAATATGGCAAGTATGACGGCAGGAACACTTAAAACATCCTCTCCCTCCCTACATCATAAAGAGAGGGGATAAGCGGTTATGCCCCCTCACCCTTTAAATTATCATATAAGGCATTATACTCTTTTTCAAGGTACATGTAATTTTTTTCGAGTTTTTCGATTTCTTTTGTCTTCTTTTCAAGATCTTCCTTCATATGCCCGACTTTTAATTCCAGCCTGGTCTTTTCACTTAGTAAATTTTCATATTCCTTCCTGGTTACAGAGTCTCTCAGTTTTTTAGATAATCCGTCGACTTCGTTTTTGAAAGATCTCATCTGTTTATTGATCTCTTCATTTTCATTCTTCAATGAACCTATACAAGCGCTTAGTTCTTTGTTATTATTCTCTACTTCGTTAAGTATTTCCTGAAATTCCTTGGAGCGTTCTGCCTCAGGGATCAGGGCATCGATCATTGCTTTTAGTTTTGAGTTAACCGCTGTTGTATGTTCAAATTTCTTCTGAAGGTCGTTGAACATCGTCTGCCAGTTCAGAAGTCCGGTAACCTCTTTTTTATATCTGTCAATCTCACTTTCAAGTCTCCGTATCTCTCCCTGAGAGATGGTTGTTTTTATATTTATTTTTTTAAACTTGAGGAATAGGACGACTGCAAGGCCCAGAAATATCAGAAGAAACTGCATAAGGAACAGAAAAAATAAAGCGTTAATTTGTATCATTATCTTCTCCCTTTTTGTCTGTTCTTCCCTGTTGTTCCCTCTCCATCTGTTCAATTAGTGTTTCCAGATTTACCTGCTCCAGTTCGTTTATTTCTTCCACTTTTTTATCCGCGGCCTCATGCACTTCATCGTTCATTTCATCCTGTAATCTCTCAGCTTTTTCTTCCTGTTCGGTCAGAACTGGTGAATCCTCTGATGATGCACTTATCTCCGGCTCTTCCTGTCCTTCATTCAGCGCTTCCGCTTCCGGTTCAATATCCTGTTTTTCTTCTTCATTTCCGGTCGCGTGTATTTTTGTTTCTGTCACTGTATCTATCTCCCGGTTTTTCTCCAGAGCTATTTCCCGCTTCTTTTCATCTACTTTCCTGCTTTCTTCTGTCTCCTGAATATCTTTATCTTTTGCATGTACCTTCTCTCTTTCTTCTTCCCTGGCTAATTGCTGTATCTGTTCTTCTTTAACTTCCCCCGGTCCCTGTTCTTTATTTTTTTTCTTAAACAGGCCTTTAATCGCACTTAGCTTCAGGAGCTTTTTTACATCACTTATTTTTTTAAAACTTCTTCTTTTCAGATAAACCAATACAATTATGCCGGCTGCCAGATTAATGATCATAAATTGTGCAATTATTTTTCCCCAATGAACTTGATCCGCCATATTGTTATTGGGTGGAATCTGTGTTTCCGGCTTTTTTAATGACTTTCGCAACTTGATATCTTCCTGTGATTCCTTAACATCCGACACTTTAAATGCAAATGTCTTTTCCCTCTGAAAAGTCTTTCCGTCAGCAACAAGTTTGAGCTTATAATTGCCTGCGTTAAATAGCTCGATGCTCTTTTCGAACGTACCATCTTCTTTGTTAAATGGCTGCAGCCGTATCATCTCGCCGTCAGGCTTTGATAATTCGAGCGAGATCGTAATTTTCTCAAGCACCTCTTTTTCCTTGATCGTTTTACCGTCTCTTTCGAGCCAGACTCTTACATCAAGGTTTTGACCAAAGAGCGGATACAGCTCATTAAAGTTGGTTTGCAGATTGAGATTTGTTATTACATATGCTTTATTGTTTTTCCCTGTACTGAAAAGTATCTCCCATTTACCCTCCAGGGGTTTCTTTATTGTCATCATGTCGAAATTGCTTGAAGCAAACCACTCAGTATCCGGAGGTTTGTTCCCGGAAGAATATTTTTTCCCGTCCGGAGCGCTTAGTTTTATCGTTGTATCGGGCGAATCTTTCGTTGTAACAATAGTTACTTCTTCAATTGATTTATCTATTAGAAAGCCGTTGCCGCTCATTGGGAGCATATCAGGGGCCTTAAGACTTTCAAAGATAGATGCAAATACTACATGGAAATCCCTGTCAGTCATGGCAAGATTATAAAATCCCCCTGTCTGCTTTGAAACCCCTTCAAGAAGCTGCGTGTCCGATTGCCCGGTAAAGGCTATCGCATATACTTTTATGCCATTGTCTATGAGCATTTTTGTGAGATCAGTCTTTAATTTCTCAATGAGTGCTTTGTCTTTTTCAGGATCTCCTGTATCCATTATCCCGTCAGACATTAAGACAATTATTTTTTCACTCCCGGGCCTTTTCTCTGCGCCGAGAACCTCGATCCCCTTGTTTAACGCCTCATATAAATTTGTATGAAGTCCTGCTGAAGTTATCTTATCAACTGCCTGAAAGAGTGTATTTTTGCCGTTATCGCTGTCTACTAATACTGAAGAGCTCAGGAGCTCGGCAGAGTCGCTGAAACTTATTACGCCGGCCCTGTCATTTTTATCGAGAAGCGAAATAAATAATTTTGCTGCCGGAATTCGCAGGAACAGGGGATCTGTCTTCTTCATGCTTCCGGTGCTGTCCATGACAAGGACCACATCCATATTTTTCTTTTCCGCAGAATGCGAGATCGCCGAAAAAAGAATAATCAGGCAGGCAACTATTATTTCCAATTTTTTCTTCATCATAATAATATTACTGAATCAATCTATCTCAATCTTCCCAAAAATATTACACACATAATAATATTTATCGCACTTTTGGGAGAATAACTTTAATTGTTCAAATTCTATTTATAGTTATGGGGGGGGGAACAACCATACCGCAAGACCGCAGGGCCTCTCAGGAGATTAACACCGATAGAACAAAAACTTATATTTATTTTGTGATTTAAAATCCAAGTCAATCAGTGCAAATCAGTGGCTATCTGCAGTTTTTAGAATTATATTTCAGCCTCTTACTCACTCCCGTAAGAATGCAGCCCTGACAGCACAAGATTAACTCCGAGATAAGTAAAGATAACCGCTATAAACCCTATTACAGCAAGTATAGCAACTCTTTTGCCTCTCCAGCCTTTGACATATCTCGCATGCAGATATAGCGCATAGACAAACCATGTTATCAGCGACCAGGTCTCTTTAGGATCCCAGCTCCAGTATTTCCCCCAGGCGCTGTTGGCCCATATTGCGCCCATGAGTAAGCCCCCAACAGTGAATAATGGGAACCCGACATTGATGCTCTTATAAGTTATTTCATCAAGTATATTCGGCGTTAACGATAAAGAGGTAAGAACTTTTTTCAGGCCGAGCCCGAACTTCCATATACCAAAGATAAATGCTATTGACAGCACCCAGCTTAATACTGCAACTCCTCCCGATTCGCTTCTGAAGGTGGCCGTTAAAAAATGGCTCTGAATCAGTTCCTTGCGTTCGGCAGCCGACAGGCTTGAGAAATCAATTCCCATTCCTATAAGTACAATAATGAATATTCCGATTATAATGCTCCAGAAAATATAAGTCTTTTCCTTTCTGGACTCTGTGATCATAACTATGTATGCCGCAGCAGACCCGAAAGATACGCCAAAGGCAGCATATCCGAGAAAGGCTAACAGCACATGAAAAAGAAGCCAGTTTGACTGTAGCGCAGGCATAAGCGGCTGTATTTCTTTTGAGGTACCCGAGATGTCAATGAAGAGAAGGGCCAGCGCTGCGATCGGTGTAACAAAAGCGCCGAGCGACCGGATCTTATATTTGAATTCTATTATAAGGTGAATAAGGATAAGAGACCATACAAAGAATATCAGGGATTCATAAAGATTTCTGAGAGGAGCAGCCCTCAAAAGGGATACAATAAGGCCGGATGCAGGATTGGAGCTTAACCAGAAATCATAAGAATGACTCCATCTGCTTAGAAAAGCGATGGTCTGAGCAATAAATCCAAATATCGTTACGGAAGTGGCGGAGATCCCGACAGTCTTGTTTCTTGTGACAAGATAAATTATATAGGTCACCATTGCTGCTATATACGCGCCAGCTGATATGTTAAAAAAGGTCTGACTGATCATTTCTTACTCCTTCCTTCAATTGCCTGCAAAGCTCTTGAGCATATATTGTCTATTTCATTTTCAAATGCGAGTCTGTTCCTGCTTGCATTGCCGCCGACAGATATACTGACAGGCCCCTTGTCTCCTGATGATTCGTAAGCCAAATGTATCCATATTTTTTTATGACTGACAAAAAAAGTAACATACAACCCTAATGTCATAATAATGCATGCAATATAAATAAACCATACACCCGGGTCCCTGGAAACCTGAAGTCCTGTATATTCAACACCCCAGTAATCATCAAATTTAACCTCATGTCCCCCCGGGAGGATACCGGTCTGAGGATGTCTTTTAAATATCCATCCTGTAAAGCTTTCCTGTCCGGGAATATCGAATTTTATTGCTATTGCCGGATTTACCATATTTTCTGCGTAAGTTGATAATTGTCCTGTACGCGGGTCCCGTCCGAGAGCCGGTGAGAAGTCAGCAATGGTCCCGGTAATGCCTGTACCTGGAATTTCAAATGTGTCACCAAATCTGAGAGTATAAGTTTTTTGCTGACCGCCGTTTGGTTTTAAACTAAGTATGAAGTAGCCCTCTGCATTTGGAACCATGCCATAGCTTGACTGATAAAATGTGATCCCTTTGTATATAAGCGGGCTGTTGACCTCGATGCTTTTTTTTAGAACTTCCTTTCCGTTTTCAATTATTACCAGCTCGCTCTGAAATTCCTGGGGCATGTCCATGCCTTCATAATATTTCGTTTCATACCAATTGCATTTAACAGTAAACCCGAGGGGTATTGTTCTGCCTTGTGCTATATATGCAACATCTGACTCCTCCCCTTCAGGAAGATTCAGGTATCCGTTAAAACCAAACACCGCCCCGATTATTGCGCCTACAAATATAAGGATAATACTCAGATGCACTACATAAACTCCCAAACGTGCATAATTCCACTTTTGACAATATAGCTGTACTGTATTGTCTTCATTTGATTCAAGAACCCGGTATTTTGATGAGCGCAGGCTGTTAAGGAATTCGTCCTTTGCAGCAGCGAGAGTGGTCTTCAGTTTCATTTCCTTCTTTACCGGCAGGGTCCTGATGACATTAGCGGCTAACGGCTTTAAAGGCAGCTTTACAAGTTTCCAGGTCTTGGGGAATCTGTCGAGTGAGCACACTATCAGGTTTATGCTGAATATCGAGAGGAAACTGATGAACCACCATGAATGGTACATATCCATAAAACCGAGTTTTGCGAATATGTTATAGACGGTTGGAGCTGCAGAATCACCAAAGAATTTGGCAAGCAATGCAATGTTCTTAGCCGGCTCAGCCTGCTGTTCGACAATTGTTCCTACTATCGACGAAAGCGCTAATATGATAAAAGCAGCAACGGCAAGCTTTACAGATGCCAGAGAATCCCATACTATTGTGAATATATCTTTATTTTCGTTTTTTTCTTCCAAAAAGACCTCCTGAAACGTAATATTAAATATAGCTTTTCATGATTTATGAAGTCAATGCCGGCGGGAAAAGCGGGGTGTGCGACAAATTTATTGGTAAAGAGAATTAAGCACATATCCGATTCTCCCAGAAATCTTCCCAGCGATTGCTGAACAGGCAACAACGTAATGCA
>JAGVGM010000233.1 GCA_020057065.1 Thermodesulfovibrionia bacterium
AGATGATTCTAATTACGTCATCGTTTTTCCGATAACAATGGCAAACAACCAATAGGCGAATATTGGCGCTTAAACCCAAGAGGATGAAGCGGTCCTCTGAGCCGGAATGGTCTGGATCGTGTATCATTAAGGCATTATCATCAACGAATACTGAATGAGTTACAAGGATTTCAGATCTCACTTTTTGGGTGAATCACAAAATAAATATAAGTTTTTGTTCTATCGGTGTTAATCTGTGTTTATCTGAATAGCTATTCTCACGCTCTGTTTGTCATTCGGCTTGTCCAGAATCCTTTCCTTTGTTCAAAGATGATTCCCGACACGCGGGAATGACAGAAACCATAAATCTACATCTCTTTTTTCTTAGCCCTTAAACTTTTTCCCCATACAAGGAATGCTGTCTTGCTTCTTTGACTTTTATCATTAGAATATTTCCAACATCATTTGGATCACCACTGAAATTAACGATCTTGTTCGTGAGCGTGCGCCCTGTTAGATTTTCATTATCAGTCTCACTCACTCCCTCAACAAGAATTTCAAGTTCTTGTCCTTCCATCTTCATGTTCTTTTTGAACGTAATAACCTCCTGAAGTTTCAATATATGTGAAAGACGTTCGGATTTTGTGGTTTCATCTATATGGTCAGGCAGGGTTAACGCCTTTGTGTCAGGCCGCTCTGAATATTTAAATGCAAAAATACCGTCATATTCAATTTCAGACAACGCATTTACTGTCAATCGGAAGTCTTCATCGGTCTCACCTGGAAAGCCCGTGATTATATCGGTAGTCACAGCTATATCAGGAATTGCGGCCTTTAACATGTCTATTTTATTTTTATAATCCCGATATGAGTAGCCTCTGTTCATTGAGGCTAATATTTTATCAGAGCCTGATTGAATGGGCAGGTGGATATGATTGCATATCTTTGGAAGATCCCTCATCGTGTTGATCAGTTTTTCTGATATATCCCTTGGATGAGAAGTAACAAATCTGATCCTCTGCAATCCCTTTATTTCATGGATCATTCTCAGCAGGTCGGAGAAATCTATTTTTTCAGGGAGGTTCTTGCCGTAGGAATTTACATTCTGGCCCAGAAGCGTAATTTCTTTAAATCCCTGTTCGGTAAGTGATACAACTTCATCGTATATATCTTTACAGGGCCTGCTCCTTTCCCGACCGCGTGTATATGGCACAACACAATATGCGCAGAAATTATCACAGCCATATATTATAGAAACCCAGGCCCTGACCCGCCCTATCCTTTTCACAGGGAGAGTTTTTGTGTGATATCCGGGATTGTATTTTAAAGATGTCTGCATGGTAGTTCCTTTTATCCATGTCTGCAGGCTGTCTATATTGTCAGGTCCGAAAATAAAATCCACATATGGGAATTTTTTAAATATTGCATCGCCTTGCTGCTGTGCAATACATCCTGCGACTGCGATCTTCAGATCAGGATTATTTTTCTTTATCGTCTTCAATCTGCCCAGTTCGCTGTAAAACTTCTGTTCCGCCTTCTGCCTGATACTGCATGTGTTAAGTACAATCACATCCGCATCCCTGAATGAATCGGTCTGTCCGTAGCCCGATTCAGAGAGGATACCTGCGATCTTCTCTGAATCGTGAACGTTCATCTGACATCCGAAAGTGTGGATGTGAAATTTGTTATTCAATATAAAATCTCCTTAGTTAACACAGTCATAATATTTTACTATATTTGTACTGGTATATATTAATGCCATCAATCCTGATAATTCACTAATTTTAGAGGATGGAGCAAATATAAATCAAAAATATCTTAAAAGTGATAGAATTTTTAAAAGACTTCGGTTTCTAAAGATAAGTGCAAGGGGTATTGCATGATAAACAGGGTATTCACAAGCAATATCAAAAATGTTTTTGCTGCCGGCGATTTGCATGGTAATTACGAAAGTTTCAGTTCGATATTGAATATTTATGAGAAGAACAGAAAGGATTCGGTCCTGATCTTTCTCGGAGATTATGCTGACAGAGGTTCAAATGGTGTGGAGATAATAACAGAACTCAGCAAACTTATTGACACAAGGGAAGATATAATTGCACTGAAAGGCAATCATGAAATGTATAAAGAAGGCAGACCGTTTTTTTACCCGTGCAATCTTATTTATGAGGCAGAAGAGAAGTATGGTTCATGGGAGGTATTTTATCAGGACACCGTGCTCAACTTTCTAAACAGATTGCATATTGCGGCAATAATTAATAACGTTCTTTTTGTTCATGCCGGCATATCTTTAAGAATAAAAACTAAGGATGATTTAGTGAAACATACTAATGAGAAATATTTACTTTGGAGTGACCCCTCTTCGGTTCAGGGAGAACATTTAAATCCAAGAGGAGCAGGTGTTTTATTCGGAGAAGATATTACAGCTAAGTTGCTTTCTTCGCTTGACCTTAAAATGATCGTTAGAAGCCACGAACCCGAAAAAGCTGCAAACGGTCCCTTTACAGAGCATAAGGGTAAGGTTCTTACAATTAATTCCTGTTCTTTATATGGAAAACCGTTCCTGTTGAAAATTGATACAAAGAGTTTAAAGTTCAAACCGCTTTTTTTAAAAGAATGATTTGATATCAGTCGGAGATCAGCTCTTTTTCCCTCATCTCTTTGACCATATGCTCAAATTCTTCAGGGGATTGTCGTCCCAATAAGATAATGGCATCGTAAGGTTCCATTCTGCCTGGAGGGTCGAGAGGCACCAGGTATCTGTTAAACAGCGCATTGAACATGCTGCGTTTATTCTCATTAAAGAACTGGTCTTCAAAAGCAAAGCTGATCTTTTGCGCAATCAGCGCGATGTGTTCAATATTCATTGCAATATCTCCATGATTTAAGATTACTTAAAAATTTCATCGTCAAAAGGAATGCCGCCCAATGATTCTTCCAGATCCTTAAGATCATTTTCCGAAACCCCGAGTATTTTAAGGGCATAAGGATCGAGGGGATAGTTGGGGTCTTTTTCGACTGGGCTTAGAATGTTTTTTGCAGTTAAATAATCAGCAACATGTATAACTGCTACATGCTTCTCATTCCTCTTTGCAATAGACGGTGTATGATGAAAAAGATTTACATCCTGTACCATATCCGGCAATTTCCATTCTTCCGCAAACCACATACCGATATCTGCATGAGTAAAACCCAAGACTTTTTTCTCTGCATCAAGGAGGTTTTCTTCCTTTTTAAATGCAAACAGCACTTCTTCATATTTTTCAGGAAAATATCTGTTCAATACGAGATATCCAAGGTCATGCAGCATTCCGATCATTAAACACTCATCATTCATTTTAAGTTTGAGATTCCTGCAGAGAAGCCTTGCCGTAAACCCGACTGACACAGAATGATTGAATATCTTTTTATAGTCAAATGCTTTCCCGCGTTTTCCATCATCAAGTATGGTCATCAGGGATATTGCGAGCGCAATATTTTTGACATTATTAAAACCTATTCTCATCATTGCGCTGCCAAGCGCATCCGAAGTGACCTGAAATCCAAAAAAAGCAGAATTGGCTACACTCAGGACCTTTGCTGATATCGCAGGGTCCCTCTCTACTATGCCTTCGAGTTTCTCAAGAGAGAGCATATCATCATTGAGAAGGTTTAATACTTCCTGTGCAATAACAGGAATAGTCGGAAGATTTTTGATGTTCTTTATAAGGTCTTTTAATGATTCGTTCATGTTCACACCCGATCTTTTGGATTTACATTATACTATTCGGCACAAATCACCTGTTTATTGAATCCAGCCATATCGTTACGGGTCAATCGTTAAAAGGTAGTAGGTGGTAGGTTGTAGGTAGTAGAGAGATGCAGTTGGCTCCCTACCACCTATCACCTACTCCCTACTGTCTACTATCTACTTAAGCAATTCTATATGTTAAAATATTTAAATTCAACCATGCCAAATGAGCTGATCCAAACAATACTCAGTGAAGATAATATCATTCGCAATCGTCCTATAGACCATCTATTGAAAGATAAAAATTTCTATCAGCTTAAAATGCTTTCTGAGGAGCTGGAAGAATTCCGCAAGTCTTCGAAAAATCTTTATCACAAAGTCAGGGCCTCTTTGTTTCTTTTTGTAATATTCAGATATTACCTGCAGTATCACAAAGAAATACCTCAGTATGGAGAAATCCCTTTTGAAGGAATAAAGTCTGCATTAGACAGGAATTTCGAGCAGGCTGTAAGAATTTATCTGAAGACCGATGATCGGAACAGCGCATTGTGCAGCGCGTTGGCCGACTCATACTACAATTTATCTTTTCAATATCTTCTCGATCAGGTCAAGCTTTCAATCAGCCATTGTAATGAAAATTATTACCTGTACAATATCAATGGATTGGATGATTACCCTTTTTTAGTACCCGCAGAACTGACAACACCTGACACTGAAACAGGTCTTTATCCTGTCGGGATGGATGCATCACCGGTAAGACTGGACCCTTCACATAGCGGATGGTCCGATATATTTTTTCTCGGAATGGATTTTCCGGAGGGAGCAAGGGTTATAAATATATCGGTTAATTTAAGAATCCATGGCAGTGATGACCAAATACTTCCTCCATGTGAGTGTTACTGCCGTTTCATTGAAGATCCTGTTATCCATTTGACATCTATTGATCTTAAAACTTCCAAGAAAATTTCAACGTTACGGGAGCTGTTTAATTTTGGAAATGACTACTTGTCACTTCTTAAAGCAGGAGTTGTAGCCTCAGGAATTGTACCGCCATGTTTTGAAAATAAGGATATTCCGTTAAAAAACTTATTGCACAGACTCCTGGGCAAACCCGGCGGTATCGAGATAATTACAAAGGTGAACGGTATACCAAAAGGATCGCGTCTGGCTGTGAGCACGACACTTCTTGCGACAGTCATAG
>JAGVGM010000239.1 GCA_020057065.1 Thermodesulfovibrionia bacterium
GAAACTGAATGGTCAACAGATAAACGGGCAGAATATCTCCCGTGATGCCGGCGTACCCCGAAGCAGCGTGGATGTCTATTTTTCAATCTTAGAGGATACACTCCTAGGACACTTTCTTCCTGCCTATCGGCCGAACGTGAAAGTCCGGGAACAAACACGTCCAAAGTTCTACTGGTTTGACCCCGGCGTTGCAAGAGCAGCCGCAGGTCTCCTCTTTGACCCGGTAGATAGGTTCTGGCAAGGAATGGCACTGGAAAACATGATTTACCACGAACTTATGATCTACAATCACACTCAAAATAAGAACAGGGACGTATTCTTTTATCGCACAGGAAGCGGCGTTGAAATCGATTTTATTATTGAAACCCGGAAACAGCAACAATCCTCAAATGCACACATTGTCTGTTTGGAAGTGAAAATGGCGGAGAAATGGGACAGAAGATGGGAGCGGCCTATGCGTTCGCTGAAAGATTCTGATCGTATTCGGGTAGATAGGATGTTCGGTATTTACAGGGGTAAAAGGGCATATAACTTTGGCAGCATTGATGTTCTGCCGGTGCAAGATTTCTTAAAATTGCTGCATCAGGGAGGAGTTTTTTAAAAAGAATTAATATCTGGATAGCAAATATCATTGAATCAAATTTTGATACATAATTATGGGATGCTAAAGGTATATTTTTCTTGGAGAGGAAAGAGCCAAAGTTTTTGATTATGCCTTCGGGTATTTTTAGCATTTGGAGTTATCCTGATAGTAGTGTATTATTCAATCTTGAGTGATATACTGGTCAGTACAATAACTTGTTAGGTCTCAACAGATGAACGAGAAATTGAGAAATTAGAAATGAAAACAAAAAATCAGACGCTGTTCAGACAAAATCATAAGGTTGCCGATGTGTTCAGCTTATCGGAATCTATTGTCGTGTACCCCGGCGATTGCCTTGACCTATTGAAATCAATACCGGATGAGTCATTTCAACTTGTAGTCACTTCACCTCCTTACAACATCGGCAAAGAATACGAGAAAAAACTTCATCTCGATGTGTACCTGAAACAGCAAGCCCAGATCATAGCCGAATGTGTGCGTGCTTTGTCACCTGAAGGCAGCATTTGCTGGCAGGTAGGAAACTATGTTGACAGGGGGGCTATTATTCCTTTGGACACTGTCCTGTATCATATCTTCTCCAATCTGGGTCTCAGGATGCGCAATCGAATCATCTGGCATTTCGAGCACGGGCTTCATTGCAGTCGCCGATTCTCCGGTCGCTACGAGACAATTATTTGGTTCACAAAGTCTGAGGATTATGTCTTCAATCTCGATCCCGTGCGTGTGCCCCAGAAATACCCGGGGAAAAAGTATTTTAAGGGTCCGAAAGCCGGACAGTATTCGTGCAACCCGCTTGGGAAAAACCCCGGCGATTTGTGGGTTGTTCCGAACGTGAAAAGTAACCATATTGAAAAAACCAAACATCCGTGTCAATTTCCCGTAGAGTTGATTGAGCGACTGGTGCTTTCTCTAACAAATGAGGGAGATTGGGTCTTGGATCCATTCCTTGGGACCGGTACGTCTGTTATTGCGGCTGTTCGTCATGGGCGTCGGGGAGTTGGAGCGGAAACTGTCCAGAAATATATTGATCTTGCGCGAGATCGAATCCAACAGGAAATCGATGGGACATTGCTAACCCGACCTATGGACAGGCCAGTTTATGACCCTGTGGAAGCCGGGAACAGCCTTACAGTAGCTCCTTGGGATAAGAAGGGATCTGAGCAAATGAGGTTATTTGAAAAAAGAGCAAAGTATGGAAAGGGACGCTAATGAATATCGCTGAGACATATTCCCATTTGAATGGGCTTGAATTCCTTTTAGTTCACAAGCCAAACCTTTGGAAAGAAATACAAGCTGTCATTTCTGCGGTGGATGCCAATAAATGCCGAACGAAAGTGTCCAAAGAAAAAACGATGAGGGGTAGACTGCTATTCAGTCCCATCGAAATGAATGCTGAATTTAATCGTCTGCTTCGGAATAAATCCTGGGAAGAGAGCCGAGTAAGCTACTGGGTTACAAAAAGCGAAAAGCTGATCCGCAAGACTCTTGCTATGTCAGCAGATGAGCAGAAGCGGGAAATAGAAGCCGCAGGCGAGACGCCAATCTTCAGCTACAACCAGACAGATTTTGTTAAGGATCGCGTGGCCGTCGAAGTCCAGTTTGGCAAGTACGCGTTCGTTGCTTACGATCTCTTCGTCAAGCATCTCGCGTTTTACGTTGGCGATCGTATTGACGTGGGGATCGAAATTCTCCCGATGAAATCCCTTCAAAGCCAGATGAGTTCAGGGGTCGCTTACTACGAGGGAGAATTCTACAATGTTGTTCGTCAAGGCCGAGGCGTTCCGGCGGTTCCACTTGTGCTAATTGGTATCGAACCATGAGAACATTAAGACCTAACACTTATAAGGCCTCCCGATGTCAAGGGTAAAATATTATCAATTCGGTGGAGAGGGACCGGGCTACTAAGGTGTCGTTTGGAAGGTGTTCTTCTCAGGGTGTGGTAGCGGCCATGAGGCTGTCTTCGAAAGCCGCCCGGCCCCTCACCTCCACGTTGAGTCTGTAGAAAAGTCCATTTTTAAGATTTTTAAAAAAATAACATTCAATACAAACAATAAGTTACAAAGTACGTATTTATTTTTTAATGGGTTTTCCTACAGACTCGTTATATTAGAGGTACAGGATGATCTTTAAATTTACAGAAGAACAGGAAGCCGTAAAGAGGATGGTTAAAAACTTTGCAGAGAAAGAGTTGGCTCCTTATGTTGGTTAGAGGAACAATTTGATAAAGACCCCGACTTTTTTGATAAAGCAAGACAAAAATACAAAAGTGAAACCCATGCTTGAGCGCCAGACCTTTTAAATTAAGGATTTCATAAAGTGAAAAGAATCGGCAAGATACAAAACTATTCAACCCTCATCACCGACCTTGTCTCTCTCATTAAGCAGGGGCGGAAGGCAGCAGTGCGGTATGTGAATACCGCTCTGGTGACCACTTACTGGTTTATGGGCAGAAGGATTGTGGAGTATGAGCAAAAGGGGAAGGAAAGGGCTGAGTATGGCGAGGCGCTACTGAAAAAGATATCAGCCGATTTGACTCCACAATTTGGCAAAGGATTTACAGAGAGAAACCTCGGACATATGCGACAGTTCTATATTAGCTATCAGAAGATTCTGAACACACCGTGTGCGGAATTAGAGGAGAAACCACAAGAGAAAGCGCACACACTGTGTGCGGAATTAGCGCCAATTTCCCAGACAGTGTCTGGAATTTCCGAAACATTGTCTCGGAAATTTTTTTTATCACATAAAGGAAGAAAAAAAAGAGTAAATAGCCATGCTTGAGCGCCAGACCTTTCAGAATAAGGATTTAGCCCTCAAGGTATCCCCTAACTACGATCCCAAGAGGTTTGATCCGAATAAATATGAGGCTTTCCTGGACGCCCTTTGCGGGGACAGGGAGTATCAGAAAGAGGCGATCCGGGAAACGGTGTGCTACTTTTTGGGCGGGGAATACAAAAGCCTCAAAGAACTGGCAGAAGAGAATTATCACTTCAATGATAGTTTGCAAACGTTATATGGCACATTTGATCAGTTTAAGAACCATTTGCAGATTCACAATAAATTATCCTGCTCGCTCGACCTGGCGACAGGCACGGGAAAAAGTTATGTCATTTACGGTATCGC
>JAGVGM010000105.1 GCA_020057065.1 Thermodesulfovibrionia bacterium
CTTTTTTCACTAAACCGTAATCAACAAAATACTTAACCTCGCATCCGGCATTCCATTTTATCTTATCGAGGCCGTCAGGAAAAGAAGTTCTGATCTCTAAATTTCCTTTAACGTTTTGTATTGTCTCAGGGTTTGTTTCAATATCAAGTTTTGGATCGAAACAGACACGTCCGTCGTGTTCCTGATGTTTTCCTCCAAAAGCCTGATCCCTGGCATCAAAGTGAATTAATATTTTTTTGTTATCAATAATATTCCCTGATGCATCACGGCCATCCCATTGGACCTTATGTTCACCGAAAGGCTGATCTGTCCAATCCATAAGTGTACGGAGTATCAGTTCTGGATTATCCCTCCGTGCAATCCTCAACCTTATCGTCCCTGCCTTGGTCAACTTATATGAAATGGTTGCAGGCTTGCCAAGGTTTGGATCAAAATTCAATGCCTCATACGATGACCTGTTGATAATATATACAGGAAAGGGCTCGTATCCCGTATCAGGGGTATTGATCTTGATCTTGTATAAATTTTCTTTATCTTCTTTGGAACCCGTATTCATTAAATGAACCTCTCATCTCTTAAGTATTAAACTGGCGAAGCCATTTTTTCTTTGTGATAATCAGGATCAGTTTCAGGATTTTCTTACAATGACCCTTGTGTTTGTAAAAGTTTCCTGTCCATGAACACTTACTCTGTAGGTCATGACAAAATGTCTGTCATCTTCCCTGTCATTCCTGCGTTTTATAAAGATCCTGCCTTCTTCATATCTGATATCTTCATTATCATTTTCAGGCTGGGTGCTGACCACCCCTTCAAGAAAAACCTCGTGATGGGGACCTGAAACCTTGACTCTTGGAGTCACTTCGATCCATTCATTGTTTGCAAGTAAAATATTTTTACTCATTGGCTTTTTATGTGCTATTGATTCTTAACAGCTCTACAGCACAAAATATTCACCTCCTTTTAAATTTAAATTTTAGACCTGTATCTCTAATCTTTCGAATTATTATCTATCCTGACCTTGCACCCTCTTGATGTTGAATGCTGGTGATGGTCACACATTCCCACATAAAGAGTATATTCTCCATCAGGAAAAGCGGTTGTATCGACGTCATATGAAAAATTACCCTTACTTTTTGCATCATAAAATTCTTCGTTCACAAGGATATTATTCAGGTAGTATCTGACGCCGTAACCCACCTTCTCGCCGTATCCTTTCTCATCTGTTTCCAGCTTTGAATCAACTTTCACAACACCTGAAAGCACATCTCCGTCCTTGACAGAGGTTATCGAGAGTACCGGTATTACATTTGTACCTTCCTGATATTCGTTATGAGGATGTCCCCATTTGTGGCCGTGAATGATCTCTTCATCCGACAGACCTTCAACGGAATACGCGCCGGGCTTGAAGGTAGACATCGGTTCTCCTTCCAATACCATAAAAATCTGGGACAGATCTTCAATAATATTACCGCTATAATCTTTACCGTCCCAGTACTCGGTATGTGTTCCTGCACCGCGCTCTTCCCAGTTCAATATTGTTGAAAGGTACAGCTCTCTGGTGCCCTTTTTAATCAACTTTATGCTGATCCTTGCAGGCTCTGTTACGGTATAGGTTATTACGCCTTTTTCACCCTTACTGGGGTCGAAGGCAAAGGCCCGGTCCATCTTAAAACTTCTGAATTTTATCTTTACAGGTTTGTGATCATGATCATGATGCTCGTGTTCAGGACTATCATGGTCATGATCGTGGTGGTGTTCGTGTTCCTTATGCTGGTCATGATGATGCTCATGACCCTGGTGCTTGTGGTCTGACATATATTTACCTCCTCAGTTTTTTGAACATAGCACATATCGATGATGGGCCCAAAAGGCCTTTACGTGCCATGGGATAGACGTTTTTTCTAAAAAAGAAAGCTTTTCAATCTTATCTTTCAGACGGGGATTCATCCCCATATAATAACTCATAATATCCCAATTCCAATATTTTTTAAATAGTTGCTGTTCTGATTTATCGGTATTATTATTGTTTTCCTTAAGAATTTTTTTAAAAATATTTTTAACAGGAACAGCTGTATCCGGCCAAAAAGGTACATCTATAAGACCCTCATCTACAACTTTCATTCCCTGCAATTTCAGATGTTCAGAAATACGGTCCAGATCGATCCATGATTCATCAATAGTATCAAAGAATTGCCTGTCAAATACATATTTCCTTAAAGCATATCCTAATTGTTTTCTGTTAGGAATATAAATCAGCACGAATTTGGACGAGACCCTTGCCATTTCGTTTATTAGCAGGCCGGCATCCTTAACATGCCAGATGGCTGCAAAATTCCAGACAAGGTCAAAATAGTTATCGCTATAAGGGAGCTTTGAAAGATCTTTATGTAACAAAACATTATATCTTCCTTCAATTGGCAGATTTTTGAGATGTTTCATTGCTTCTGTAACATGCTCCTCTTTTGTATCTACTAAAGATATATTGCATCCTTTCATTGCAAGATGAACACTGTTAATGCCTGTTAAGCCTGTCATGCCATAGAATGGAACTTCGAGAACATTTTTTATGTTATTTGAATTGATCAAATCATCAAAATAATCATTCAGCATGAACCTCTCATAAACCGTTCCTAAACCTTCATCATAACTTTCCATATCTTTTTGATTTTACCACAGAACCAGTTAATTATAAACGAATTTTATACCATCTATTTATTAAAAATATAAACAACTACTTCACAACCAGCCTGTCAATAATAATAACAGGGTGTTATTTTTTTTACAATACTATAATAAACATAGTGAAAATAAACTGCAATAGTTCGTTGAAGACATAATATGCTAAACCTATTCTTTCTTAAGTATAACTTCTACCCCCCAATCTTTTAGTTTATTAAGTACATGTTGTATTAGGGCATCCAATTGCTTTGTTATCTCATTTGACAACTCTGTGCCGGTCTCCATTGTCTTTGGCTGAATACCGATAAGGCACATTTCTGACGGCATAATATCCATTAACCGTGCGGCAAAGAGCATGTCGGGAAGCCCTATCTGATGCACGGATAGTTTTAAGCTTAAAAAAGCCGGTATCTTTTCGCCCTCTACTGTATCTATTGTTCCGGGTTCTTTTTTAAAATTAGACGCATCGATAATCACAACTTTATCTCTTCCTTCAAACAAAGGCAGCAGGTCCAGCCCTTTGGTCCCACCGTCTATCAGTTCAACAAACTCGGGGAACTCGTATTTGTTTTTCAATATATTCAACGCATGAACGCCAACTCCGTCATCAGACAGAAGTATATTGCCAATTCCAAAGACCGCTATGTTCAAATATCTACCTCCACCGTTATAATTGAAGCATTATTAGAATTCCGAATTTCCCTGATTTTAGCATATTTATAAAGGTCGATTACAAAAGTATGGCAATAATCTTCAATCTCCTATCTCCTCTATCGCCCTCTTCATATCCTCCGGTATTGGCGCAGTGAATTCCAGAAGTCTTCCATCAACAGGGTGTTTAAGCTTTAGACTGTATGCATGAAGCATCTGGCGGGGAAAGCTGATAGTTTTATGAGGAAATGTGATAACAGTCTTTTTACCATACAGCTTATCACCCAATACAGGATTTCCGACTGATGCGAAATGGACTCTAATCTGGTGGGTCCTTCCGGTGATGATCCTGACTTTTGTCAGAGTGGCAAATTTAAACCGTTCAGTCACTTCGTATTGAGTGATTGCCTCCTTGCCGCTTTTAGGTTTTGCCGACATCTTTTTCCTGCTTGACGCAGACCTGCCGATAAGGGTCCTTATCTCACCGGTATCTGTCTTTAAATTGCCATACAAGAGGGTTAAATAATATTTTTCAACTTCCCGCTCCTTGAATTGTTTTACGAGATTATGATGGGCTGCATCGTCTTTGGCTATGACTATTAACCCTGATGTATCTTTATCCAGACGGTGTACAACTCCTGGACGTATTGGTGCACCGACTGATGAAAGTTTCTTACATATTGAGACAACGGCATTCATCAGGGTGCCACTGCTATGACTGAGGCCGGGATACATAACCATATCAGGAGGTTTGTTTACAACTAATATATTTTCGTCCTCCCAGATAATATCAATTGGTATATCCTCAGGAACGAGCAGATTCTCCGGGGCATCCGGCAATGCCAGTTCTACCCTGTCATCCTCCTTCATTCTATAACTGACTTTCTCTTTATGGTCATTGACTGTGACCATTCCGTCCTTGATCAGGTTCTGAACATACGAACGGGTAAGCCCGCTATGTGAAGAAATAAAAACATCGAGCCTTTCTCCTCTTGACTCAGCGGTAACGGTATAACTGTTTCTTTTCATTAAGCTATTTTAGCAGAAGCCGGTCTATTGTTGTTTTGATTTAAGTAGCGCCATATGTATAAACTATTATTTAAGCTCAATAATGCTAAATAAAGGAGAGTTATCCCCAAAAATGGACTTAAAGAAAAACCCCGACACGCTTCAATCCAACAGTTTTTACCCATCTGTTCTTGAGAGCATTGCAGAGGGAATAGTTGTGATCGGGTTAGACCGGAAAATCCTCTTCATAAATAGTATGGCGAAGGCCCTTATAGGACTGCAGAGTGAAATCGTAGAGGGAATGTCGTGTAATAAAGTGATGAACACAGACCTTTGCTTAAAGAGTTGTCCACTGGATTACAGTGATAACAATATTAGTTGCAGCCAGGCCTCTTATTTCATGAACATCAATCTCCATAAAAAAGATGAGTCCTCTATACCGCTATGTCTTAATGTGGCGCCGTTAAATGATGCTGAAGGAAAAATAATCGGCATAATAGAAAACTTCAGACCCATGAGCGAAGCCATAAAGGCAATAGAATCTCTGGAGAAAAGCAACGTCCTGCTTGCACAGGAAAAGAACAAGATTGCCTCAATAATCAATAGTCTTGCTGACGGTGTGTTTACAGTAGATAGAGAGCTTCGCATAATAAGTTTTAATAAAGGGATGGAGCATCTTACAGGACTGAAGGAATCAGATGTCATAGGGCTTGCATGCAGAGAAATATTACATGCTGATAACTGCACCGGTAATTGCCCCTTTTCATATACGCTGAAAAATGGTTATGGTCTTGCAAATATTATGGAGCGGATTGCCGGAAAAGATGGAAACGTGATTCCTGTATTAATCAGCACCGCCTTTCTGAAAGACGGAGCTCAGGATATTGGATTGATCGCTACAGTTAGAGACGCCTCGGAGATTGAGAAACTGAAGAAAGAGATTAATGATAGATACAACTTTTCGAATATTATCGGTAAGAGCGTTCCGATCCAGCAGATCTTTGAGTTAATTGAGACTCTTGGCGACACAGATTGTACTGTACTTATAGAAGGAGAAAGCGGCACAGGTAAAGAACTTGTAGCCAGGGCCATTCATCATGAGAGTGCCAGAAGAAACAAGCCTTTCGTAAAAGTAAACTGCAGCGCGATCGTTGAAGGCCTTTTTGAAAGCGAGCTTTTTGGCCATGTAAAAGGGGCTTTCACCGGCGCCATAAAAGATAAAATAGGAAAATTCGAGCTGGCTGACGGCGGCACAATCTTCCTTGATGAAATAGGAGAAATGCCCATGGCGCTGCAGTCCAAGCTGTTAAGGGTTATCCAGGACAAAGAATTTGAAAAAGTGGGGGACACTAAGACCGTGAAGGTTGACGTAAGGGTTATTGCCGCTACAAACAGAAACCTTAAGGATGAAATAAAAACCAGCAACTTCAGAGAGGACCTTTATTACCGGCTTTGCATTGTACCCATAAAAATGCCCCCGCTGCGGGAAAGAAAAGAGGATATTCCACTGCTTGTTAATCACTTTATGGAAAAGTGTTCATTGAAAATATCAAACAAGCAGAAGATCAACGAAATAACTTCAGCGGCATTATCTGCATTGATAGACTATAATTGGCCGGGCAATATAAGGGAACTTGAAAATGCTATTGAACATGCGTACATACGTTCAAAGACAAACAGGATTGACAATGAATCCCTTCCTCATTCGATAACAGGAAGCGATCTGAAAGAGATTGGAAATACTATAGCGGGGGGAGTTAAAGTGGCAGAAATGGAAAAACTTCAAATTAACGCTCTGCTTAAAAAATATAGCGGCAATAAAACCAGGATAGCAAAAGAACTCGGCCTGAGCAGAACTACACTTTGGCGAAGATTTAAAAAGCACAACCTGCCTGAAACAGTCTGAAACACTTCGTTTCACCACATGTTTCATTGATTCACTACATTGAAACACTAATTTTTGTATTTTTCTGCATTAACTTATCTCCCATTTGATTTTCCTCATAAAATCAGTAAGTTGTAAAATAACTTAAATCAGGCATTTAAATTGCTTTTATCTATATAAAGCCAAAATTCAGTGAATAAGGAATTGTTTATTTCTTGACAGCGTATATTTGAAGTGATATAAGTATAAAAAAAGAAAGGTGGTATAACTATGGAAGAAAAAAAGAAACGAATGGCTTTAATTGCATCGAAAGGAACCCTTGATATGGCTTACCCCCCTCTGATCCTGGCCTCAACAGCAGGAGCTATGGATGTAGAGGTGACCATCTTTTTCACGCTTTATGGTGTGGATATCATAAACAAAAAGAAGTACGGTTCTTTAAAAGTAGCGCCAATCGCAAATCCTGCAATGCCGTCCCCTATTCCCATGCCCAATATCATTGGTATGCTCCCGGGGATGACGGCAATGGGCACATTAATGATGAAGGGGATGATTAAGAAAATAAACTGGCCCACAATCCCTGAACTTGTCAAAACATGCCTTGAGTTGGACGTAAAGATGATTGCCTGCACGCCTACACTCGAGATGACAGGGGTCATAAAGGAAGACCTTGTTGAGGGTATTACCGTAGGAGGGGCGGCAGAGTTCCTGGATTTTGCGTTAGATGCAAACATTAGTATGTTTATTTAGAAGGAGGATAAATGGAAGCAGATAAGACTTTAGATTGCAAAGGACTTAATTGTCCAATGCCTGTTGTGAAAACTAAAAAGGCCTTGGGCGAGATGAAGCCCGGAGAGATCCTGAAAATGGAGGCCACTGATAAGGGTTCCAAGTCGGATATCACAGCCTTTGCTAACAGGACAGGAAATGAGTTGTTAGAAGTAAAAGAAGAAGGAGGAACCTTTATCTTCTTTTTAAAAAAGAAGTGACGATGTCAGTCGCTTAACTTAATAAATAAGTGGAAACCAAGCAGTCTATCCGCAAAACAATGAAAGGAGGGTTTACTTGTGAAGAAAAAAATATTTCAGAGTTTTAAGAGATTTATGATTTTTTCAGTTGTTGTGATGACAGCTTTAAGTTTTGTTGCAACTGCTTCGGCAACAAACGGTTACTTTTCACATGGCTACAGTACCAAGAACAAGGCGTTGGCAGGTGCAGGCACAGCATTACCACTGGATTCCCTGGCAGCATCCACCAACCCGGCCGGGATGGTTTTTATGGGGGATCGTATAGATCTTGGGATCTCCTTTTTTAATCCGAACAGGGAGTATACTGTCAAAGGTAATCCCTCTGGTTTCGGTTTTGGTTTCGCGCCTGGAACATATGAAAGCGATTCCAGGTGGTTTATTATTCCCTCCTTAGGAGGCAACTGGAAATTAGATGAAAAGAGTTCTCTGGGCATATCAATATACGGAAACGGAGGTATGAATACTGATTATCCCACAAACACATATTATGATTCTTCAGTGTCATCAACAGGGATAGATCTAATGCAGTTGTTTATTGCCCCAACCTATGCCAGAAAGTTGTATCCCAAACATGCAGTAGGTATCAGCCCTATTTTTGCCTATCAAAGCTTTGAACAGTTAGGATTGCAGACTCTCGGAGTTTATTCCAGCAATTCCGAACATATCGCAAATAACGGTCATGATGACTCATATGGTTATGGTGCAAGAATAGGCTATCTTGGAGAGGTGTTGCCTAACCTGAATTTTGGCGCTTCATACCAGACCAAAATCTATATGAGCAGATTTGAAGAGTATGAGGGCTTGTTTGCCGAACAGGGTGACTTTGACATACCGGCTAACTGGACTGTTGGACTGGCATTTACAGCTACACCGGATTTGATTTTTGTATTTGATGTGCAGCAAATCTATTACAGTGATGTTAACTCAGTGGGCAATCCAATGCTGCCTAACCTGACAAATAGCAAACTTGGTAACAATAACGGTAGCGGGTTTGGCTGGGATGATATGACGGTCTACAAGGCAGGCGTGCAGTGGAAGAGTAGTCCGGACTGGACCTGGCGTGCCGGTTATTCCTACGGAGAACAGCCGATTCCTGAGAGTGAAATGCCTTTTAATATCCTTGCCCCGGGTGTTATTGAACAGCACGCAACTGCCGGTGTTACAAAAAAGATAGGTGAGGATCAGGAACTGGATCTTACAGTAACGCGTGCTTTTTCCAATAGTGTAAAAGGTCCAAATAAGTTAGACGTTCCAGGCCAGCAGACTATAGAGTTAACGATGGACCAGTGGGAAATAACGCTCGGATATGCCTGGAAGTTTTAACAGGATAATCCATATCAAGCATGACAAAAAGAGAGGCTTCTCAGCCTCTCTTTTTATTTTTTTGGGGATAAGGTAAATGCCGTTATTGACCAGAAAATTGGGCTTTATTTTGTCGTCATTCCCGCTTGTCGGGAATCTTTCTTTTTTTATTTATCAGGAAAAGATTCCGGACAAGCCGGAATGACAACCAGTTAATATTGAATTGCTTTTTTACCGAACCGTACTGATATAACATATTAAATAATCTTTACGCTCTTTGCGGATTGATAACAGAATATAATATATTAACCAATGTCTACTGATAAACAGTCAGGAAAAGGTTCTTACAACTACCTGTTCGTAACACTGCTGATATTGTCAGTTTTTTTTGTGCAATATATTTTCCGTTATGCTGATGACAACAGGCTGACAAGCTGGCAGTGGGTATTCGCAAATATTGATCTGAAATTCTTTGTCCCGGTACTTATTCTCGGAATAATTCCAGCTTATATCTTATCAAGATTTTCATTTCCCCAATTGAGACCCGCCATGTTTCTTTTCCTTTTATCATTTACAGTTAGTATAATTTTTTGGGGGGAACCAGAAGTTATCGTGGATACATCAAGGTACTTTACTCATGCAAAGCATCTTGAGATATACGGAATAAAATATTTCATCCAGGAATGGGGCCAAGGGATTAACGCATGGACAGACATGCCTCTCATATCTTTCTTTTACGGACTGATCTTTAAATTTTTCGGTGAATCAAGGATATATATCCAGATATTTACAACATTTCTTTTTTCGATCACATGTGTGACCACTTTCTTCATAGGTAAAACTCTCTGGAATGAGGATGTGGGATTTCTCGCAGGTTCACTGCTTTTAGGAATACCTTACCTTTTCTCGCAAATACCGCTTATGCTTACTGATGTACCTGCAATGTTCTTTCTCACGCTTTCAATTTACACCTTTATAAAAACAATGGAGAAAGGCAGTATATGGATCTTCATTTCATCAGCCGCAATATTCTGTGCCGTACTCTCCAAATATTCAGCATGGATGATGCTGTCTGTCCTGCCGGTTATATTTATTGTTTACTTAATTGAAGAAGTGCAGAAGTCAGATAACCCCCCCGTTGCCCCCCTTTATTTAAAGGGGGGATGGGGGGGTTACTCCAGACACCAGATCCGAAATCTTGTCTACCGCAGCATTTCAATTGCTTTCATTGCCGGATCGCTCATTGCGATCGTGGTTATTTTGAAATTTGACGTCATCGATCATCAAATGAAGTTTCTGAGAGAATATCAGGCCCCCGGCCTGAAACGTTGGGGAGAAAGCTTTGTCTCAACTTTTCTGTTTCAAATACACCCTCTGATCTTTTTGGCTGCAGCATATTCCGGTTACGAAGCCTTCAAAAAGAGAGACCTGAAGTTCCTTATAATTTTCTGGCTGATCCTTCTTGTGATCCTGTTACAGATAAGAAGGTCACGCTATATCATGGTAATCTTTCCGATGTTAACTCTTATGGCATCTTATGGTATGCAAAAGATCAAGAATATCGAACTCAGAAGGTTTGTTGCTTTCAGTATTATATCTTCTTCAATTGTTGTTGCCATTATGGCATATCTTCCTTTCTTACAAAGAATGAGCATGGTGAACCTCAAAAATGCGGGGAGCTATCTGGATTCGGTTAAAACAGAAAGAATAGAAGTTTTCACTGTCCCTTCAACAGAAACAATCGTTAATGTTGCGGTAGCGGTTCCTGTTCTCGATCTGTATACTGAGAAAGATATTTATTATTTACATGATGAGACGTATGCACCGCCTTTTGAGGAAATTAAAGAGTCGCCGTTAAGATTTACATGGGAGTACAAAAATCCGAAATATTATACAACCCCTATTTATCCCCCATTAGTAAGAAGGGAATTGAAGGGGGATACAGCATTTGTTGTCATTTCAAACGGGAATGTAAAATCATTGCCGGATTATGTTGCTGAGAGATCAAAGGACTACTGGGGAAAAAAGGTCTTTGATATTTCCGATGGTGTATTTGGATTTAGCCCTGTTGTGACAGTTTATTTTCCATCAAATGATAAACCTTGACATGCATTGTAACGTTGTCTGTTTACGTTCTAATGGCAGGACTTGCACGTAGAGGATCTACACGAAGAACATCCGGAGCCTCCCGAAGAAGTGACAGGCTTTTCAACCCCGCTCATCCCGAAGAGAGAAAATTTCTTTTTGATATTATTTGAATTGCACTTCGGACATGAGACATCCGGATTTGATCCCGAGACCAGCTTCTCAAAATCCTCGGAACAATCATTGCATTTGTATTCATAAATCGGCATGTTTTACTCCGTAAAACTGATTACACAGATATTTTTATGATAACACAGATTACACAACAAACCTCTTTACCTGACACTTCGTATTACCAAAATTTACTAATAGGCCAACTCTTAGACCTGATGCTTTTAAATATGATATAACCTGTGATTTAAATATAGTAGGTATATTCCCGGACAATGCTTTGAGCTCAACAATCACTTTGTCATCTATCACCAAATCAGCTTTAAAGTATCCGACTGAGTTACCCTGATACGAGACCTTATAAGTTTTTTCTGTTTGATATTCTAATTGTGTATTATTTAGAGTGAGCTTTAATGCATTATGATATATTTGTTCATTAAATCCGGGGCCCAATTCAGTATGAACTTTAAAACAGCAACCAATTATTTTTGCTGTAAGCGGGTCTTTATCTTCCATCTGTGTAATCTGATTCTTATCAGTGTAATCAGGTGCCTATTTGGGCACCTTCTCCCAATCCTTGAGGAATTTCTCAATGCCGATGTCTGTAAGCGGATGTTTTGAAAGTTGATCGATAACTGAAAAAGGAATTGTCGCTATATGAGCTCCCATCAGTGCGGCATCAAGAACATGCAGCGGATTGCGGATGCTTGCAACGATAACTTCGGTATCAAAAGAGTAGTTATCGTAGATTTCCAGTATCTGACTTACAAGTTCCATACCATAATGAGTTATATCATCAAGTCTTCCCACAAAAGGACTGACAAACGTTGCGCCTGCCTTGGCAGCCAATAATGCCTGATTCGGAGAGAAAATCAGGGTAACGTTTGTTTTTATTTTAAGTTTAGAGAGGACTTTCGTTGCCTTCAATCCATCTTTCGTCATAGGAACTTTTACTACTATATTCTTGTGAATCCTTGCCAGTTTCTTTGCTTCCTTCACCATTCCCTCTGCATCAAGGCTTACGACCTCTGCGCTCACCGGGCCATCAACTATCTCACAGATTTCCCTGAGTAACTTTATCGGCTCTTTTTTCTCTTTTGATATAAGGGACGGATTGGTAGTAACGCCGTCAATAACTCCAAGCTCCCATGCCTCTTTAATCTCTTTTGTATTTGCCGTGTCAATAAAAAATTTCATGAAATTCCTCCTGTTTATTAATTATTAATTAGAAATTAATAATTAAGGAATAATAATTTTTCCATAATTATTAATTCATCATTACTCATTGTTCATTATTCTACAGCAGTTCTCATTGCTTCATCAACCACTTCAATAATATGTTTAATATTTAATTTCATGTTAGTCTCTCTCTTTAAGCCTTCCAATTGCATTATGCATCCTGGACATGAAGTAACGACAGTATCAGCCATAGTATCGGCTATGTTATGAATCTTTTTTCTTCCTATGTTTTTGGAAATATCTTTAAAATGAAGGCTGAAAGAACCTGCAAAGCCGCAGCATTCGCCGGCATGCTGCATCTCAATAAATTCAACGCCCTTTATGTCTTTAAGGATTTGCCTTGGCTCATTTTTGATCTTAAGGCCATGATTAAGATGGCATGGATCATGATATGTAATTACGGCCGGACTGATCTCAAGGTCTTTTGCAATATCATATTTAATGAAAAACTCATTTATATCCATAAAGTTGGAAATGGTATTGTTTGAAATCCCGGAATAATGTTCACGGATGACCATAGTGCATGTCGGGCACATGCTGATTATTGCCTCAGCCCTTACCTTGCTGAAATGTTCAATGTTCCTTTTTGCAAGCGATACCGCCTCATCTTCCAGTCCCGCTGATCTTAACGGAGCGCCGCAGCACAATTCACCCTTAAAAACAATAACCTCAAACCCCTTTGAAAGCAGTATCCTTGAGAGCGCTTTTCCGAGGTCAGGGTATAGATAGTTCACGCTGCAGCCTGAAAAGATCGCTATCCTGCTGAGCCTTTTAAATTTTTTATAAACCTGAAAGCTGTTCTTGAATGGTTCTGAGGTTATCTCCGGAATATAAGGAAGTACTCCTCTGTTGTAAAGAGGTTGGTAAAAAAGTTTTTGCATCTTTTTCAATATTGAAAAAACATTATCAGTCCTCGGCACCGAATATCTTAAAGCTGTCCTGAGAAGTAATCCTCTGCCGAACAGGTTCTTCAGTCGAGCTCTCCCCTGATAAATAACCTCGGGTATGTTGATCCCTGTGGGACAAAGGTCCCTGCAGGCCCCGCAGAGCATGCAGCTGAATATTTTTTCGGCAAGTTTTTTTGTTGGAACAAGTTGTTTTTCTTCAAGCTCGCCAAGCATCGCGATCCTTCCCCTGGCCCCCATTGTTTCATTCAGTGTAGTGAGATAAGTAGGACATAGTTCCTTGCACGCACCGCAGCGGTTGCATTTCAAGAGTTCGTTATGATATGTGGCTTCGTTCATTGTTAGTTACAGAACAGGGTTCGAGGATTCAAGGATTCGAGGGTTCAGGTATCCGCTGGAGATTTCCACTTGACCCCTCGACCCCTTGACCCCTTGAATCCTTTGAATTAATCTCTGTTAAAACTTCATTCGCACTGCCGCTTCTGAAGCCCTGAAGATCGAGGGTAACATATTTATAACCGATTGATTTCAGAAAAGAGACAACTTCGTTTCTGACCGTATTGTTCATAAAAATCCTGAATTCCTCAGGAAGAACTTCAATCCGCGCAACTTCTGAGTGGTCCCTTACCCTGAATTCTCTTATCCCGATTTTTTTTATAAATACTTCAGCCCTGCTGACCCTCTCAAGGGCCTCAGCCGTAATTCTTTGTCCGTACTGAAAGCGTGAAGAAAGACAGGGGGTTGCAGGCTTATCCCATGTTGGCAGTCCAAATCTTCGGGATATATCCCTTATCTCTTTTTTGCTCAGAGAAGCATCCAGTAATGGGCTCTTTACCCCTTCTTCCTGCGCCGCCCGCCTGCCGGGCCGCCATTCGTATGCATCATCCGCGTTAGTACCATCGAGGATAAAAGAATATTTTTCTTCCTTTGCTATTTTCCTGAGCCTGCTGAAAAGATCTTTTTTGCAGTAGTAACATCTGTCAGGAGGATTATTTGCGTAATTTGTATCTTTGAGTTCTTCTGTTACTATGGTCCTATGTTTTACATCAAGTGAGGAAGTAAATTCCCTGGCAAAAGAAAGTTCATCTTGCGGAAGGCTTTCGGATACTCCTGTAACAGCAAGGATTTCACTCAGACCGGCTTGAGAGGCGGCCTTTAATAAGAAGGTGCTGTCAACGCCGCCGGAAAAGGCAATGATCACCCTATCCATTGACTTCAGGTTCTCTTTTAATTTGTTGAATTTATCGTCAAGTGTCATTTAGAGTTTGTAGGGGCGGGTTTGAAACCCGCCCTTACAGAGTTGTTACTTCGAAAAATTCCTGGTGGACTGTATTATCAGCTTTCAAAATAATTTTAAATCCGTTCTCCCTTTCAATTGATTCAAGCCCCTCTCTTTCATCCTCAAATATAAGGTCCGCCACATAGGGATGCGCTGTTACCATGATCTTGCAGTTTTTCTTTTTCAATGCAATGCGCCTTAATTCCATGAATATTTCGTAGCATATAGTAGTTGGTGATTTTACAAAGCCCTTCCCGTCACAATAATGGCAGGGCTCGCATAATACGTGCTGCAGACTTTCACGAACTCTTTTTCTTGTCATTTGTATAAGGCCCAGTTCGGAAACTTCAAGGATTGTACACTTGGCCCTGTCTTTTGCCATTGCCTCCTGAAATACAGTAAACAGCTTTTCCCTGTTTTCTTCCTTTTCCATGTCAATAGAATCGATTATGATAATTCCTCCGAGGTTTCTAAGCCGTATCTGGTAAGCAATCTCCTTGACAGCCTCTATATTTGTCTTGAAAATAGTGTCTTCAAGCGACGCCTTTCCCACAAATTTCCCTGTATTCACATCTATTGAAGTCAGGGCCTCTGTCTGATCAAGTACAATATATCCGCCGGACTTAAGCCATATTCGTTTGCCCAGGGCCTTTGGTATCTCGATCTCAATGCCATAGGCATCAAAGATCGGCTCTGCTCCTTCATAGAATTTGATCTTTGATGCTAATTTAGGGAAATACGTGGTAACAAAGTCAATAAGTTTCCGGTGTTCCTCCCTTGAATCTATCATTACTTCATCAATTTCATGGCTCAGGAGGTCCCTTACGCTTCTCAAAGCAAGGTCCAGGTCGCTGTAAAGGAGATGAGGAGTGCTGAGTTTTTCTTTCTTATTCTGAATATTCTCCCACAGAAGCGTAAGGTAATCGATGTCCTTCTTTAATTCTTCTTCAGTACATCCTTCACTTGCCGTTCTTATAATAAAACCGAAATTTTTTTGCTTCAGTTCGCTTACAATATCTTTGAGCCTGGTCCTCTCTTCTTCCCCCACTATTTTCCTGGAAATACCAATGTGCTCAACCCCCGGCATTAATACCAGATATCTTCCGGGAAGAGTTATATAGGAAGTAACCCGCGCGCCTTTTGAGCCTATTGAGTCTTTGGAGACCTGGACAAAGACCTCTTCACCTTCGCGGAGGAGATCTTCGATCGGAAGATGAATAGGTACGGCATCTTCAATATCCTCACCGAATATAGAGTAGTCAAACCCCGACAAAACATCAGCTGCATGCAAAAAGGCTGCCTTTTCAAGTCCGACATCAACAAAAGCAGACTGCATGCCTGGCAGGATCTTGACGACCTTACCTTTATAGACATTACCGACAAGGCTGGCGTCTTTTGTCCTCTCAATATACAGTTCGGAAAGCTGAGTGCTGTTCTCAATAAGCGCCACCCGTGTTTGCTCAGAGGTTATGTTAATGATGATCTTGCCTGCCATATTTTATTCAATTATAAGGGTTCAGGGTTTAGGGTTCGAGGGTTCAAGGGCATGTTTTCGAAGTTTTTCACTTAACCCCAATACCCTTAACCCCTTGGACCCTTCTTCTACCGGTTCAATCCAGCCTGTCTTATTATAACCATAAAGACAAATTCTTTTTATAGTTGCTAACTGTATTTCTTCAACGGGTCTTTGAAGCATTTCCTTTAATACCTCATACAGCCGCACCTTGGCACTGTCTTTATCAACAAGCATAAGATGGAGCGTGATGCCTTTCACTTCAGCCTTCTCAACCATGGGACGAATATCGATCATTTTTCCTGAAGATGGGTGACTGAAGCCGCCCCTACCCTCGGTTGTAGGGGCGGGTTTGAAACCCGCCCTTGAAACATAGGGGTTATTCCCATTTTCCCTTAAAACAAGGCATTCCTGCCTGCTCATAAATGAATCAATTTGCTTGTCGGTTTCTTTGTCAATGGTTACTTCATATTGATAACGGGAAATAAAGTCGTTCAAAGAATGTTCATTCCGGGGAATAAGAAAAGCGCCATGGATCTCAAGTCCTTCCGGCAGCTCGGAATTCACGGCTTCAATAAAATCCGATATACCCATTAATGCCGTCAGTTCAATGTCGAAAAATTCATTTAATCCTTCGACGCCTACTGCGAGTGCCGGGCCGAAAGAAATTATCGGGTGTGGATGAAACCCTGCTGAGTATGCAACTGGTATTTTTGCCCTTCTTAAGGCCCTGATTATAGCTGTCATCATATCATTATGCGAAAGATAGCGCATCTCACCTGTCTTGGAGAACCTGACCCTGAACTTTGTGGGCACATTGATCTTGTGTGATGAAATAGCGTTGTGTTTAATTTGGAATTTGAGATTTGAGATTTGAGATTTGAAATTTTCTGTACCCTGACTCCCAACTTCTGACTTCTGACTTCTGACTTCCGACTTCTGCTCTTTACACTCAAGTCCGCATCCGGAACAGACTTCCCGACAGTCAGGTGTAATTTTTTGCTGCAAGGCCCTGTCATATTCCGATCTCAAATATTTTCCTGTTATTCCTGTGTCTATAAAATCCCATGGCAATTCTTCGTCGTTGGAAAAATTACGGGATGCGTAGCTGTAAAGATCGATCCCGGTTCTCTCTGCTGCAAGCAGCCATTTATCGAAATCAAACTGCTCGGACCATCCGTCAAAACGGCATCCTGCTTTCCAGGCTTCCTCCAATAACAGGGCACCCTCTCTGCCAGCCCTCGAAAACACAGCTTCCAGGAGACTGTTTTCGACATGCTGCCCTTTGAAATTAATGCCTTTTCTGTTAAAACTTTTCTTTATATATCCCTGTTTCTTACGAAGGCTGTCAAACGGTTCCTGCCCGATCCACTGGAACGGCGTGTGGGGTTTCGGCACAAAGGCCGATATGCCTACATTAACATTAACTTTCCGGCCGGTTATTCCTTTCCCCTTTCTTGAAGCCTGAACTGCCATTTCGATCAAACCGTCAATATCCGTCATAGTTTCTGTCGGAAGTCCTATCATGAAATAAAGCTTAATATTCCTCCAGCCTTCTGAAAATATTTTTATTAAGGTCTCCTCGAATTCCTCATCTGTAATATCCTTGTTTATAACATCACGAAGTCTTTTTGTGCCTGCCTCCGGCGCAATGGTAAATCCTGTCTTCCTCACACTTTTTATCTCCTTAAGTACCTCGCTGTTCACTGAGCCAACGCGTAAAGAAGGAAGAGAAACTGAAGTGTAAGAACCTGAACACAATTTATTGAAATTCCTGATCAAAGGCAAGAGATCGGAGTAGTCTCCTGTGCTAAGGGAGCTAAAAGATACTTCATCATACCCTGTACTGCCAATGGAGCTCTGTGCCAATGAAAGGACTTTCTCAAGTGACCTTTCGCGAAGCGGCCTGTAGATCATCCCTGCCTGGCAAAAGCGGCACCCCCTTGTACACCCCCTTGCTATCTCTATTACTGCGCGGTCATGAATAACCGGGATATACGACACAATCGGAGCAGATGGAAACATAGCACTGTCAAGGTCTTCTATAATTCTTCTTTTGATCTTTTGCTTGCTGATGTCGTGAATTGAAGGTACATAAACTCCTTCTATTGATGAAAGGGCATTTAAAAGTTTTTCTTTACTTCTGACTTCTGACTTCTGACTTCTGACTTCGTTTATGATTTCTCCAACAACCTCCTCTCCATCACCAATTACAAAGGCGTCAATAAAAGGTGAGAGAGCGAGCGGATTTACCGCACATGGACCTCCCGCTATAATAAGCGGATGATCTTCCCGTCTGTCCTCTGACTTTATCAGGATACCGCCCAGATCAAGCATATTTAAAATATTGGTATACGAAAGTTCGTACTGCAATGTAAAACCGACGATATCGAAATCCTTCAACGGTCTTTTATTTTCAAGTGAAGTTAGAAGGATGTTGTTTTCTCTTAGATATGCCTCGAAATCCACCCATGGGGCATAAACCCTTTCAGCGGAAGCATAAGGAATATTGTTTATTACTGAGTAAAGGATCTTAAGCCCCGTATGTGACATCCCGATCTCGTAAGTATCAGGAAAACATAACGCCACCTTTATCTCGCTATCTTTGCGGGTAATGTTTACTTCATTGCCGGTATATCTGCCTGGTTTCTTGAAACGTGCGAAATTCATGGGCAATGAATATTATCACACAGGAATTGCTGAAATGCAATTTAACCCGCATCATTGGGTGTGCGACAAATTTATTGGTAAAGAGAATTAAGCACATATCCGATTCTCCCAGAAATCTTCCCAGCGATTGCTGAACAGGCAACAACGTAATGC
>JAGVGM010000084.1 GCA_020057065.1 Thermodesulfovibrionia bacterium
AAATAATCTCAGCAATCTCTTTACAGCAAAGGGTTTGCATAGATCATGAAAAATATTCTGCCAAAACGAAGAGCAAGTTTACGGCTTAGTGACTAAAACGGCCCGGTGAATGACTTGTCCGGCACGTCCAGGGGCTGATCATGCTGTATGCCCAGGATAAGAACATTCTTTATCGTTGCCTTTTGTCTATCCATATCCTACTCTTTCGAAGAAGTCATTATGTTCTTGACCATGCTGTTTATGCCAAGATTTCGCCTGGTATTCATCCGCCAGTCTTCCAGCTCTTTCATGGTTATCCCGTTCATCCTGGCAATTGACTTTTTCCGTTCGGGAGAAGAAAAATTTATTCTATCCCACTCGAATGACCGTAACACCTCCAGCTCAAACGGAGTAAATTCCTTAGTCGCGATAAGTCCCTTTCCGTAACCGGAATAATTGGAGATGTTTTCCAGATAGTCATTCGGCAGCAGTTTTCCCCGTAAACAAAGATCCATCAATTCGGTCTTGGGAAGCGGCGTGGCTATGTGAAAATTAACTATATCGACATTGAGTTTCTCGGCATATCGGAACGTATCTCGTATCTGTTCCCAGGTCTCCCCCGGAAATCCGATAACGAAATTCGCAATCACGTCAAAACCGATGGACTTAGCAAGGTCTAGCTTAGCGGGAATAGTATCCAGACGGATCGGTTTTTTTATTATATGTGTAAGCACATCCTGATTCCCGGACTCAATAGATACGGTAATAAAATTGCAGCCGCTCTTATACATAAGCTTGAGAATTTCCTCATCGAGCAGCCAAGCAGTAACATTGACACATTTCCATGTAAGTCCGTTGTAGTTCTTCAGGAAGCCGTTCATTATTTTTAACGCACGTTTCCTATTCGCCAGGAAATGATCGTCTAAAAATATCACTTCTCTAATGCCTTCCTTATACAGCATACCGACCTCTTCAAGCACATTTTCCGCGCTTCTGAACCGCATCTTCGTTCCGCTGACGGTCCTGCCCGCACAGAATATGCATTTATACGGACAACCTCGGGAAGTGATGGTAACGGCTGACGGATACTGGCGAGCTAATAAACCCGGTGCATATTTAAATTTGATATTACCGTAGTTATGCAAAGTAACGCCTGTAATATCCGAATAATCAGGGAATGGCACTTCGTCAAGATCATCGATGAACGCCACTTTGTTGACAATCGGGATACTGTCTTGCCAGTATGCCAAGCCGCTGATATCGGAAAAGTCTTTTGAGCCTTTACGCAATTTATCTATGAGAAGCGGGAAAGAACGTTCCCCTTCACCCATGATCCAATAATTGACCTTCCTGTCTTTCATGGCTTCTTCTATCATGACGGTGGGGATCACTCCACCCATAACAATCACGGCTTCTGGAAGACATTCCCGGATAAGCGCTATCATATGCCTCGTGACGTTAAAATATTCCGTGGAAATTGAACTCACCCCGACCAAATCAGGCTTGGTATTTTGTAAAAAGCTTTTTGTTTCGTATTCAGATAGATTCTTAAAATTCGGATCAAATACAACTGTTTCTGCGTTGTCTTTGATAACGGCTTTTAAAAGACACAGCGTATAAGGCGGAAACTGCCATGTCCTTTTGGAAAGCCAAGCATAATTAGGTTGGGTTAAAAGTATCTTTTCAATCTTCTTTATTTTTGTGGTCATAAAAAGTCCTTTGAGTTTAGGGTTTACGAATATCTTCTAACATCTCCGCAGTCAACTTCTAAGGTACTTTTCTTCCCTTATAGCATTTTTGCGCAAAATTCATATCTTGATAGAATAAAACACTTTTACTTGATTTTTTAAAATGGCCCCGTGAATGACTTGTCCGGCACATCCAATGGCTGATCGTGTTGTATGCCCAATTCTTCTTCAGTTTTTTCCTGTAGATCAAACATTAATCGGGCTGCATTGATGATATTGATGGTTCTGGGATAATAAATATTCGCCAATGCCGGGCTTGTTGGTGTCGGCAGATCCGGGAATGTGATTCTTTGAGGTGACGATTTTAAATAGCCGAATGTTTTTTCAGTCACTGATGCAATAATTTCTGCGGCAAAGCCCGCGGTATGGCAAGCTCCGTCAACAGCGAGAAGGCGACCGGTCTTCTCTACGGAATTGACGATACTTTGGCGGTCTAGAGGTTTTAATGTGCGAATATCAATAACTTCAGCAGCAATGCCATCCCTTTCCAAATAATCCGCTGCTTTTAAAGATTCCAGAACCATGTGCGATGATGATACTATGGTGATGTCCTTTCCTTCTTTTAAGATTCTGGCTTTCCCTAAGGGCACGCTATATATCTCTTCCGGCACAATACCCGTGACGTTGTGAAGCCAGCGGTGTTCTATGAAGATGACCGGATTATTATCTCTGATGGCGGAAACCAGCAATCCTTTTGCATCATAGGGGGTGAAAGGCATTACAACCTTGAGCCCGGGAATATGGGTAAAGATAGATTGGAGACTTTGAGAATGTTGCGGCCCCTGGCCCCAACCGCGGCCGATAAGCAAACGTATCGCTAGAGGGACCTTCATCTTGCCTCCGAACATGTAATGCCACTTTGCGGCGTTGTTGATAATCTGATCGAGGGCAAGGAGCATAAAGTCAATCCGCTGATGGGTCATGATCGGACGCATGCCTACAATGGCTGAACCGATGGCCACGCCAGTCATGCCGTTCTCAGATACAGGCATATCCATAACCCTGTTATCTCCAAATTTATCTCTTAGACCTAGCGTCGTTCCGAAAATTCCTTTCGGGTCAGGAACTCCGAGTCCCATGATATAAACCGATGAATCTTCAGCCATACATTGAGCAGTTGCTTCTAAAATGGCATTTGCATAGGTGATTTCTCGCGGCATAGAATCCTCCGTTTGTTAATCGGCGTAAAGATGTGGATAAAGCTCTTCTTTGGAAGGGAAAGGGCTGGATTGCGCAAAGTGAAAGGCTTCCTCAATTTCGGCTGCAATCCTTTTTTCCATTTCTCCAACTTCGGTGTCAGAAAGAATCCCCTCATCTTTCAGCAATCTTTCAAAATGTTCAACGGGGCAGCGTTTGCGCCAGGCCAAATATTCAGCCTCTGTCCGGTAGCCTATATCATTATCAAAGTTAGGCCCGCAATGCTCTCGCCAGCGATAGGTATCGAACTCAATATAAGCCGGACCAAGACCTTGACGCAGATTATCGATCGCCTTGGCAGACTTTTCGTAAATTTCTATAACATCATTGCCATCACCCTTATCGGTATAAATTCCATAAGCTTTGGCAATAGCTATATTATCCCTTTCAGCGGGTTGACGAACAGACAAGGGGGAGTAAACAGAAAAGAAATTATTCTCACAGACAAAGATGGCCGGGAGTTTTTTTAATGAGGCAAAATTGAGGCTTTCACTAAAAACCCCTTCTTCCATGGCGGCATCCCCAATGAAAACAACGGATATCCTGCTTTCTCCTTTCATGGATGTGCCGAAAGCCGTGCCCACGGCTATAGGAATGATACTCCCCACAATCGGTATAGCCCCCAGGAAACCCACATCCAAATCCACAAGATGCATGGAACCGCCCCTGCCCATGGAACATCCCGTTCCTTTTCCGTAAATCTCCGCGAGCATCGCTTTCAGATCGCCGCCTTTTGCCAGATAATGGCCATGGGAACGATGGGTACTCAACACATAATCCTCTTTTAATAGATTAGCGCATACACCGACGGCAATGGCCTCCTGTCCAATACACAAATGCACAGGGCAGCGCATTTCCTGTTCATGGTAGCGTCCGGCAATGGCTTCCTCAATCATGCGGATACGGAGCATGTCATAATAAAGTGTCTTTTTTAATGTCGGAGTCATCAGTTTATTCTTTATCGAATATATCACCGGGCAGATCGAACTTATCTATGATGTCGTTTAGGGCATACGGCAGGATCATGGTCTTGTTGCCATGTGCTTTAACTGGATATGATCATTTTTGTATGGGGATCGAAAAACTTTGGATGCCGCCCCTTTCCTGTCACGTAGACGATACCATATTTGACGAGTATTTTGAAACCTTTCTTAACTCCAGGGCCTTAGGCATAATGAATGTCTGGCTTCACCTCTTTGACGCTATCAAAAGTTAATACCTTTAAGGATTTGTTTATGGATCGCTTTAAGCTGCCAAAAATAGTTTTTGCTTCGATTTCATTAAACATCCGCCAGTATTTATTTTGCGCCGGATCGTAAACCATGTCCATGGCGTTTTTTTCGATGGCCGTTAATATTTAATCTGTATTCTCTTTGCGTTTAAGCTTTTCATAGACACCTCTCATACTCATAAAGATAGTGTTGTTTCTTACAGGGGTAACTCTAGTTATTCCAAGCATTCGATTTGTTTCATGGTTTTGATGTTGTAGCATCCGTCTTCATCTTTGAGTCTTCCTGACCGGAAGGCTTCGATAATTTCCTGTATGGCGTCTACAACTTTAAATTTTGGCTTGAAATCGGTACTTAATAACTTGTCTGCATTGATCCGATAAGACCGCGGATCGTTCGATTCGGTGACAATGATCTCGGCAGGAATAAATTCTGCTGCCATCTTGGCGATATCCAAAATGGATATGTTCTCGAAGCCGGCGTTGTATATGCCCGGAGCCTTATCTCCAAGGTTGAGGAAATGGATGAAGACATCCGTAATATCCTGGATGTGAATATTGGGCCGGGTTTGATCACCGCCAAATACGGTAATCTTCCTGTTTGCTAATGCCTGCACGGTGAGCATATTCACAGAGAGATCAAGGCGCATTCTCGGAGAATAACCGCAAACGGTAGCGGGACGAACGATTTGGATGATGATTTTGTCCTTGTAACTCAGAAGAACCCGCTCGCTGACCATTTTTGTTTTATTATAATCGGAAATCGGCACCAGGGGAAGTTCTTCGGTCACTTGCGGCTCCTCTTTCACGCCGTAAACACTGCCTGAACTGGATAAGATAAATTGTTTTACATGATGCGCGATGGCTTTTCCAACCATACCCATCGTGGCCAGCACGTTCACCTCCCATGACAATTTTGAATTCAGATCGCCACAGGGATCATTGGCGATGTTGGCAAGATGGATTATTGCATCAATGCCCTCCATGGGGATGGCATCGATATCCCGGATATCGCCCTGAATGATTTTTAAATTTTTATGCTCTTTGAGGAAATTGCCGAACCACATGATATCATAAACGGTTACATTATGCCCCTGATCAAGCAGTTTGGGGGTTAATACCGAGCCCACATAACCGCAGCCACCAGTTACCAAAATATTCATGAATACCTCCTATAATTAGCCACAGACACACACAGACAATCTACTCTACTGGACCACAAGCCGAACAGATTATTCATTTGTTTCACGAAAAATGTGTTGCTTCATAACTCTAATCTTATAATACACCGTCCATGTCAGTCCGTGTGTGTCCGTGGCTATGGTTTGTGAATGTAATCAAAAGGCAGTTGCTTTAAAACATCTAGATTGTCCCGCACCCAGACAATCGTTTCCTCGATTCCCTGCTCCAGGCTGATCTGATCCTGCCATCCCAGCGTTTTTCGTGCCTTGGTGCTGTCTAACAAATACGCGGCATCCTTGCCAAGTCGTTCACCAACGACATCTACATTTTCATCGAAATCTATATTCAGTTGTTTGGCAATTAACTCAACCAGAGCATGAATTGAAATATTTCGAGATGTTGAAAAATGGTAGATCTCACCAAGGGGAGCTTGTCTGGCAACGCGCAACGTGCCATCCGCCACATCGCGAATATGGATGAAAGATCGCACCGATTCTCCGCCGCCATGAAGCTTGAGTTTTTCTCCGATCAGGAAGAACAGAATGGTCCGGGGAATAATCCGGTATAATTGCTGTCCGGGGCCATAAACATTCGCCGCCCGGGTAAATGTCACTGGGAAATTATAAGCCTTTTGAAAACCCATGAGGCTCATATCCGTAGCGGCGCGGGATACGGCATAGGGCGTACTGGGATTGTAGCTTGTATTTTCTTTCACTACGCCCTCGCAAGTTCCATAAACTTCAGGCGTAGAAATATGAACATATTTTTTAAGAAAATCACATTTTCTCAAGTGATCGTGGAATTTTATGGTTGCCACCACGTTGGTCTGAAACCAGTGTTCGGGATTTTGCCAGCTTTCTGCAACCATACTCTGGGCGGCAAAATTGACAATGTAATCAGGCCGGAAATCCTCGACAATTTTCACGATCTCGGTGAGATCGCAATTCAGATCAAATTGGGAAAAACGAAAGTGAGCATCTTTTCTTTTTTTATAGGGAAGAAAAACAGAATGCGGCTCGGAAGATCTGCTTATGCCGATGACATCCAAACCCTGTTCAAGGGCATAATCGACGAAATGAGACCCGGAAAAAGAGTTGCTGCCGATAACGATTAATTTTTCCATTTACCGCGTAGCTCCTTTCGTCACTTGGTTTGTTACGATGGCCCGGTCGATCCAGTAGTGAAGAATCGCTGCATGGCAGGTTTCGGCCATACCGTAGGAGTGGGCAGGGATGTAGAAATTGAGATCTCCAAGACAGCGCAGGGGATTTTCAGAATTCATGGCCGATAAGGAAACCACCTTCCCATCAAGCTTTCGTGTTGTTTCTACTGCCTGAAGAATATTTGCTGAGCGACCGGAACTGCTGATCGCTACGACCATGTCGCCCGGAACGAGGCGTCTTTTCAATGGTTCAGAAAATATTTCTTGAAAAGACAGATCATTGGCAATGGCAGTAATCAGCGCCAAATCGGTAAACACTTCCGTGTGGACATGGGCATTCTTGGCCAAGTCAGCGGCGACATGACTGGCCATAGAGGCGCTGGCGCCGTTCCCGATAAGGAAAATTGTTCTCTTCTGCTCTCTGATCTGCACGGTCCAATCGGTCCATAGGGCGAAGGCCGTATCGATATCGAGCGGTTTGGTGTCGCCGTCTGAGGCCGTCAGCAATTGGAGACTTTTTGCTATTTCATCGACGTTTTTTGTCCAAATCACCGTTTTATACCCACTATGGTCTTGAATTAATTCTCGGTTGCATACAGGGCTAAACTTTTCAGTTGAGTTTTTTCAAATAACGATCGGGAAGAAAAATTGCGGGGTACTTCCCTAAAAAAAATAATGATATTTGCTTTATTTAATCTATTGGCGTCTATGAATCGGAGCAATTCCTCTACCTGATCTTTCATCTGTTGGCAATGGATAATTTTCGTACCTTCACTGTTGCTGATTGGATTATACATTTGACCATCAATCAATTGGTCTGCATCGATAATATCCGCATGATATGCGAAAGCGAAAGCTTTTAAGAAATCGTTGCTTAACATATCGATAGTTTTTTTGCACCATGTTTCCCACCCGTTGTTACCGTCAAATCTTGTCAATGACTGGGGAAATTCAATCTGCGCCGCCAAATAACTCTCAGGATTTCCGATGTCCCGGTGATAATGGGCGTTATGAAAGGTATAAATTCTTCCCATGTAAGCAGGCGGCACTTCGGTACTGAAGTCTATGAACGATTTATTTAGAGAGGCCAGAAAATCCATTACTGAAGGTTCTACAATATAAACGGCGGCATTGGCCCGATTCCCCGGCGGGTGGGCAACTTTTTCGTGGAAAGCCCGGACGAGGCCTGAATGATCAATTTCTACAATCCCGCACGTTTCCGGGGTGGGGGTATCAAACGTCATCATGGTTATTTCCGCACCCGGCGGGCGGTTCTTGTGCGCATTGATATAAGCGTTAATATCCGTGGAACAGAGGTTGTCTGCATGAATCAGCATGACAGGTTCATCGCCCACAAAATCCCTGTTTTGAAGCAGGGTGCCTCCTGTCCCGAGCAGGGATCCCTCGTAAACCATCTTTATGTTTGCAGCGTACTCGGTAAGTTGGACCCATTCCTTCATGATTTGCGGGAGATAATGCAAATTCATCAATATTGATGTTACTCCTGCGTTGATAAGCATTGAAAACCAATATTCCAGGAGCGGCCTGCCATCGATGGGCAGAAGACACTTGGGTAAGACATCCGTCAAAGGTCTCAAGCGGCTGCCGAAACCGGCGGTCAACAAAATGGCTTTCATCTGTATAGGTTCTTTATCTCAAAAGGTTTGTGATAAACTTTTGTGTACTTTGCCTATCGATGGCTTTTTTGTTTCCCACAATTTCAACGGCCAAAGAACCCACGACATTCCCAATGAAACCGATCAGTTCTACCGGGGCCGATTGTGCGGCAGCAAGGGATGTAACCGCAAAGAAAGCATCTCCCGCGCCGACACGATCAACGATATTTTGTGCGAATGAGGGTACTTCAATGAAATCACCCATTGGACTTCTAAGCAGCGCCCCTCTGCGACCCCTTGTCACCACGAATTGCTTACATTTTAGATTTTGAGCGATAGTTTCCATCATGGGCTTTATATTGCCATTGAGCGTCCGAGTCTCTAACCTCATTTCATGCTCTGCAATGCAGGCATAATCGGCGCGAGGATATCTGGAGATGGTGTGAAATCCACGGTTGCCCGCATTGGCCTGGGTATTGACGGCGAGGAACGGTGAATGATTGATCAGCGTTCCTACCAATTCTTCACCGATGGCTCCATGCCCAAAATCCGCTGCAATAACGAGATCGTAATTAGCTGCGTGCTCCTGAACCCATTTACATAATTGATTGTTTTTTTGAACGCTCAATCCGGAACTGTCCATCACATAAACTTCAAACAGCTTATTAAGTGAGTAGCCCTCAATAAATCGTCGTTTTATAAGGGTTGGAGCATTATCCTGTACAATGAAAAGGGGATTAATGTTCGATTTAAGTTGGGAACGAATGAAATCTTCATGACTGTCCCTTTCACCAAGCACCGTGACCATCTTTACAGATTTGGCAAAATTGGCAACGTGATTGGCAACGGCTAAAACTCCGCCGGCAAAAAGATCATGGGACTGATATTTCAAAGCCAAAACGGGATCTTTCGATGATTTCCCGATGGCCTCACAGTATTGATACTCATCAAGGATGGTATCGCCGATGACAAGGACATTCAGCTTTTCCATATTATCTATCGTTTGAAAGATTTGATCGCGCTTATACCGTTGATGAAAGACATTCAGATAATCCTGAACTTCATCCGAAAATCCAGACAGATACCGATTTATCAAGCCGCTTGAGCTGAAATGGATATCGTCTGTGTGAGACAGAGTTGCACCGACCTCTTTTACAACATCTTCTTCTATAGCGTTAATTCCTGAAGTATCAGGGGGGCGATTTCTAAAATCAGCGCCCCTGACATAAAAATCAGGTTTAATCAGACGGATTGCCTCAACAACCGTCTGCCACTGATTGACGGCTGCATAATCCACAAAATGGAGCGAAGCAATGGCTTCCGCCCGTAACGTTTCATTGAACACAGGTCTTCCCGGCCCTCTATCGACATAACGGTCAGGTGTTACAGTAACTACAAGGACATCCCCCAGTCGCTTCGCCTGCTCTAAATAACGAATGTGACCAATATGAAGGATATCAAAGATTCCGTGGCAATGGACTATTTTTTCACCATTTGCGCGATGATTATCAAGAATCTCATTCAACCTTTCAATCTTTTTTATTTTTTTCCGACCGCTCATTTCAGTTCCTATATACAAACATCACATATTTGAATTCTAATTTACCGCCTCAACCATTGCCGCCACGAGATTCTCAATCGCCGAACATACCGCGAGCCCAAGCGACTCAATACCAATCAGGTTTATCAACCCCTCAGGAAAACCGGGGTAGAGTAGGGAGCTGGGGTGTGTAACTGGGGTCGGGCCAAGCTATCTGGTTGATTATTCTGGATTAAAGTTCCCAAAATAGGGTGTTTTTAAGCCCTATATCTTCGTTTTTGACCCCAAAATGCTCTCCATAAGGCACTGAGGTCTCTCGAAGCTGATAGCTATCTCCTGACTCATTAGCCTTTCTGCCTTTGGCAAGAGCGCCGAGGGCAGACTTTACATGCTCAACGAACCCCTTGCTGCCAACAGCAATACCCTTGGTCCATTTGTTGTCACGGATGTTATTTCCGTTGCCCAAATACTTCTCCACCCAGCCCTGGTGATATAGCGTTAGCAAAGCCGGGGAGGTCAGGTTTTGAGATTTAGCGTTTTGCGGGCTTTCGGTCGTGGGACGCTCCGGATGATGCCTCCTAATGCACGCAATGCCTCATTCACGGCGGTTGCATTGGGGAACATCTGAACCACATCGGGTTCGAGAACCAC
>JAGVGM010000009.1 GCA_020057065.1 Thermodesulfovibrionia bacterium
GGGTATGGCCGTGATATTGTGACACTCTCAGAGGAAACGGAGAGAAACGGGGAATACAAAATTAAGCCTGTAGCCACTACGCCAGTGTTTTACTCTACACATTTGAAATCTCCCTTTCATCTTATCTTCCCTTCTCCATGCAGGATGTTTTTATATTGCCTCTTGAATTACTGAAAGGGAGACAAGTCCCGCATCCTGAATTCCCCCATTTTCTAATTTCCACCTTTCAACTGCCCTTTCCCCCGGCGCTCACCGGCAAAAAATATAATTGAAATACTATAGCCATCCGCTTTTTTTGTGTCAACGGAATTTTTAATAGATCGGAAGAGCAGAAGCGCGGAAGTAATACGGGGCTTTCTGTGGTGCGGGGTAAACTGTTTCGTTCAGGAAGGTTTCGGTGGTGGCGTTATATCCTCCGCTGAACAGTTACTGTCGGCAACCCTCACTTTCCGACTAGTGCTTGGTTGTATAAATTAGCGACTTATGTTTGTCATTCCTGCGAAAGCAGGAATCCAGAAAAACCAAAGAAAATACTGGATTCCCGCTTAATACCTGCGGGAATGACGGATATAGAACTTATGCAATTAAGTAATAGGCTCTCTTGACTTATGAGAGATTTTCCTGTAATGTTATATTGTGATAGACGAAACCGGTCAGATTAAGCCCATTAAAGGCATACAAAATATAACACGCGGATCGCTGGGCAGGACTGAAGCCAGATTTTTGGCCAAGGTCAGCGCAAAAGCTACATTTGCGACCAGCGAAGCGCAGGACATACTACGGTACAAGGGAGAGGACTCAACACAGAAATTCCTTGATCGACTTCAGCACAAGGGCTGGATAAGGCGCATCAGGCGCGGGCGATTCGCCGTCATCCCGCTCTCATCAGGAGAAAGCCGGACTCCGCAACTGCATGAGTTCATCATAGCTATGGAACTTGTATCCCCAGCAGCGATTGCATACTGGTCTGCGCTTAATCATCACGGCATGACTGAACAGCTTCCCAGAACCGTGTTTGTAGCCACTAACCATCCTGTCCGGCGTCATCCCGGTGAGGTGCTCGGCACAAACTACAAGATTGTCTCTCTGCGACCCGGAAAGTTTTTCGGTATTGTCAAAGACTGGATTGATGAAATGCCCTTTATGGTTACTGACAGAGAGAAGACGATTATAGATGGGCTGGATCTTACGCAATATATAGGTGGAGTGGAGGAAATTGCTAAAGCGCTTTCAACTTCCTGGACGCAACTTGATGAATCCAAACTTCGGAAATATGCGGTCAAGATCGGAAACAGCGCTGTTGCCAAACGCCTCGGGTTTTTGATGGAAACACTTGGATTAGGAGATGTCGAAAAGTTCCGAAAAGCGGTTACGCTTGCACCGGGATTTTCTCCGCTTGACCCTGCACTGCCTCGTAAAGGAACATACAACCGCCGGTGGAGACTTCTGGTCAATACGGAGATAAAGGTATGATCACGACTGCAGAACTGCACCGAGTAGCTGAAGAAGATGGACTCCGCTTCGATCAGGCTGAAAAGGATTATGTTATCCAGTGGCTTCTTTCGGGACTGGCGCAGTCCGGGTTAGTGAAACATGGATGGGTCTTTAAGGGCGGAACATGTCTTAGACATTGCTATTATAAGGGATACAGGTTTTCCGAGGACATTGATTTCAGTTGCAAGCCCGGAGGCGATAATCTGGAATCATCCCTGAAATTACTTCAAAAAGCTACCGTTCAGGTACAGAGCGAATCAGGGATTCGGTTAACAGTGAAGGAGCCGCTTACTATTCCCGGAGATTTTCAGATAGAGATTCCCCTTGAGTACAGCAGGGGCGGTTTGCGGAGGCAGGGGCTTCCTCAGGTTAAGGTACATCTGACCTTTGATGAACCGATTCTTGAGAAACCGGTTATCTGTTCAATCAACTCCACCTATTCAGACCTCTCTCCTTTCAAAGTGCACTCATACACAAAGAAAGAAATTGTTGCAGAGAAACTACGCACCCTTCTCCAGCAGCAGAAGAAGTGGCCCAGACCAAGGGATTTATATGACCTCTGGTATATGCTGTGCCGCTCAGGCGAACAATTTACATGGACTGAGTTATTTCCTATGTTTCAGGAGAAATGCCGTGTCAGGGATGTCAAGCCCGATCTTTCCGGGCTGACATCTGATAAACTCAGAGAGTGGAACAAAAACATCTGGCAAGACCGGTTAGGGCCAATGCTGAAAGAATTGCCGGATTTTAATCTTGTATGGAAGGGGTGGGCAGAGACATTTCAAAGGATTACGGGAAAAAAGAAATGAGAATTCCTTATGTCATAGATAATTAGATAATTATTAACAACACATCCCGTTTAAAAGTTCTCACTATTTGGGGATATAGGCGTTCAGCCCGATTGTTAATGGTTTCCCTTCTACTATGCAAGATGTTTTAATATTGCCCCTTGTGCTGGCTACTACAAGCGTTTTCCCCGATGCGCTTGGCGTAGGCTTTTCCAGGTCGCAAGTGATAATAAGTTTATTCCCTTCGATTTTCGTTTCAATTGCCATGTGTGTCACCTCAGCGTATTGGCGCCCCATTTTTATACCTCTTAGATCCTGATGGTGAACTGCTGTTTAAACATACACAAGCATAAACCATATCAGGCAAGCAGGTAATATCATAACATGTGCCTTATCCCTGACGCTCGCGTTGCAGGCGCGCCCTTATGAGGCGGGCTTCTTCGTAGCTTACCGCGCCGGTGAAATGCTCCACTACGGGATTAAGTCCCCATTCTTTGCTGGATAAAAAGAATTGCTCGATCAGCTGCTGCTTTGCGGGTTCAACAAGACGGTCCATATCAACATCGCGGCCCTCCATGATCACACGTTCCATGTGGGCTGCTATGGTAGAGGTCGCGAGATTGCGCAGTTTGGCAATATCCTCAGGGGATATCCCTTTTCTGAAAAACTCATAGGTCTCTTCGACCGTATGGCTCTTTTTCTTCTTTTGCGAAAATGATACGTCGTATGCATTGACGGCATCTACTGCGGGTCTCGATATGCCGGGGTTTTCATCCAGATACCGCTTTATCTCAGCGATAAAATCCTCCCCATACCGTTCGAGCTTTGTATCGCCTACTCCGCCGATCTTTTTCATCTCCGGCAGCGTCGATGGGAAACGCCTGCACATATCCTGCAGGGTCTTGTCCGAAAAAATGATATAGGGTGGTACCTGTTGAATATCCGCCAGTCTTTTTCTGACACTGCGAAGTCTTTCGAAAAGTGTCCGGTCATATTCCCCGCCTTTTTCCGCCGGAGACTTCGTCGTTGCTTCTTCCTTTATCAATGCTGTGATCTTTTCTCTGCCGAACAGGATATCAGAACCCTTGTTTGTAATGTTCAGTACAGGATAAGGATCGCCTTCCTGCTTGAGCGCTTCCTGCGCAATGAGTTCATCAACGACAGTGCGCCAGTATCTTTTATCCCTGTCTTTGCCTGCGCCGTAGGTCTTGATCTCGTTATGTCCAAGCTCGCGGATGCGCTTAGTGTCCGCACCTGTTACAATGTCGACAATATGTCCCGCCCCGAACCTCTGCCCGGTCCTTGAAACTGCCGACATTATCTTCTGCGCCTCGATAGTGATGTCAACCTGTTCAACGTTTCCGGAACAGATATCGCAGGCCGCGCAATTGTCGGAAGTGTAGTCCTCTCCAAAAAATCCGAGGAGCTGTTTTCTTCTGCAAACATTATGCGATGCATATCCTGCCATCTGATTCAGCTTTCCCATGGCGATAGAACGCTCAGTGTCATCCGTTATTTTATCGATGAAATAACGGATCTTGGGGATATCCCCCCTTCCGAAAAACAGTAGACAGCGAGCCGCGCTTCCGTCACGGCCTGCCCGGCCTGTCTCCTGATAATAGCTCTCAATATTTTTAGGAAGGTCAGCGTGGAGGACAAAGCGCACATTCGATTTATCGATGCCCATACCGAATGCAATGGTCGCCGTTATCACCTGGACCTCATCCCTGTTGAACGCCTCCTGATTATTACTCCGTTCTTCCGGGGACAGCCCCGCATGGTACGGGAGGGCGGAGATACCCTTTGATTTCAGGAAATCCGCAGTCTCCATTACAGAATCGCGGGTCGCGCGGTAGATGATCCCGGATTCACCCGGATGCTCAACAAGAAACTCGAGTATCTGTTTATCCACCCCCGATTTCCCTTTTACCTCATAGAAGAGGTTGGGGCGGTTAAAGGATGCGCGAACGATGTACGGGCTTCTGAGACCGATCTTCCTGATAATATCTTCCTGAACCTTTTCGGTTGCTGTCGCTGTAAAGGCCGTAACCGGCACACCGGGAAACATCTCCGGGATGAGAGAAAGGCCGAGATAGTCCGGACGAAAATCATGTCCCCATTCGGATATGCAATGAGCCTCGTCTATGGCAAAGAGTGAAACTGCTGAGGTCTTCAGCCTTTCAAGGAAGTGCTGCATGGCAAATCTCTCCGGAGCGATATAAAGCAGATCCAGTTTGCCGGATTGTAATTTGCGATAGACTCCGGAGATCTCGCCGGCATTCATCGAGCTGTTCATGAAAGCGGCGGATATCCCGTTTTCAACCGCTGAATCCACCTGGTCTTTCATCAGCGAGATAAGCGGGCTGATAACGACTACGGCTCCGCTCATCAGCTTTGCAGGCAACTGATAGCACAATGATTTGCCGCCGCCGGTAGGCATTACCGCAAATACATCTTTGCCGTCGAGTATATTCCTGACAATTGATTCCTGATTTGGACGGAATGTCTGAAAACCGAAAACAGTCTTCAGCGTGTCGAATATTGATGATTCATTGTGCCTGTCGTTGCCCCCCATAGGCCGTTATTCTAACATAAAGAAAGCAGTTTAAACCCGTCTCCATGCACATA
>JAGVGM010000144.1 GCA_020057065.1 Thermodesulfovibrionia bacterium
GTCTACACATTTCACACGTTATGTGAAATGTGTAGACCTGACCCCACTCCGCAGAAGAGGGAGACAATAAAATGAAAAAATCCAATATAGTAATGCCTCTTATAAACATAGGTTTTGGCAATGTTGTGTCAGCTTCACGCGTGATCGCAATTGTGGCCCCCGGGTCTTCACCTATAAAAAGGCTGCGTGAAGAAGCGGGCGAGAGAGGGAAGCTTGTGGATGCAACGCAAGGCAGGAAAACAAGGTCCATAATTGTTACTGACAGTGATCATGTTGTTCTCTCCGCTCTTCAGGTTGAAACTATTACTCAAAGATGTTCGGAAGAGTAAACGTTATGAGGGCAGGAATATTATTCGTTATATCAGCTCCTTCAGGGGCCGGCAAATCAACTCTTTGCAGGGAATTGCTCCGCAGATTTAAGGATATAAAGCTTTCAGTTTCTTATACAACTCGAGCGCCGAGGAAAGGTGAAATGAACGACGTGCATTACACGTTTATAAGCCGGAAGAAATTTAAGAATATGATCACCGGTGGAAAATTTGCCGAGTGGGCTATGGTTCATGGAAATCTCTACGGCACTTCTGTTGACAGGCTGAAAAAATTAAGCAAAGAAGGTTGTGATATTTTGCTCGATATTGACGTTCAGGGGGCCAAGCAGGTAAAAAACAGTTACAGGAATGCTGTTTACATCTTTATTCTCCCTCCTTCAATGGAGATACTGAAGAGGAGGCTTATGAAGAGAAAAACGGAGCCGAAAGAAGCGCTTACCCTGCGCCTTGAGAAGGCTAAAGATGAAATATTAAGCTATAAAGAGTATGATTATGTTATTATTAACGATAAACTTGATAATGCATATCGCGAATTTGAAAGTATTATATTGTCGTCAAGGCTGCGAACAGGAAACACTGTTAATTTCTCTATGCCTCAGTGACTCTGTTTTTAAAATTTAATAAAAGATATCAAAGGAGGAAAAATGGATATAATTTCATTACCTATAGAATATGACAAGAAAAAGATTGACGGAAACTACAGGCTGGTCATTGCGGCTGTAAAAAGGGCCAAGGACCTGTCTCAGGGTGTATTGCCTAAAATAAAATCGAAGGCGAAGAAGATAACGACTCTTGCCCTTGAAGAGGTCGCTCTCGGCGCTGTGAATATAATAACAGGTGAAGCGGCAGCTAAGGCAAATGAAGAAAAAAAGAAGCTTGTTCATAAACGTATGATGGATGAAGCCCAGCAGAAAGAGACAATGCCTGAAGACCTGACGGAACTTGAAAAAGACCTCAAGGTTTATCTAAGCGAAAAGACCGAATCGGAGCAGAAAAGATCCATCGAGGATATATTCGGAGATGGTCAATAGTAATATCCTTCTCGGAGTTACAGGAAGCATTGCGGCATTTAAAGCTGCAGAAATAGCACGCCGGTTAATTGATGAAGGATTCAGCGTGCAGGTTGTTATGACAAAAGCTGCCTGCAATTTTATAACTCCCCTAACACTTGAATCTATAACCGGCAAACCCGCTCTAACTGACCTGTTTAGCGGACCTTACAGTCATATCAGCCTGTCAAAAGAATCACGCCTTTTACTTATCGCTCCCGCAACGGCAAATACCATTAATAAATTATCCTGCGGTATTGCTGATGATCTTTTGAGTAATCTCTGGCTGACTAAAGCGGGACCAACATTAATCGCACCGGCAATGAATCACAGGATGTACCACCATCCCTCAGTGCAAAAGAGTATAAAGGAACTTCAAAAATCAGGAGTTAAATTTATTGGCCCGGTCTCCGGCAGTCTTGCCTGCGGCGAAGAAGGAGAGGGCAGGATGTCGGATGTTGCGACAATTGTGGAAGCTGCAATATCGGCGCTGACGCAGAAAGATTTAAAAGGTCAGAATATCCTGGTTACCGCAGGACCAACTATTGAATCAATTGATCCTGTAAGATTTATTTCAAACCGTTCTTCAGGGAAAATGGGTTATGCAATTGCAAAAGCAGCATTAAGAAGGGGCGCAAAAGTTACCCTTATCAGCGGCCCGACTTCACAGATGCCGCCGGAAAATGTTTCCTTTGTATCTGTCGAGAAGGCTTCCGAAATGGAGACTGCGGTCTTAAGGCATCTCCCAAAAGCAACAGCAGTTATTATGGCTGCCGCAGTAGCTGATTTTACCCCTGCTGCAATAGATAAATTGAAACTCAGTAAAAAAGACATTTCTGTAATTAATTTAAAGAAGACCTCCGATATATTAAAAAAAGTCGGAGCTGAAAAAGGGAAACGTGTTGTGATCGGATTTGCCGCTGAAACAGGAAAAAATATTGAGAACGCAAAAGCTAAGCTCAAAGAAAAAAACCTTGACCTGATCGTCCTTAACGATATTACACAAAAAGGCGCTGGATTTAATGTCGATACAAATATCGTGACGATAATTGACAGAAAAGGTAAGATTACAGATTATCCGTTGATGAAGAAGATCGAAGTTGCGAATGTTATTCTTGATACGCTAACAGGATTGAAAACTTAAGATTGTGTCGGTAATCGTTACTTTTTAAAGCGTTTTTCTTTGAATGTGTTAAATAAGTTTACGTGTTTTTAAGAAATTAAAAAACCACTATTCAATAAAATCAAAGAATTAAAAACATGGCATATAATTTGCAATTATTCTATAGAGTTATTTTTTTAAATCCTATCCTTTGTCTTTTTGAAGGGGGCATGTTCGTGGCATCATATTTGCAAAGACAGACAGACAGACAGACAGATTTAATTTCTTGTCAGGGAAATAATAACCAAAAAGGGCGTTCCGGTTTTTCGGAACGCCCTTTTTTCATGTGCGCTTTTGACGTTAGATTTTCCAGTTGTCTATCTTTAAATCCTTAATGCGGGAAAAGTGATTTGTATTATTTGTAATAAGAACGAGATTATTAACAATGGCTATCGCAGCAACTAAAATGTCTCCATTAAAAAGCTCTGATAGAATATCGGTGTCGAGGAGCAGAGATGGATACATTTCTCAGTTGCTGTCCCGTGAGAAGCGGCTTCTGTCAACTGTTATCTTTTCAACAGCTTCAATATCTTCAGGAGACAGGCCATTGTATACCATGGAGGCAAGAGAGAGGATGTCGGACGGTTCTTCTGTTTCGTCTTTAATGATGAGGGTTACTTTTTTATGCTCGGAAATATCAAGAGGCGATACCGGCTTAAAGACTCCTTCTTCAAATATGGCTTCTACTGTTCTGGTCATGGTTTATTCTCCTGTCCTGGAAACTACCTTAATCTTAACAAAGAAATTCTCGCAACGTCAATACAGATTTTATATAAATTTAATGAATTTAATAAATTTCGGGGAGGGAGAGTATGAATAACAAAACCGTATTTTTGACGTTTCTGTTTTTATTCCTTATTACATCAATCGCCTTTGCAGGCACGGTGCAACTTCCTCAGACCGGGCAGACGAAGTGTTATGATTCTGCAGGTGTTGAATTTCATTGTACGGGCACGGGGCAGGATGGGGAGATAAGGGCAGGAGTGCAGTGGCCAGAGCCGAGGTTTACAGTAGGGACGGGCGCAGAGAGTGATTGTATAACAGATAATCTTACAGGACTTATGTGGCCTAAGAATGGCAATCTTGCAGGCAAACTGAATTGGGACGATGCAATTGACTATGCCAATAACTTAACTTTATGCGGTTATTCAGACTGGCGGCTGCCGAATATCAACGAACTTGAGAGCCTTTTAAATGTTTGGCTCATCGTGTAAGAGTGTGGGTGAATTGATAAGCCTAAATCAGTATAGCATGGCTTCAGATAAGGATAAAAGAGCTTTCAACTGGGTCAATAAAACTGTATGATTTGTGGATGGGCAAAAAGAGACGATTACTGGACGAATATCAATTCCCCGGATTTCGACCGCGATCAAGAATACAGGGGATATTTGGAGACCCGAAAGCTCGTGTTATCCGCCTTAATAGGAGTCAAAAAAAACGACATGCGGTTGTTGCGGCACCGTGCATCGCAGTTATTACGACAAAACAGTGCGACGGATACGGGATCTATCCTGTGGGGATGCCCGGATCTATCTGGAAGTGGAAGTCCGACGGGTTCAGTGCAAGATGTGTGGGAAAGTGAAACGGGAGAAACTGCCCTGTCTGGCGAACAATCCCTTTTACACGAAGCGTTTTTCCTACTACGTGGGGAGGAAGTGCCGAAGCATGACTGTCAAGGACGTTGCGAAAGAATTGAAACTGGACTGGCATGCGGTCAAGGCATTGGAAAAGGAATACATGCAGGAGCAGCTTCGGCACAATCCTGTGGCTGCACCCCGTGCCATCGGGATAGACGAAATATCTTTGAGGAAGGGACATATCTATCGCATTGTAGTAAGCGATCTGGAGCGAAGACGGCCAATCTGGTTTGGCGGGGAAGACCGGTCTGAGGAGAGCATGGATATGTTTTACGAATGGCTTGGACCGAAGAAGGCAAAGAAGATACAGTTAGCGGTGATGGATATGTGGAAGGCATTCGAGAAATCGACAAAGAAAAACACTCCCGGGGCAGCGATCCTATACGATAAGTTTCATGTGATAAGGCATCTGGGAGATGCGCTGGATAAAGTACGCAAGGTAGAATATGCGCGACTATCAGGAAATGATCGTTCGTATATCAAGGGACAGAAGTATACTCTCTTATCGAACCGCGAGAATCTGACGCTTGATGGGAAAAAGTCGTTGAAGAAGTTGCTCAAGGCAAACAAGCGGCTTAATGCTGCCGATCTCTTAAAAGAGTCTTTTGGTCAGTTGTGGAGTTATCAGACAGAGGGATGGGCGCGGCGGTTCTTCGATAATTGGAAGAATGCGCTCAAATGGCAGCGGCTGGAGCCCTACGAGAAGTTTGCAAAAATGATAGAGCGGCATTGGTATGGTATTGCTGCCTACAGCAGACCAGAAAATAAAGTCTCATTGGGTTTTGTAGAGGGACTTAATAATAAAATCAGGGTAATTCAAAGAAGAGCTTACGGGTTAAGAGATGAAGAGTATCTCCGTCTGAAAATTCTTACATCTATGCTCAAGGAGATATAAAATGACCCACACTCTTACGCGAAGACCCTGAATTTGAATGTTGTACTTCTTCTTTGTTTCTTTCAGATACTGTAAGAACTTATCGTAGTCTGTTGTAGAGAAAAATATTTTATTACGTTCGTTACCTCGGGCAGTGACATGGTACACTGCTCCTTCATATTCTATCCGCAACGGTCTCGCCATTATGTCCCCTAAAAAAATGCTAAGATAGAATACATTAGCCGAGGAATTTGTTCATTGTCAATATTAAGCTATGTGCTTTTGTCCCTTGTCCGGGGCTGACCCCTTCTCTTTCGGACTTTTTTAGCAAGTGATGGTTTGAGGTCAGCGAATCGTCTTTTTGCATTCAGATGTGCTTCAGTGGTTTGACTTACCGGAGACTTTTTCTACAGACTCGTTATGTAATGAGAAAGACAATAAGAACAGGGAAAAAGAAGGAATCGGCATTCCATCATGAAGCTTGTAAATAGCATTTTTATCAACCGTCCTGCCGGAACTGTTTGGGCTTTCCTTGAAAACCCTGCGAATATGCTGCTCTGGAACCCAGAAGTGAAACACGTATCTCTAAAGTCCTTCTCAGACCCTCAGCAGGTCTATCGGTACGCTATAACATACCAGATTTTTTTCAGGTTCCTGATCTGGATTATTCAACGATGGGGTAAACCCACAGGCAAACCCTATCCCGGAACCCTATCGGGATATCATTGAGAGGAGTATTAGACTTATCCCGCCTTCGGCAACTGTTTAAATACCTTCCATGTCTTCAGGAGGTCCATGGCGCGCTGAAGCTGCACATCATCTGCTTCGGACATCTCCACCGGCGCTTCTGAAACTTCCGGTTCCGGTTTCTTTTCCTCAAGCTCTTTTTCCTTTGTCACATCATTCTTTAGATGCTGTTTGAGATCTTTTTCTCTTATGACCGGATGTGATTTGCCATTTTCTTTTACCTCAGTCTTGATTATTATGTCAGGTGTGATCCCGGTGGTCTGTATTGATCTTCCTTTAGGAGTATAGTACCTTGCCGTTGTCAGCCGTAATGCTGAACCATCGCTCAGAGGGATAACGGTCTGAACAGATCCTTTCCCGAAGGTTTGCATTCCGAGAACAACCGCACGTCCCCAGTCCTGCAGGGCCCCGGCAACGATCTCGGATGCACTGGCGCTCCCTTCGTTTACAAGGACTATCATCGGATAATCTGTTTTTTTTGTGCTGTTGGTATTGAAATCCTGCTGTTCACCGCTTCTGCCTTTAATATAAACAACGAGTTTTCCTTCAGGTAAGAATTGGCTTGTGACCTCTACAGCTCCATTTAACAGCCCGCCTGGATTGTTCCTGAGGTCCAGTATAAGAGAGTTTATCTTGTCTTTTTCAAGCGCTTCAAGGGCGTTTTCAAGGTCCTCACTGGTTCTCTGCTGAAATTGTGTAAGCTTCACATATCCTATTTTATCTTCGAGGGTCTTGTATTTTACACTCTTGATCTGTATAACTTCTCTGACAACGATAAAATCCTTCGGTTTCTCCCATCCCTCCCTGAAGATCGTTATTGTCACTGACGTGCCTTTAGGCCCCCTTAATTTATTTACAGCGTCCTGAAGAGATAGATCTTTTGTGGACTCGCCGTCTATTTTTAGAATTGTGTCGCCTGCTTTAATGCCGGCTTTGTATGCCGGGGTGTCTTCAATAGGGGCAATTACGGTCAGCATTTTATCTTTTACACTTATCTGTATGCCAAGCCCTGAAAATTCACCCTTTGTGTCAACCTGCATTTCTTTGAATGCGTCAGGAGGCATAAATGAGGAATGAGGGTCGAGCTGGTTGAGCATTCCCTTGATCGCTCCGTTTATGAGTTCTTTGTCATCTATCTCTTCAACATAATTCTGTTTAATTATTGAGAGGGTCTCTGTAAAGGTTTTAATCTTTGAGTAATGCTCGTTGTCTCCGTCGCTTACCTTTCCTAAAAGTATTTCTTTGTCAACCAGCAATCCTGTAATCGCAAGTATCGCAACAAAGTACAAAATAAGAGCAGTTTTGTGTCTGAACATTCTTCCTCCTGTGTCTTTTAATAATTTTCTGATATTTATCATCGGTTCTGAAAATTATATCAATTATGTTTATTGTTTGTTTTTTTCAGCCATTGCATCGGGTCCACGGGTTTTCCTTTATACCTGATCTCAAAATACAGGGAGGGAACATTTAAAACTCCTGATTCACCGATATTCCCGACAGCAATTCCTTTCTTAATTATATCACCTGACTTAAAGAAAATTTCCGACAAATGTCCATATAAGCTATGATAACCGTTGCCATGGTTTATTATCAACAGCAGGCCATATCCTTTAAACCAGTCGGCATATACTACATTGCCTCCGGCAACAGCCCTGGGCTGTTCGCTGTTAACGGCCCTGATCTCGATACCGTTCTTAAAAACAGGTATGTTATACTGCGGATCGCTGTATTTTCCATAGGGGATGATAACGTCACCGTTTATAGGCCAGGGCAGGCGTCCTTTCTGAGCTCTGAAACCTGTGCCGGGTACCTGCTCCGAAGGCTTTTCCTTATCAAAAGCTTCAATCATTGCACGGAGTTTCTCGGATGATTCTTCAAGTTCTTTGATCATATCTTCGTATGAACTCCGTTTGCTTCGGACCGATGCGAGGAGGTTGTCTTTTTTACTGATCTCATCATTCATCTCTTTCTGTTTTTTCTGAACATTTTCTTTACTGATCTGGAGATTTTTCCTTAAAAGTTCCAAAGCAGTTTTCTTTTCATTGGCTATCGATATTTCGCTGTTGACCGCATTAATAATCTGCCTGTCATAATAGGCGATCAGGTTCATATATCTGCTTTTATTTATCAGGTCCTGGTAGTCCTTTGCGCTGATCAGTATAAGCGCTTTAACTCCGTAATGCTGTTTATAAAGGGCCTTTAACCGCCCTTTCAGTTTCTCTTTATTCTGCTCCAGTCTGCCGGTAAGCGTCATGATCTCGTTTTCAAGATTTATTATGTCTGACTCAGTTTGTGATATGCGGTTTTCGTAAGTTTTTATTTCCCCCTGTTTTTTCTTTATGGACTTATTTATTCTGTCTATTTCCGACAATATCGATTTTTCCTGTTCGATTGCTTCTTTAACCTGCTTTTTACTTTCTTTGAGTTTTCTTTCAATTTCTGAAAGATCTTTTTTAGGATTGGCAGCATAAACAAGTGACGAGTGACAAGTGACGAGTGACAAGAAAAGGACAAGTAAACTTAGAATAAAGAGTTGAGAAGTTGAGAAGTTGAGAAGTTGAAATTTCTTATCTTCTGTTTTATTCCTCGGACTCTTAACTCTTAACTCATAACTCATAACTCAGTATTTTATCTTTCCGACTGCGATAAGGCTTCCGATAAAACTCATGAACGCTCCGGCAAGCGGGGCGGGAAAGTAAGCTTTAATCGGCAGAGGAGTCATAATTATATTGACTGCGGGCAGGAATTCAGAGATCTTTTGAATGATAATTGAGTATACTCCGAAGAGCCCGAGAGAGCTGGTTACGCCTGCAATGATCCCGATAAAAAGTCCTTCTAATAAAAATGGGAGTCTTACAAAACTCCTTGTAGCGCCCAGTAATTTAAGCGTTTCTATCTCATCTTTTCTTCTGTAAAAAAAGATCTTTATGGTGCTGTATGTGATGAATGCGATAGCGATAAAGATGGCGCCGCCAAGAAAAATAGCGCTGACCTTCATTATATTGGCAAGTGTGCTGAGAGATGAAAGCCATTTTTCACCGTACTGGATATCTTCCACCCCGTTTAAATGTTTTATCTCCGATGCCTTGCGCTCTACAAATGCCGGATCAAGAAGTTCTCTTTTGAGCGTCAATTCAAATGAAGAAGGCAGGGGGTTGCTGTCAAATTCATCGAGGACAGAGCGCTGTTTTCCGAGCGCCAGCCGGAGTTCCTGCAAGGCCTGATCCTTTGAAATATATGTTACCGCAGTAAAGTCGGAATCATGCTCAAAAAAATCTTTAAGGGTATCTTCTGTTTCCCTGCTCAAACCCTCATTTAGATATACAATCAGTCCGAAGTCTTTGGCCCAGCGCTTAAGTACCGAATCCAGATTATGTGTGATGGATATAAAGGTGCTTACTATCAGCAGGCCGATGCTGATGGACAGAATGGTGAGCAGGTTTATCCATTTTTCATGCCACAGACTTCTCAGGGCGGTTTCAAGAGAGTATATGAAAATTCTCATCCTATGAACTCCTTTTCGACTTGACCGTCTCTTAAATGCAATACCCTGCGTCCTGTACCTTGGAAAAGGCTGTCGTTATGAGTTGCAATGAGCACGGTTGTGCCTTTTGCGTTTATTCCCCTGAAAAGGTTCATAATTGCTTTAGAGGTTTCTGAGTCCAGGTTCCCGGTAGGCTCATCTGCAAGAAGGACCGTAGGCTTGGACACCATGGCACGCGCAATTACGACCCTCTGCTGTTCTCCCCCTGAAAGGTGATGAGGGAATACGTTTTCCTTATGTTTTAATCTTACTTCTTTTAAAACCCCGTTTACATGTTCCTTGATCTCCTTAGGATGCATATCGTGGATCCTGAGGGCGAGAGCGACATTTTCAAAGACGGTCTTATTTAATAATAACCTGAAATCCTGGAAAACAATACCTACATTCCGTCTTAAAAAAGGGATAGTGTTCTGTTTTAATTTTCTGAGGTCCCAGCCCGCTGTAATGATATCCCCTTCATCAGGTCTTTCAGCGCAGTAGATAAGTCTGAGCAGGGTTGTTTTTCCTACCCCGCTCGGGCCTGTTACAAAGGCAAGTTCACCTTTTTCGATAGTAAAGGAGATATCTTTCAGAATAATATCAGTGTCATAAGATTTTGAGACGTTTATAAATTGGATCATATAATCTGAGAATGGTTTTCGCAATCCCCCTGCATCCCCCTTTTTCAAAGGGGGAGATTTCCCCTCTTTGGCAAAGAGGGGTTAGGGGAGATTTTATAATAAGTTATTTCATTGCTTTCTTCACCGTCTTAACTATATCCTCTGCGGTGAGTCCGTGAAATTTAAGCAGTTCATCAGAAGTGCCGGAACAACCGAATGTATCCTGGATGCCTATACGCTTTACAGCAACAGGATAATTCTCTGAAAGAAATTCGCTTACGGCCCCGCCAAGTCCGCCGATCACCGAATGCTCCTCTGCCGTTATAATGAGTTTTGAATTTCCGGCAGCCGTCAAAAGAGTTTCACCATCGAGCGGCTTTATAGTGGACATATTGATTACGCCTGCATCGATGCCTTCCTTCATGAGCATCTCCGCTGCCTTCTTTGCAGGAGCGACCATTATCCCCGCAGCAACTATATTGACGTCTTTCCCTATATGAAATGCCAAAGCCTTACCGATCCTGAACCGGTAATCATCCGGCACAACATACGGAACTTTAGCCCTTCCGAGCCGAACGTACACGGGACCTTTGTAATCAACAATAGTGTTAATTACCGAAGCGGTCTCAGCAGCGTCAGCAGGGACTATTACGGTCATGTTAGGAAGCACCCTCATTAAGGCAATATCTTCAAGGGCCTGATGAGAGGCGCCGTCCTCCCCGACGGTTATCCCTCCGTGAGTTGCAACAAGTTTTACATTTGTATTTGAATAACAGACTGTAAGTCTTATCTGATCCCAGGCCCTTCCTGTCTCAAAGACTGCAAATGTGGAGGCAAAAGGTATCTTTCCTGTCAGGGCAAGTCCTGCAGCAGTGCCGATCATATCCTGCTCTGCAATACCCATGTTGAAAAATCTTTCAGGGAAAGCCTTTGCAAATTTATCTGTCTTTGTCGAACATGAGAGGTCGGCATCGAGCGCTACAATGTCTGAACGTTTTTTACCGAGTTCAAGCAGCGCCTCTCCATATTCATCTCTTGTTGCTTTCGGTTTTCTTTCTTCAGTATTTTTCCTCCTGACTCCTGACTCCTGACTCCTGACCGCTGTTTGCTGATTGCTGACTACTGATTGCTGCGTTCTCTCACCCATTATGGATCTCCTTTACCGCCCTTTCATATTCATCCAGTGATGGCGCCATTCCGTGATATTCTACTTTATCCTCAAAGAAAGATACACCCTTTCCCTTCGTGGTATTTGCTATGATCATCGCAGGTTTGCCTTTGGTCCTTTCTGCTTCATCAAGGGCCGCTAAAATTTGACCCATATCATGTCCATTAATGTCAATTACATGCCATCCGAATGCAGACCATTTATCATATAGCGGGGCAACCCCCATGACCTTTTGAACCGGTCCGTCTATCTGCAAACCGTTGCTGTCAACAACAGCACAGAGGTTGTCGATCTTATAATGAGCGGCCGTCATTGCGGCCTCCCAAACCTGTCCTTCCTGAAGCTCTCCGTCTCCCATTATGCAGTATACTCTTGCCGGGTTATTATCGAGCCGTAATCCCAATGCCATTCCGTTGGCGACAGAAAGCCCTTGTCCAAGTGAACCTGTTGAGACCTCGATACCCGGGATACTTGTACAGCATGGATGACCCTGAAGAGGAGAATCGACTTTTCTAAGATGATCTAATTCATCAACCGGAAAATATCCTGCTTCAGCCATTATTGCGTAAAGCAGGGGGGCCGCATGACCTTTTGAAAGGATAAACCTGTCTCTATCTTTCCATAGGGGATTTTTTGGATCAAAGTTCATCTTTGAAAAATATATCGCTACTGCTGCGTCTGTCGCTGACAGTGAACCGCCCGTATGCCCTGAGCCTGCTTTGGTCAACATGTGCAGAATATGAAGACGTATTTTCTTTGCTACCTTTTTAAGTTCATGGACATCGGTGATCTTCCCTTTGGTTGCTGAGGTCATAAAATTTCTCCTTGAAAATAATGAGTAATGAGCAGTGAACGATGAATAATTAGAAAATTACTTCCTCAATTATACATCGTTCATTGTTAATTGATAATTGACTTATTAATTAAACAGTCCATTATAAAATTTCGATGCATGGAGAAGCAAGGATTCGCTCCGGGCATCTTAATATTATCCAGTCTTTTTCTAATTAAAATATACTGAATTTCATCAGACGGAAAGGCAGATCAACGGTTGTCATGTCAGTTGAAGTCCACCGGTGGTCACGAGGGATAGTTTGCATTCGCTCACAGGTTTAGACAGAGGAGTGACAGGTGTGTCATTGAAAACCGTGTATTCGAAAGAAGGATATTTTGTTTGAATCAGTTTTTTGGTTATTGCAAGAGAATTAAGCATAGTAATTATTTCCTCCAATTTTTAAAACACACAGGCACTGTAGCAGAGTTACGAAGTTATGGGTTAAGAGACATATATGAACAGGTAAACCCCTTATCCCTTAATCCTTAACTCATAACCCTTACTTTCCTGTCAAAACCTGATACCACATCCTTTATGCCGGTTATGGCGATAATTACAGCTATGATAAAATGGAGATATTTTGCATTAACTTCTCCTTTTTAATAAAACCTCAATAACGGACTGACTATTAAAACCAATAATGCAAATACAAAACAGATCGTGCATAACTGTTTCCTCTTTGCCCTGAGGCTAAAAAATTTATTTACCATTTCTTCCTGAGGCGGTGCATCAGGAGAGAACTTGTAAAATATATCCCTTATTTTTGGGTTGACAAAGAATGCGATATAAAAGGCAATCGACACCATTCCCAATACAAAAATATGTTTGAGTATAAATGCAGTGAAAACGGTACGATTAAATTCCTTCAACTGTCCATGGAATGCGTAGTAAGTAACCGGGAAACCAAAACCTGTGATAAAGAGAAGGAAAATAAAGGTCCAACAGTAAGGCTCCAATCCCTGAATGGTGTCTTCTACTACTTTGTCCAACTGATAAAAAAGCTTTTTGCCGAATTGGGCGCGCTGATTTACCAATCTCAAATTGTAAAATGGGGCAGCCGTACATCCGACAAGCGCAATGTTGTGAACGGCGAGTAAAATGATGTAAATCAAAGTCTCCATTTATGCCTCCTTTTTATTTTTTTACTTTTCCGCCCTTATCCTGTATTCACCGTCGGCGACCTGGGTTGTATTTACCGTATATCCTTCCCCGCTTAAAATCCCGGGTATTTCATCTATTGCAGATGGACAGTCAACTAATACATCTACTACTGTTCCTTTTTCTGCGCCTGCAAGTTTTTCCAAAACTTGTGGAATTATATATTTTGGATATGGTCACATCGTATTTCTTATATCTACTTCAAAATGTTCACCCATTTATTACACCCCCTTTCTTTCTGACCTTCTTCTTTCTGAACTCAACCCATGCAACAAAGAAATAAAAGAGTATGATTACTAATAAAGTAATTAGCAACCCCCCTCCCCATCCAAACTTCTCTGGCAGGAAAACAGGCGTTCCATAAAGCTTGCCGGTACCGACCTGAGAACCATATATAGGCACCCATAAACCAGCAACAAGCATGGCCCCAAGCACTGCAAACCAGTGTCTTATATATCCTTCGGCAGACCTGCCGATAATTCCTACTGCTCAACCCCCTGTGATCACCATGCCGAACCCGAATATTGCACCTCCGATAACGCTGTGCAAGCCTGCCGGAAGTACAAACATATTTGCAGGTCTGAATCCATTTGCTTTAATAATAGTAAATCCAACAACCCCAATTGCAAGGCTGATCATGAGGGAACGCATTGTTTCATTCTTCTTTGTTGTAAAAACTTCTCTGAATGCGCCGCAGAGACAAAATGCAGACCGTTGAATGACAATGCCGAAGGCGGCGCCAAAAAGGATTATTCCTCCCAGAAGATTCTTTCCTGCGAGGAAATAAATTGAGGCGGCAGCAAGTAATATGATTGTCAGAATAATCCCTGCCATCGGCTGCCGGGACTTGTATTCTTTCTCAACCCCGATTGAACTCTTAGGTACTATCCTAAGCTCAGCTATCAGCTTTTCAGCCTTTTTGCGACCCTGCCACATCAACACCTTTCCACCATAATATCCGCCAATAAGTAAACCGGCCATCATATAGAAACCGCTTAATGATAAGGACATAATTGCTGAATAAAAACCGCCAATAATGCAGGCGCCGACCAGAAAACTGCCTATGCCCATGAGCGCCCCTCCGATAAATCCCTGGGCATATCCTGATATCGTGTCTTTTCTGATTTTGAACTGCCTGGTGAAGAGCGCTGCTGAGAAAAACCCCAATATTAAGCCGAAATTCAACACGCTTATTATGCTCAAATGCGGCAATTCCAGAGTACCCCATGGCGGCTGAATATTTATTCCTGCAAGCCTGTATAACCATATACCCCAGTCTGCCATGGCAGGATAAACTCCGCCGATTGGCATTATAAATAAGAACAGTAAGATATTTAAAAATGCTAATAATACCCCTCCTCGCAACTTGGACCATGTCTTGGTAAAGTTTTTCCTGTAAAAGTTTTCATAAAGATATTCAGAGAGTGTCATCGTTACCTCCTTTCACCATGATATGTTCCTTTTTTTGTAACAGGACAGCATTCAGGTCCCGGCAGTTCTTCAGGGTAATCTTTTTTAAGGATTTCCAGTAAATCGAGAATCATCGGGTTTTTCAGGAAATAGCAGCGTAGCCTTCCGTCAATAAAATAATCAATGATGCCTGCAAGTCTTAAAGAAGAAAGATGCTGTGAGACATTGGATTGACTGAGGTCGAGAAATTCTTCAAGGTCGCTGACGCATTTTACGCCTTTTGTTAGTTCTTCTAAAATGGCAATCCTTGCCGGATGCGCAATGAGTTTAAGGATTTCTATTCTTGAACCCAGATTATCATTCATATATGCAAATATAAGAATATATATTACAAACTTAAGTGTCAAGATTTATTTCTGGTTTATTTCCGGTTACTGATATTTATTCCGGTTACTTGTTTGGCTATACAAAATAAAAATCTCCAGGCAGCGCTTGACATCATAATTGTACATATGCAATATTAGTTTATACTAATAAACTAAAAAGGATTGATTGTGAAGGAATCTGCAGAGTTATTTAAAATTCTTTCGGTTGATAAAAGGATAGAGATTATTGAACTCCTGAAAAAAACGCCTATGAGTGTTAATGCCATAGCCGACGTTTTAAGAATAACTCAATCTGCAGTGTCTCAGCACCTGCGCGTTCTAAAATCTGCCAGTCTTGTAAAAGATGAAAGGCAGGGATACTGGATTTATTATTCTTTAAATAGAGATGTCCTTGAAAAATGCCGTCAAAGGCTTAATCGTTTTTGCACTTGCGGCTGTTTAGAAGAAAAGGTGAGCATAAAGAGAGTCTGCAAAGCAACCTGATATTTTTTTCTCATATATTTAAGTAAATTAGCATAAACTTAAACAGAAAGGAGGTGATTAAAGATGGCAAAAGTTATTAAAGAAGTAAAAGAAAAGAAACCTGCTGCCAAAGGCGGAGCAAAAGGCCCGTGTGGCTGCGGATGTGATTTGCCTTTCAGGAAAAAATAGGTGAGATCTGTTTGAGAGAGGTGGCAGATTGATCCCCATCTGCCACTTCTCTGAGTTTATGAATAATGTAGATTAAAAAACTAAAGAAATTTATTATAAATGCCGTAGATAAGTTCATGAGAATAACGGGTTTTACCTGTTAAAAGGTATCAGCTATGGACTGCCGATTTAATTTTAGAAGAAAATTATATTTACCGGGCATAATTTGTGTTTCTGCTCTTATCGAAATTATTTTAATTATCACCAGCAATATTGAGAAGAAAAAAATCATAAGCAATACAAGAGAACAACTGATCAGGGAAGAATATAACAGGAAGAAATTTGAAGTTGAGAGGTTTTTTACTCATATATACCAGACCATCAGGACAGTAAGTCTTCTCCCGAGTATCAGATCGATCACAGGTGGGAACAGAACAAGCGCTGAAGAAGATGTTGTAGCGGCAAAGCGGTTCAGCAGGGAAGGTCACTACACTGTCCAGCAGCTTTACAATAATCTTGCGAGTAATGTGAACGTGTCGGAGGTTTATTGTGTCCTTGACGGATTTACAAAAGACCAGGCGCCTTTTTTTACATATGATTCATTGATAATCGCGGAAGGGAAAAATAAGAAAGGTAACGTGCTTCGCGGTTCTGATGTTCCAGAGGAACTCGAAGATGAAGAATATTCCTATTATCCCACACAGCTTGCACATTTCAAATCCCGTTACCCCCGTTTTACCTTTACAAAGTTAGATGACATCCCGGCAGTTGCAAGTCCTCCGATAAGGACGAGTGATAATACTCAATTTATATCAAAATCGAAAGGGGATACTGTTAATGCATCAGGAATTCTTTATTCGGTCCCTTTTTATGACAATAACGGTAATTTCAGCGGAATAATCTCGGCGATTTTCCGTATCAATACTCTGGAAGCTTTGCTTATCGATATGCCCTTTCTTGTTATTACCGATGAGGATAAGACGGAGGCGGAAAAAATCAGGCTTAAGTCGCCTTCACATCCCGGGAATTTTGTACTTGTCAACAGAGATCTCAATATCTTCATAGGTGACCGCCGCGATCCTGAATTCATCAAACGCGCAGGGGAAATGGTCCGGTCAGGAATAAATAGTGATGACGTTCATGTTGAAAGTCTGAATATCAGGGATGGAAATAAGTGGATGCTCTTTTACAGATTTGATAATAATGTACTGAGCGAGAAAATTGCTGCTGAAAATCATAATCTGATCCTGAAACTCGCCGGGCTTGGTGTTATAACGCTTCTCATTATGGTTTGGATATATTCCTATTTAAGAAAGAAAGATCAATTGATGAATGTTGCCTTTGAAATGCAGGACATTGCCGAGGGGGAAGGGGACCTCACGAAGAGATTAAAAGGTCTCTGGAAAGGCGATATCGGAGATCTGGTCAGGTGGGTCAATGTCTTTTTGGAAAAGATTCACAATGTCGTAATAAATGTGAAAACAGCGGGTGAACAGGTTGCATTAACGAATAATAAAGTAACGTCGTATACCGATACGATTTCCGACAGAATGATCCTGCAGGCTGATAAATCAGCCCAGGCGGCTTCAGCCTCCAATGAAATGACTGCGGTTGTAAGCGATATTGCAAGAAATACCTCTGATATGTCCATGTCTGCAGAAAAAACCTTGCAGATTGCCCAAAAGGGCGGGGAAGTGGTGAAGGCTTCCCTGGATGAAGTCATAAGGATAAAAGCAGCGGTATCCGAACTGGCACAGCTTATTACGTCACTCGGCAATCAATCAAGAGGGATCGGAGATATTGTAAATGTGATTAATGATATTGCAGCGCAGACAAACCTTCTGGCATTGAATGCGGCAATAGAAGCTGCAAGAGCCGGAGACATGGGCAGGGGGTTTGCCGTTGTCGCTGACGAGGTCAAAAAGCTTGCTGAAAAAACTTCAAAATCAACAGGTGAAATAAAAAAGATGATTGATACCATCCAGCAGCAGACTATGAGCGCAGGGACCGCAATGGAGGAGAGCCTCCAGCGGGTTGAGTCAGGAGTCAGCCTTTCAAATCAGGCGGGGGAATCGCTTCGGCAAATTATCAGCAGCATAAATTCCCTCCAGTCCATGGTCCATAGTATCGCATCATCAACAAAGGAGATGTTTTTAACCGCCGGAAAGGTGAATAAGGAGATCGACGAAATAGCCGCTGTGTCGAAAAACACCACTTTTACTCTTCAGGAAATATATGTATCTTCGTATGAGCTTTCCCAGAGTGAACAACTGCTCACCAGGGAGATATCTTTCTTTAAAACTGATGGAAACAGTACGGAGCAGTCTGTCAGTAGTTCACCGGCAGGCGATGCGGGAGAACAGCCGGAAAAGAAAGAGAGGGAAGCCTTCCTTAGTTAAATCCCGCGAGTGTTCGGTTTTAGTATCCTATTTAACATGTGCACTGCTCTTCTACAGAGACGCTGATCTGTGATGAAGCCTTTTCGCCATTTTCATCTTCGACCTTAATAACAACAATATAAACACCCTGGGTAAAGGTATGCTCTACTTCTTTTCCTTCGGCGCTTTCACCGTCGCCAAAACTCCATTTAACTGACTTAATCCTGCCGCTGCCGCCGTTTATTATTGCCTTGAATTTTACTTTATATGGCGCATCTCCTCTTCTATTTTTAACCCCGCCTATCTTTACTTTGAGAGGTCCGCCTACGGATATCTTTTCCTCATCAATGAGCAGGCTTCCTCCAAGTTCTTTGGAAGTCTTAATCAAGGCGTCTTTTATCTTGTCCGGCATAGTGACGGGATTTTCGGGTTTCACACCATATTTCAGAACAGCCTGTAGACCTTCTTCTACCCTGGACCTTTGAATGCCTGTATCAGCTATAACCGTTCCGAGGATTGACCAGACCGTAACGTTTTTCCCGCTGTCTTCGTATTTAAGAGCAAATTCGGCACCCTGGGTGATAATCGGCATACCTCCTGCAATTATCTCAAAGTGGCTGAAGAGATGTTCGGGAACTTGAGCCTTTACGAAGATCCTGCCTTTTTCCAGCCTGAGAAGGCTCTTCTCCAACTTCCTGTCGCTCTCATACATAACCCCGCTCAGGACAATGACTGTCTCAGGGTAAATCCGCACAATGCTTCCGTTAGACCATGTGAGGACCGCCGCCGAGTCGGCCTTTGCTTCGATCCTGTCGTCACGCTGTATTATTTCGCCTTCTTTCAGTGGAGAGCCGTTCTTTGTCACCGCGCCGTCCACCTGCGTGGTCCTGACCTCGGAGGCGTCCTGCGCATAAGCGGTTGCACCAATGCCTGACAACAAGCAGATGCATAATAGGACAACGGCAGCCGCACTATAACCGGTAATTTTCATCCTGTGTTAACCTCCCTGGTTCTTTATTGCACTTCTTATTTAAAACTCAAATTCGGCTCCGAGGACGATTTTTGAAGCAGGGTCCGCCTTTTGTCCGTCAGCTTGCTGATAGACCGCGCCGGGCACAAAATACCCGACCTCCGAGAAGACTGTCAAGCGGTTTTTATAAATCGGGGAATTGAGGTCCAGGTCTATTCCCCAGCCGATATCTCTTGTCTTTTCCGTTGAAAGAGACGTCCCGCTGCTCCAGTCTATGCCGGGCATGGGACCTTGTCCTTTAAAGACGGCTTCGGTAGTCCAATATTTTGTAAATGCAAGACGCGTCAGCAGCTCCTGCACAGGCTCAAAGCCTATTACCGCCCTGCCGAATGTTACATTGGCAAGGCTGCTGTCCCAGAAAAAGTATCCGGCCCTTAAGTCCTCGCTGAATATATTGCCGAACTTCCTCCGGTCCTTGCATAGAAACAGTCCCCTGAAGTTTTTATAATCACTGTCTGAGGGGTCGTCGGCCTCATTCCCTGAGCCGAGTCCCGCCTCAAGACCTGCCGAGAGGCTTCCGAGAAATCCGATATCGCCGAATTTGTAATCGCCACTTGCCAGAAATGCATATGCGGAAATGTTCCTCTCCCCGGAATATGAGTCTGTGAGATATATCAAGTCTGCCGTGTAAGAGACCTTCTTTTGATCTCCTGAAATTGCAAGGCCTGTCCAGAGCGGCTGAAAATCTCCGTCTCGAAGCGTTGTGTCGGCATTGAAATCTTTGTCAAGATTTAAATCGGGGCTCCCGGTGCGGCCTCTGTCAAATACCTTGAGGACGTAAGGCTCTATACTAAGACCTCTTGTCGGTTTTAAATTGAAGCTGAGCAGATAACCGTCAAGCTTGTTTGCGATGCCCATTACTGCTCCTCTGTCTCCTGCAGGGCCTGCGCCGAAGTTTGTGTAATCTTTGAATCCGCCGCCAACCGCTATATATGAGAGATGGCCCGTAAGCATTCCAAGTGGGGTTTTTCCAAAAGGATAGCTGATCTTAAATGCGTCCACAGGTCCCTCCAGGACTATTCCGTCATTTCCTGCCATCATATTTTGCCTCCCGGCCTTGACGATAAAGTCTCCCATGTACTGGACGTAGAGTTCTCTGACGAGCGCTGAATTGACCGTAAGGAACTCGGACCACCTGTCCAGCGTCCCTTCACTGTCTTCTTTCCAGTCAAATACAAAATTCCCTTTGTCAAAGAGCACAACTCCTGAAAGGGGGCCGTGCTCCGCTTCAATCTTAAGCTGGAATCTCTGGTCAAAGTAAGAGGTGTTGTCGTAGGTCCAGGACTGCTTAGGGTTGTTCAGATTGATGTTGTCTTTTACGTTCAGTCTCAGCTTATACTTGCCCGACAGTGTGAACGTTGTTTTGTCCCTTACTTCTTCTTCTTCCTTCGCTGTCTTAGCCTCTAATTTTCTTTTCCACGTCTCAAGTTCTTTAACCCTGCGCCTTGCATCTTCATCCCGCGCCTTTGGAGTCTCCACAACCGGCTCACCCCATTCATCGGCAACTGCTTCCTTTTTCTCTTTTACCTCAGTAGCTGCTGGTGCTGGAAGCGCTGGTTCTGCTTTTTTCCCCTGCAAAAGACTATTAACAAGAGATTCAAGATCTGAAATACGTTTCTCCAGTTCCCGGATATACATCCTTGTCTCTTCTTCACCTTGTGAAGCAGACTCACCCTTCCCGTCAATCTCTGCCGTATATGCCGACAAAGACAATGCATACAGGAAAAAAACTGTGAAGACACCACCTAAAATGTATTTGCTGACGTTCATCGTTTTATTTTTTATATTAACCCGGAAAATGCAGTTAAATAAAACCACAGGTCACAGAGAAATGAAAAATTTTATATCTGTGCTCTGTGGTTAATTGCATTATTCGGGTTTATGGATAAGACGTTTTTCACTTCCAGCGCCATAGAATAGTGAGATTTCTTTAACCTTCCCATCACGCCCCATTACTTTATCCACCTTTCTTTCACGGCTATGGCACTCAACGCACACAAGCCGTTTTAGCAGTGGCTTAAAGGTGTAGGGCTCTTCCGGATGCACCGCAACAAGTAAGGGCACATATCCTTCTGTATTATTCCTCTGTACAAAGAGTTTCAATGGACCATAAGGTTGGATCTTTGATTCTCTTAATATCTTAGCTTTCTCAATACATTCCTCCATACCCCTTTCACCGGCAATTGCCTTTGAGAAACACTCCATCACGGTCTTTTCTTCAATACCGGCTTCTTTAAGCTCTTCTTTTGGGGCATAGGCCTCATGGCAGGTTGTGCAGGTCATCCTTCTGAGTTCCTTAACCTTTCCTATACGGGTGGTCTGTGGGAACATATCGTTTATAATACTCCTGTTTAGCCATTTGAGATCTTCTTTGCTTTTAGTTTTGCTATATTCCGACTCAAACTTCCCGGTATCTCTGCTGAACGTAACGATGTCTCTTAAGAGAGAAGGAAGATTTTCATTAACAAGGAGCTTGTTCATCTCATTAACAACAATTGTTTTTTCATCGCCGCTTAACGCCTGAGGTTTTAAACCACTTATAGCCATCTTTGCGCCTGCACTGAATGACAAAATCTGGATTTTGTCATTCAGTGAGCCTAAAAAGTTTGGCCAATCTATAATTTCATTTCCGGAAAAATCTGCGGTTCTCTGACTTATAGCCTCAAGATGGAGGATATGGGGGTGAGGATATTTCTTCCCTTCTTTTGTCACAACACCTTCCTCTGACCATTTTGTCTCCTCTGACCATGCAGGCGCATTCAATCCATAGGCTATAAGACTAATAACCGCAATTGCGAGTACAAAATTCAGATGCCTGTTTCGCATAATTCTTCTCCTTCCTTACAGATCTTTGAATAGAGGTCTGAAACGTATTCTTCTTCTCTTTTCATAAATTCCAGTGTGAAATGCGCAATAGCTTTGTAAAATCCATATGTCGCCTTTCTGAGGACCTTCTCACAACATTGATATGCCCATTTTGAAAGATGCTCGCCTAAAAAGTTTTTCTGTAATTTTATACACCGCTCTAATGCAGACTGATCCGAACCCTCTCGTAATTCTTTTTCAAGCTTACAGAGAAAACCCATAAACTCCAGTTCCATTCCCATATGGTCAGGCATCTCAATACAACTATCGAGAATCTCCATCCCTGCCTCTTCGTAAAACTGTCTGACACTCATAGTAACCCTGCCGCCAAGTCTCTTTTCCCTGTCAAGATACGCTGCCTCTTGAGGGAGAATGCCGGAGGGAAGTGCAAACAAAGCAGTATGTTCTGCCTCTAACTCCTCTTTGAGGTTAGGCATTTCTGCTGTATTTTTAACAAATTCTGCAAGTTCAGAATAAAATGGAGAGCCCGCATTA
>JAGVGM010000059.1 GCA_020057065.1 Thermodesulfovibrionia bacterium
GAAAAAAAGAGCTTTAATATCAACGATAGAAACAACAGAAAAATTATCAAGTTTAGCTTGCTTGTTTGTCAAGCATGGATGGGAGCTAATAGCAACCTCAAAAGCTTATGATTTTTTAAAATCTAACTCGATTGCTGTAATCAATGTTGCAGACTTTGTCGGGATAGAAATAGATTATGGTTTCCCGCCTACTCTTCATCCTAAGATAGAATATGCATTGACTGAGGAAAGTGCCGAAAATAGGATTGATTTGGTTTTTGATACTCCTTATACGTTGGATAAGGGATTTGATATTGGAGGACATACGCTTTTAGCTCTATCGATAAAGGGGGATCGAATACCTGTAATAAATTTCACAAATCTTGAAGAAATTATTATACAAATAGAACTCACTGGTGAAATCCAAAAGGACCTAATAAATAAATTACAGAGATTGGCTCTGAGAAACATTGTTAATCGTTACATTGAAATAGCAGGCGTTGTTGATGCGGAAGCTAAATATCAGCAATTTGAAAAAGTGAGGGATCTTATTAATGGGGAAAATCCTTATCAAAAAGCAACTTTGTTTAAAGATATGAGCGGGTGTGAATTATATTCCCTGCTAACGTCAGATCAAATCTTTGGTGAAATACCTTGCTATACTAATTTAGCCGATGCTGATTACTTATTAACTACGATGAATAAAGCTTCTAATGCCTTATTTAAATATTATGGCAAGGTGCCATATATAGCTATTGCAGCCAAACATGGAAACCCCTGTGGAATGGCTTTAAGTTGGGGATCACAAATTGAAGCAATCGAAAAAGCATTGTGGGGAAATCCAGTAGCAATTTGGGGAGGAGAATTTATTTGCAATTTTATGATTGCGAAAGAGGAGGCTAATTTATTACAGCAAAGCAGTAAAAAAAAGGGAAAGTTTGGTGATGGCAATTGGATGTTGGATGTAATTTTATCTCCCGAGATGGATAATGAAGCAGTTGATATTTTAGGTCAAAGAGCAAAAACTAAGATTTTCATAAATAAAAATTTATATAATTTAGAGTACGCATTCGGCCATGATGAATATAAATCTATAAAAGGTGGATGTCTAATACAAGAACCAAATAATTATGTGTTATCGATAAAAGACCTCAACTGGCATCGAATGGATTATGATAGAGAGTCAGTATCTTCTTACGTTATTGCCTGGTCGGTTGCGTATTCGTCATTTCACGGTGGAAATGAAGTGGCATTGGCAAAAGATGATTGTTTGATAAGTGTCGGAGGCGGGCCATCAACTGTTGAAGCTGCTGAAATTGCAGTTTGGAAAGCACAGAAATACGGGAAAAGTACCAGAGGTGCGATTTTTTGCGCGGATGCCTTTTTCCCGTATGTAGATGCTCCACAAGTTTTGATAGATGCTGGATGCAAAGGAGGAGTGGTGCCGGCTGGAGGAACAAGATTTACAGAAGTTGCTGATCTGTTTTATAGAAATAATGTGATAGTTGGATTTATCCCTGAAATATTTCGCGGTTTTTGCAGGCATTAGCTAATTATGAAAGATTTTTATTTTATAAACCAAACAAAAATACTTTTTGGCACTGGCAAAATTACTAGTCTAATAGATGAGTTGCCGAATTATGGTGGCCCCATTCTTTTAGTATATGGGAAAAATAGTATTAAAAAAAATGGGACATATCAAGTTATTGTTAATTCAATAAAAGAACTAGGATTTGATTTCTCTGAATTATCAGGTGTTCCTTCAAATCCTACATTGAATATTGTCAGAGAGGGGATTAATTTAGCGAAAAAGAATAAGATTCAGACAGTTATATCTGTTGGAGGTGGAAGTGCCATTGATGCTGCAAAAGCAATTGCTGCTGGTTCCTTAGTAGATCATGATGTTTGGGACTTTTTTAATTCTGATAAAAGGCCCAAAGTAGCTTTACCAATAATAGCAGTTCCAACGGTTGCAGCTTCAGGATCTGAAATAAACGGAGGAACTGTTATTACAAATCAAGACACAAAGGAAAAAATAGGAATTGGATCCCCCTGTTTGAATCCAAAAGTAGCTATTTTGGATCCTTATTTAACATTATCATTACCAATGGATTACACTATTTATGGAATAGTCGATATGTTTAGTCATGTTTTTGAGCCATACTTTAATGGGGAAGTAATTTCTTTAGAAATTCAAGATAACCTTGCTGAAGCTCTGATGTTGTCAATTATTAATATTTCAAAACAATTCTTGGTAGATCCTCAGAATGTGGAAAACAGGGCAGATTTGTTATGGGCATCAACGCTATCTTTTTATCCACTTTTGTTTGTTGGTAGAGGTAAAATTACTTTTGAAGTCCATATCATTGCACACGCTATAGGTGGGTTATACAATATTCCTCATGGTGCTGCTATTGCGGTCATTATTCCGGCTTGGGTTAAGCTGAAAGGCAAAAAAGATGAGATGTTTTTAAAAAAAGCTGCGAGATTTTCACAAAAATGTTTTAAAAATGAAAATATTAATGACACATCCGACGGCAATGATATCTTTGAGCTAATTACGAGATGGTTTAGCCAATTAGGGTTACCAACATCATTGAAAGTATTTGATGTTGATAAAAGTGAGTGTGATTCTATTCTGTTAAATATTGACAGAAGTCAGAAGGGACTATTGAAAAATAGATTATCAGATAACGATCTAGAAATTATAGTAAGAAATCTTTTTTGAAAGATTTTAACTTGGAATCCCATGCCATCTTGTCACGGGGATGAATGTGCAAACATAAAGTTCCATTTCGTTTTGGGATACCCTGCGGTCTTGCCTTAGGGAGGTTCATTTTTATGAGACGGGGAAAAAGGAATTACATCAGAGATGTTCCAGACCGGCCAATGGACAACATCTTTACTGAAAGTTTATGGAGTTCTCTCAAGTATAGTGGTTATGCAAATCTCTCGTGTTCATGTATGCGGGGGACGTGTGAGTCTTACGTACAAGCAAATAACGACTAATTGGAACTTATGAGCGCAGAAACATTTATCAAGCGTCAACTGACAGAGATTCAGCAGGGCGGGCGGGCAATGCTGTTTAGAAAAATGAAGCTCGCCTTGCTAATTCTCCTCGCTTTACCCGTTGCACTCGTGTTCCGCCTAATCAGATCATGGGTGCTGGTGCGATGGGGTGGCATGATTAGCGTGTACATCGGCCATTTTGCTGCCAATACCGAGCTGTATCTCTGCGAGCGAGATGCATGCATTAATGTCCCAAAACGGCGCCATGTGGATCTTTTCTACATGGCTTATATGCCAATCTGCAATCAACAACTGGCAAAAATGTGGAAGCGGGTCCTGCGCGTCTGGCCTTCCTGGATTCTAGACCCCATCAGCCGAGTCAATCGGCTGATACCCGGGGGTGCGGTTCACGAGATCGGCAACAATACCCAGCGTGATCGGGATGTGCATAACCTGTTGGACCGATTTCCACCCCATCTGGAATTTACCCCTGAAGAAGAAGCGCGCGGCGCAGCCGGCTTGAGGGCGATGGGAATTCCGCCAGACACACCTTTTGTCTGTCTGATCGTCCGCGATAGCGCCTATCGTGATGTCCTCCAACCGGGGGACTGGAGCTATCACAACTACCGTGACTGCGACATTCAGAACCACATTCTGGCTGCCGAGGAACTCGCCGATCGAGGCTACTTTGTGATTAGGATGGGGGCGATAGTCAGGAAGGCTATGAAGACAGCACACCCAAGAATCATTGATTACGCTACGAATGGAATGCGCAATGACTTCATGGATATTTATCTTGGGGCAAAGTGTAAGTTTTGCATTTCAGTGGGGACTGGTTTCGATGCCGTGCCGTGTGTATTCCGCCGTCCAATTGTATATGTAAACATTGTCCCATTAGGTTATTTTGCCACCTTCAGGACACAATGTCTCGGTATCATGAAGCACCATTACGCGGCGGCTGAAAATCGAGAGTTGGTGTTAAGCGAAATCTTCAACCAAGACCTTGGTTTCTGCTGGACCACCTCCGGTTACGAATCCCAAGGTATCAAGTTAATAGAAAACACTCCTGAAGAAATCCGCGATGTTGTTATTGAAATGGCCGAACGCCTGAACAGCACTTGGCAACCCCACGAAGACGATGAAACCCTGCAGCGACGCTTCTGGGAGATATTTCCCACCGATGCGGTGGATGCAGATCAGGGACAACCCATGCATGGCGAGATTCGTGCGCGCTTCGGTGCACGCTTCCTGCGAAACAACCGCGAATGGCTGAAATGAATTGGAGCCACAATGCACCCGGCCCGCGCTGGTCAATATGTCTGAACCTGTGAATAAATCATCCAGCATCGTTGCGATATTCAGCGAGTTTCTAACCCGCTACCCAAGGCATTTTAGCCTGCTTTTCCTGCTCTTGGTCGTGGAGGGCGTAGTGGCTGCGATGTCGGTGTTGGCAATTGTGCCCATGGCGGATTTCCTGCTCGACCCATCATTGGGAAAACCTAGTCGCATCACGCAGGTCGTACTCAGGTTCTTCTCGGGAATCAGCATGTCGCCCAGTTTCTGGTTCTTTGGGTTCTTTTTCGTCGGCTTTAATTTGCTCAAAGGCACGCTGGAGGTTGCGATTCGTTATGCAATCCTGCGCATCAAGTACGCCGTGGTGCGCGGGCTTTTTGGCGACGCCCTGCACACCTTTTTCAAGGCCAGATGGGAGTTTTTCAGTGGCTCGGAACAGGGCCGTCTGCTCAACACCCTGAATAAGGAACTCAACACCATTGGAGATACCCTCGGCCAATTGGCGACCCTGTTTGCCCAGGTGATCCAGATCGGTATCTACCTGGCCGTCCCCCTTTGGCTAAATGCCCCCATGACTCTCACAGCGTTGGGTCTCACAGTGCTGTTTGGTGTGCCATTCATGCTCTTGCATCGAATCAGCTATCGTTTGGGCAAGCGAAACACCGAGACAGCCAATGTGCTGATGGGCGTCTTGAGCGAAGTACTGGGCGCGGCGCGTCTTATCCTTGGTTTTGGGCGTCAAGCCCAGTCACGGGAACGTTACCTGATGGCCTTCGATCGACATGTGCATGTCACCCTGCGTTCGCACACCCTTGCTACTGTAGTGCCCAGCTTCTTCAAACCTTTGGCCATGCTGTCTGTGGTAATCGCGATGGGGTTTACGATCCAACAACAGGCGCGTATCTCTGAACTGGCGGCAGTGATGTGGAGCCTGCTGGCCGCTATGCCTATACTTTCGGACTTGCTTCAGGGCAACATCCAAATCAGCAATTTTCTGCCCAGTTATGAGCAGTTAATTTCACTGCGAGAAAAGGCGGCCAAGGTTGAAGAGATTGAAGGGCGGCGCATCTTTACGCAGATGGAACGCGGTGTTGAACTCAAAGACCTGGATTTCACCTACCCGGGACGTATACAGACGCTTAAAGGTCTTAATATTCACATTCCCAAGGGCCAAATGACTGCCTTGGTTGGCGAGTCCGGCTCGGGCAAATCTACGGTGACAGATCTTGTTTTAGGCTTGCAAATTCCAGAGAGAGGCCAAGTCCTGATTGATGGCGTGTCGCTCGGGGATTGGAAGCAAAACAGTTTTCGTGAGCGGATTGGATATGTGCCTCAAGACCCGCTGTTGTTTAACGGCTCGATTAGAGACAATCTGCTGTGGTCTTTTGAACAGGCGAAGGAGGACGATCTTTGGGGGGCTTTGCGGCTCGCCAATGCGGAGGATTTCGTCAAAGAATTGCCCCAAGGCATCGGTACCCTTGTTGGTGATCGCGGTGTTCGCCTGTCCGGTGGACAGCGCCAGCGAATTGCGCTTGCACGGGCACTGCTGCGCAAACCTGACTTACTTATTCTTGATGAGGCAACGAGCTCTTTAGATTCAGAGTCGGAGCTACTCATTCAGCAGTCCATGGAACAGGTTGCTCAGGACACCACGATTCTGGTTGTTGCACACCGGCTCTCAACAATCGCCAAGGCTGATCAGGTCTATGTGATGAGACATGGTAGGGTGGTTGAGGAAGGATCGTTCAAGGCGCTGAGTATCAAGCCCGATAGCATTCTAAAGGGCATGATCGACGCCCAGCAGCCTTTGCAAGCGTAGATGGCGGAGGGGTTGTCGTCAACGGAATGAGAAACTTTCATGGAATGATTAGGAC
>JAGVGM010000289.1 GCA_020057065.1 Thermodesulfovibrionia bacterium
CCGGGGGAAGAAGGGATCATTACACCAAAGGTTAGGATCACAGTGAGAAGGAAAGGGGCATAAACCGGGAGATTAAAATTAAACGATATAAAAACCAGTAGCGTTAAAACAGCATATATTGTCCATATGGAAAAGGAATAAAACAGGATTAATGCTATCTGTTTTTTACCCTTTAAAATATCGAAACCGGCTATAAAAGACATTAAGATTTCATCAGTTTTATGAGACAGACGTTTAGAAATAGGTGATAGTATATAATTCAAAAACTTTAGCATATTTTCTTTATATCTCTTTAAGAGCACAAGAAAGACAATAATCAAGGCATAGAATACAAATGCTGAGATTCCTGCCTTTTTTAGCCAATCGGGTACGGGAAAAAATATTAGTATCCCCAATAGAAATGCTAACAGGGTAAAGCCATCAAATATCCTTTCAACAAGAATAGTTGCTAAAGATAAACTCTTGCTTAGATTCTCTTTTCTGCCAACAGCATATGCCCTGACAAACTCCCCTATCCTGGCAGGCAATACATTGTTGGCCATAAATCCTATCATTACTGCTGAGAACAGACTATGATTTTTAACCCTTTTTATCGGCTCCAATAAATAACGCCACCTTATAGCTCGAAGCCACATAGTAAGCAATACTAGAAGAATGGCGGGAATTAAATAGAGATAATCCGCTTTTTGCAGTGAAATCACCAGGTTTCCATAGCTCACATTGCGAAGGGCAAGATACAGAAAAACAAGGCTTATTACTATACCCACAAATAATTTTATTTTCATTAATACTTAGCCCAGTCTCTCCACAGATTTAAGATTACACTCATTATTGAATTCCTTACTTTTCTTTCCAGATATGTTTGGACAGCATAGATTTTTCCTCCCATGCTATTATAAAGTGTAACGTATTTATAACAATAATTTCTTTTATGTGTAAAGCCCTTTTTAGAAGAAATTAAAAACCAACCCTTTGCTTAAGGTAAACTCGAAAGCCACTGATATGCTGGAGCGATAAGTATAATAATGAAAAATAGTCAAGACCATGCATTTTTTACAGACCTCGGTTTATTGTTCGCACTGTTTTTCAGGAATATTTCCAATAAGCCATAGATCCGATTTCCGATTCCAGCTAAGGGTATATTTTCTACCGTCATCAGCGATTACCTTAAAGAAATCCTTCTCCGGTTCCGCCCACCTGCTTATAACATCCCTAACTTCATGCCTTTTATCATCAACAGTAAAAGACAACGGCATCTCATTCGCTTTATAACCAGAGTATGCAGTCACTTTAGAATAATTTCTAGTCACGATGAAAATTTTGATCCTTAAGAGAGGCAGTTGTCTCTGTTTGCCCAGGTTTAGGAACGATACGATAATTTGAACAATGATCTAAATACACGCCCCCCCAAAAAACCATTTCACTTCTTTTTTCTCTTTTGGGTTTTTTGTATTTTTTGTGGTTTACTCTTTTCCAGCTTTTTTACTTCCTTTATCGCCTCAATAAAATGCTTTTCCACAGGAGAAGGGGCATCAATAATCATTTTGTGATATTTCTCGTATTCCACCCGGGCTTTCTCGATTGCCGTTTCGTGACTTACCGAACCTGCATGAGTGAGAATTTCGCGCTCGCTGATCCTGAGAAAATCGTCCAGCTTGACGATCCAGTCCTTCATATACATGGGCTTGCGGTTGAACGCCTGGAGTTCGGCAAAGTCCAAATACATGGAAACGATGCGGTTGAGGGTGTCCAGTTCCTCAGCCATCAGGTAGTTTTTGGCCACCTCGGCATCGGCCAGCGTAGGTTTTGACCCTATCCATGAAGTGAGTCCCATGTTGGGCTCGGAAGCATTTGCCCGGCCGATAATGACCTCGGCGGCAGTGTGGCCATGGGCGGCCCAGTGAATCTTATTCTGCACAATTGCGAAGAATTGCCGCGACATATCCGTATTAGGGTCGTAGTCAATACTAGTGGCATAGATGTCCAGCACCTTGCGCCAGAAAACCTTTTCCGATGCGCGGATGTCGCGAATGCGTGCAAGCAGTTCATCAAAGTAGTTACCGCCTCCAACCTCCTTAAAACGATCGTCATCCAGGACAAAACCTTTGACGATGTATTCGCGAAGTCTTTGCGTTGCCCATTGACGGAAACGGGTAGCGACCAGTGACTTAACCCGGTAACCCACAGAAATTATCATGTCAAGGTTATAAAAATCAACATAACGGTTTACTTGTCTGCCGCCTTCGATTTGAACTGTCAAGAATTGCTTGACAGTTGCTTCAGTAGATAGTTCGCCTTCTTCATAGATTCTTTTAATATGTAAACTAATGTTCTGTTTCGTTGTTTGAAACAGCTCAGCCATTAGCTTTTGTGAAAGCCAAACCGTCTCCTCCTGAAAACGGACATCAATCTTTATTTTTCCGTCTTCGGTCTGGTAGAGAAGTATCTCGGAGCGGGGTAATTTATCCGGCAGGTTGGTCATAGATTGTCTCCTGAAGATTTTCTAACCACAACTTCAAGCCTCTGACCATCAACAGCACGTAGGGGCGAAAAATTTTTTGCCCCTACGTGCTTACTGGAATAGCTGTGAATACCCGCAACAATGGGCTTTAGCCCATTGCTCTTCCAGCACAGACAGATGAAGCTGTCTGTTGCAGCCGAGGATAGACAGCTTTGCTACAGACAGCCTTGCCTCAGACAGACAGCTGAAGCTGTCTGTTGTGGGTGAATGAGAGGGTCGGTCATGTTAAGCTTTTACATCTATTCATTACAGTGTCGTCCAATGCTTAGGTTAAGAGGCAGGAATGAAGCACAGAAAAATGAGTATCCTTCTCAAACCTGTTGCTCCCCATTTTCAGTCTGCCATTTCATGTGCAGTTTTCGGTGATTAACAGCGCAGTCACGAAGGTAAAGGTTTATTAAGTTTTGGTAAGGAATACCCGATTCTTCCGACATAGACTTGAAATATGAAACAGTGTCACGGTCGAGCCGCATAGTAACCGGTTGTTTTAAATATTTTATATAGGGGTTTTTAAGTCCCTTCATTTTGGAAAAATCGTAATGATCTCTCATCTTCTATGCCTCCAGTATTCATTTTCTTCCTCGCCATCTGCTTTTCTGGCAGAGATAATCCTAATAACCGTATCGCTTTCCCGAAAACAATGACAGATGACGAGAACCCTAAGTCTAAAGCTTATTCCAAGTAGAATGAAACGGTCTTCATCATTGGAATGGTCAGGGTCAAAAAATTGAATCGCATTTTCATCGTAAAAAACTGTGCGAGCTTCATCGAAAGAAATGCCATGTTTTTTTATGTTAGCCTTTTCCTTACGTTTATCCCATTCAAACCGTAACTCAGTCATATGTACATTGTACTTATAATTATGAAAATGTCAAGATTTCAGTTCGTTGACGTGAATACCCACAACAATGGGCTTTAGCCTGTTGTTCTTCCAGCACAGACAGCTAAAGCGGTCTGTTGCAGCCGAGGATAGACAGCTTCGTTTCAGACAGACAACCTTGCCTCTTGCCTCAAACAGACAGCTAAAGCTGTCTGTTGTGTCTGGATAGGAGAGGCGGTTATCTGCCTCTCCCCTCTACAATTGTAATTTCCTCATCCGCCATGCAGTAGAGCTAGCTGGTCGATTAGGGTTTCAGGAATTGATTATCTTTTTTTTACGAACACTTATCCGTTTAGTATTTGAAAGATTTTTAACTGTTCCATAAACGCCTTGATTCTTCATTGCTTCAACAGCATCACTCATGAGATTCTGGGGAACCTGTAAAACCTATTATCCAGCTACATGCTCATAATAATCCGCTTATATGGCTCAATCTGGCTGCATTCCCAATTCCAGGCACCAGCTTTGGCAGCTTCTCCAATTTTCAAACCGGCAAAGTTTTTGCCGGCAAGATATGTGTACAACCTGGTTTTATGCGGATGCTCTACTTGCTGCTTAATGGATTGAAGACATTGCATATATTGATCGGCACACTGGAGAACGCTATCGCCCTTAACCATACTCATGCAAAGTGTCTCCAAATTACCGCTCAACAAAGTGTCTTCTTCCGACGATACGAATCCCGGAAATAGCATATACGCTACACGCGGCAATCTTTTAGTAAAAGTAAAAGCTTTCGGGGGAACAGGCAAGCCGGCATTTTTCAAAGATCCTTTAATGCTGCGAATCGCGTCATTGGGTGCATTCTCAGCATCACGGACAATAACTATCGTTTCCACAATTTCGTAACCCGGCAATTTGGGAAGATTCTGCAAATATCCGTGCAGGCTATCTACACCGCCAAAATCAAGAACCTGAATGCCGGTAATACGATATGCTTCGCAGGCCCATATAAAGAAGTATTTGGCATCGCGGCCTTCCGCCAATAGAAGCTTTGTCTTTTTGATTTCGATTCGATTACAGGCTGCCATATCAACGCACCTCCATATTTGCATCAATGACAACGGTCAACGACTCGTAATCAAAGGTCTTGGCGACTGTCCGATCCCCAATTTTATCAATTCTTACATAGCTGAAATCCCCTGCCAATTCTCCAGCAAAGCCCTCGTGAGCCGCCTCCAGACATTCATAACTATGTGTAGTACCGATAACCTGGCAGTCAAATTCACGTGCTGCCCATCCGATTCCCTCCCATACCTTGGACATCTTAGAGTGATGAATTCCATTTTCGCATTCATCGATCAATACAAGACCGCCCGGTGAGGTTGCGATGGCAAGAATGATCGATAAAAGACGGGACATGCCGTCTCCCATATAAGCAACTGGAATTTTTCGCCCCATGCCTATATCACCGTGGATCAGCGAAGTCTCACCAATTGTGATGGAGGATAAATCCCTCAATTCAGGTTCAAGAATCTTCAGGAATTCCAAAATTTTGTCCTGTCTACCTACAATATCAAGTTTACCGAATCTTTCTGCATCTTCGGCTGGATTCACACGTATACGCGCTCCTAAAAAAACAGCAGTACGTTTTTGTGAAACCATGTAATCGACTTGCAGTCCTAAGCCGGTAGGGCCGATGATTAAGTGGGCTGTTTGGCTTTCTTTGTTTTTCTGCTGATATTGAAGATCCAGGGCATAAGAAGGCGTTGGAGCCTGATCTGTCAAAATTTGCGCGGCAGGAGTCCCCTTTTTTACCGTCTTGGCATGCACTATCGAAGGTACATAGCTAGGGTTAAACCTGATTGTCATCTCCTCTTCGATATCGACCATCGTAGCACAGACGGTAATAGGTTTTTCCATGTTGAACTTATAAAAGATCGGTGTCCACATGGTATCCGCATCCAGAGGCAGCATACTTACGCCGCGCCAAGCAGATTGACGTAGAATCATTTGTGGATTCAACCGATCAAAGAACATAAATAATGCTTCTAAAAGCGCCGTCTTGCCGACATTATTTTTCCCACCGATAAGTGTCACCCTTGAAATTTTCGGTAATTCAAGCTGCTCAAAACCCTTGAAGCCGGTAACATTCAGTTTTGTAATCATTTAACTATCCTCCGTGAAATGCAAACCCTTCAAAATATAAAGTAGATTGTCAAACTAAATACGCCAGAACAACGCCAGATATATATCCCATTTAACTATGAAAAACAAGCTGTTAAGGCCAAAATCAAGCCCGATTTAAAGTTCTTTCATATTGTTTCCAGACAGTTAGCTCGGTTCAGCCCCAGTTCGTTGATGTGAATACCCACAACAATGGGCTTTAGCCTGTTGTTCTTCTGGCACAGACAGCTAAAGCTGTCTGCTGTGTCCGAATGGGAGGATCGGTCATGTTAAGCTACCACTAACTCGACAGGCAATGGTTGATTTATGCCGACTGTTTTACTCACATAGAGCTTTTCAATACCAATGGTCTTTCCATTTTTATCTTTTTTCAGAATAATACCCTCTCCTGCCTCTTCACATATAACCTCATCTTCGGGATTTCCAAACCATATATCCATTGTGTCTGAATCCTTGTGATAGTAAACAACTACCTTGCCCATATTACATCTCCTTCCTTTACCTTATCGGTAGGATATGCAGTTATTAAAAAGCCTTCCATTCCTGTGTGTTTTGCAACCACGCAATATAGTCTATCAAACTGTTTGTAATAAAGAAAGACATCTTTGTCCATTTTACTTTGTCTTATCTCATCAGGCGTTTGCAGGGCAGCCTTTATAATGCCTTCCTTGTTTTTTATTACTGGATGTTTAAATGTAACAAGATATTCCCAATACTGAACTGTTGTTCTTACTTCAATACTAAGAGGCGTCTTTACAGAAAAGTAAGTCTCTGTTTTCATTTCCTACCTTCCACAATCTTTATTTAGAAACCAACCTTTTGCTTATATTAAGCCTGGCGGCAATGACATTTGACATTGACACTGATGGGCTACTTGCTAAAGACAACGGCTTTCAGTATCTTGATCCGTTCTTTTGTAGAAAAAATGCTTTCCACTCTTGCCCCCTGACAAGTGTTCACGATGTATGAACGATTAGTTCACATTTGATGAACATTTAAGTAGATTGTCAAGCAAAACTCACAAACAAACCGGATCACCCTTTACAAAGTCTTTTCAATAAGCCACAGATCCGATTTCCGATTCCAGCTAAGGGTATACACTTTATCATCATCAGCGATCACCTTAAAAAAATCCTTCTCCGGTTCCGCCCACCTGCATATAATATCCCGAACTTCAAGCCTCTGATCATCAACAGTAAAAGACAACGGCCTTTCATTCGCTTTATAACCCTCTCAGAAATTCCGGCCGCAACATGTCAAGATCTTTTCTGGACAATAAAGCTTTGAGCTGTTTGAGCACTTTATCCTTATCTTTAGGCATGGTGCCCCGGATCGCATAATAATTTGAGGCATGCATGGAGCTAAAAAAACAGTTGGAGAAGGTTGAATTTTCTATAATCGTTTTTAACTCCCACAGAGAATCAAAAGGAGTGATCATTTCGAACTCACCGTGTTTCCATTCTTTATGA